>JBDGYV010000004.1:0-103902 GCA_039588915.1 Gemmatimonadota bacterium
CGACCGCGCCATTCTGACGTTGTTCGCGATCGAGTTGGTGCTGAGGGTTGGTTCGTTCCGGCCACCGGAGTTGACGATCTTCGATCGCTCTGTTATGGGTCGAGTCAGGACGCACGTGCTGAGTCGCCTCCGCTTCTGCGTAAGACCCTTGATCATTATCGATATCGTTACCGTGGCAGCGCTGGTGCCTGCCATGCGCGGGCTGCGCATACTGCGACTGCTGCGGCTGATTCGGACGGCAGAACTTTTTCGCTACAGCCGCCCCTTCGGCGGGCTCGGGCGAGCCTTTCGCGAGAACTCGTTGTTGTTCACCTTTGCCCTGGCCGTGCTCGGTGTAACAGTTGTGCTGGGGGGTTCGACGCTGACGCTCGTGGAGCGCGATTTGAATCCCACAGTTGATTCTCTTGGAGACGGGATATGGTGGGCTCTCGTCACTGTCACGACGGTTGGGTTCGGCGATATCATCCCGGTCACGACGTTGGGCCGGATGATCGGGGGAGTACTGATGATCGCCGGTCTGTTAAACCTGGCCTTGTTTGCCGGGATCGTTGGCAACACCTTGGTAGGCGTTGTAGTGAGAATTCGAAGGGAGCAGTTTCGAGTGAGCGATTACAGCGGTCATGTTGTTATCTGTGGTTACGATGCTGGTGCCCGGGTTCTGCTAGACTCGCTACTGCAGGAGTTCAATCCCTTGCAGACCGCGCTGGTACTGTTCAGCGAAGGCACTCGGCCAGAAGACCTGCCACCTGATTTTCTGTGGGTGAACGGGGACCCGACGAAGGAGAGCGAGCTCGACAAGGCGCGCCTGACACACGCCCGAGCGGCGGTGCTGGTGGCTCGGCGGGGCGTGTTACCGCAACAGGCGGACGCGGCGACGATCCTGACGGCATTTACGATTCGATCCTATTTGCTGGCCCATCAGGGATCTCACCCGCGTCGCGAGCCGCTGTACATCGCAGCCGAGATCCTCGATAGCGAAAACGTCGGTCACGCCATGTCGGCCGGTGCCGACGAAGTGATCGAGACGACCCGGCTAGGTTTCTCGCTCCTGTCCCACGCGGTGTCGATGCCAGGAACGGCATCGGTCATGAGCCAGGTCGCGACGATTGGTGCCCACAGCATCTTTGTCGCCTCGCTTCCCACCGATATTCCGGTCCCAACATCGTTTGGCGACGTCGTCCAGCGTGTCAAGCAATCTTCTGGCGCATTGGTGATCGGCCTCAGGAATCCGGAGACCGGCGACCACATCGTCAATCCAGCCGATACGACTGAGATCGATCGTAACTCGCAAGTCATCTATCTGGCAGAGGGGCCAGTGCTTCAGGAGGCTTGATCGTTCTCGGTCTTGTCTCGCAGCGGGCGTAACTTGAGTAGGGTGATGAGTCGGATAAGCGAGAAAGTCGCCCGTTTGCCCCGCAAGCCTGGGGTGTACCTGTTCAAAGATAAAGGCGGTACGGTCCTGTATGTCGGCAAAGCCGCTGATCTGCGCGGTCGCGTTCGGTCGTACCTGCAGCCTCCAGAAGCGCTGCCCGATAAAACGCGCGTGCTCATGCGTCATGCGGCCGACGCCGATTACTTGGTCACCGACAGCGAAGTAGAGGCGTTGCTTCTCGAATCGAACCTGATAAAGGAGCACAACCCACGCTTCAACATCCTTCTGCGAGATGACAAATCGTATCCGTACATCAAGGTCACATTGCAGGAGGATTTCCCTAGGGTGTTCGTGACGCGCCGCGTCGTCGATGATGGTGGCAGATACTTTGGACCCTACGCGCACGTGAAGTTGCTGAGGCGCAACCTGGCGTTCGTAAAAGAGCTCTTCCCGGTACGTTCGTGTCGCTACGACCTGCTTCGCGAGCGACCGTCCAGACCCTGCCTCGACTACCATATCGATCGCTGCGACGCGCCGTGCGTCGAGTACGTGTCCAAGAGCGAGTATCGGTCGATGATCGATGATGTCGTCGCGTTTCTCGAGGGTGACACACAGGCCGCAACCAACCGACTGGAAGCACGCATGTTGAAGGCCGCCGAGCGGCTGCAGTTCGAACGTGCGGCCGGTTATCGTCGTCAGCTCGACGCGATGCAGGAGATCAGTGAGCGCCAGCGCGTATCGGGTCTATCGGGTGACGATCGCGACATGGTCGGCCTTGCCCGTGATCAGAATGAAGCGTGCGGCGTGATCCTGCGGGTACGCGATGGGCGGGTGATGGGGAAGGAGCACCACGTCCTGGGGAACGTCGCCGGCGCCAGCGATGGCGAGGCGCTGTCGTTGTTTCTTACCCGGTACTATTTGCGAGCCGATCGTTTCCCGCCGCAGTTGCTAGCGCCATTCGACTTCGACGACCGGTCACTGGTCGAGACAGCGATCCGCCAACAGGCAGGCCACGTCGTCGAGATCCACGTGCCGCAACGCGGTGAGAAGGCGAAGCAAGTCAAGCTGGCGGCGCGAAACGCCCGCTACCAGCTCGAGGAGCGCCGGCTAAGAGAGCAGAACGAGACGGAGCGGGCGTCGGAGGCTGTGGTGGAATTGAAGGACAGCCTCGGGTTGACACGAACGCCACGCTGGATCGCTTGTGTGGACATCTCGACGATCCAGGGTGAAGACAGCGTCGGCTCCGTGGTGACGTTCTTGAATGGCGCGCCTCGAAAAGCCGGCTACCGCCGCTTCCGTGTGAAGTATGCCGAGGGGCAGGACGATTTCGCGATGATGGCGGAGGTGGTCGAGCGATACTTCCGCGGTTTGTTGGATCACGACGAGCCGTTGCCCGATCTGCTGTTGATCGATGGTGGGAAAGGACAGCTCAATGCCGCCCGCGGGGTGCTGGAAGAGCTCGGCGCACTGCCCGATCTCGACGTCGCTGGTCTGGCGAAGCGTGAAGAAGAGATCTACCTGCCCGGACGCAAAGAGCCCGTGTGGTTACCTCGCCGGTCGCGGGGACTGCAGACGATGCAGCATATTCGTAACGAGGCTCACCGGTTTGCGGTCTCGTATCACCGCAAGCTTCACAGTCGGCGCCTGATCGGAAGCGAGCTCGACGACATCCCCGGAATCGGTCCCAAGCGGCGAGCCACCTTGCTGCACCACTTTCAGTCGGTCGATCGGTTACGTCACTCGCCCGCCGACGAGATCGCCAAGATTCCCGGATTCTCGATCGCACTCGCCGAGCGAGTGAAGGCGGCACTTGAGTGACACCCGAGGCGCTGACCTCAGCGGTCAAATCCCACGCGCTGGATCTGGGTTTCGATGTTGTAGGCGTTGCTGCCGCCAACCGTGTCAGCGACGCCTCTCGTCTCGCCGACTGGTTGAATCGCGGTCACCACGCAAGTATGGATTGGATGGCCAGCCACTTCGACAAGCGGGTCGATCCGCGTGAGCTGGTGCCTGGGTGTCGTTCGGTTGTGTGCGTCGGCTTGTTATATCGGCAAACCGGTGGCGGCCCTCAGCCAGACGGCGTCGCTGTGGCTACCTACGCGTGGGGGGAGGACTACCATCGAGTTCTCAAAGACAAGCTTCATGCGTTGTTGGCACACGGTAGAACGCTTGAAGCGAGTTTTGACGGCCGAGCGTTCACTGACTCGGCGCCGGTCATGGATAAGTATTGGGCCGAACGCGCGGGTTTGGGTTGGCGCGGCAAGAACACCAATCTGATCAATGTTGACTTGGGGTCGTTCCTGTTCCTGGGGGAGCTGCTGGTCACCGCCGCGCTCGTACCTGACACGCCCGGGGTTGATCACTGCGGCACCTGCACGCGTTGCCTCGAAGCGTGTCCGACCGGGGCACTCATCGAGCCCTATGTCCTCGACTCGGCGCGCTGCATCGCATACCAGACGATCGAACACCGGGATGAGCTGTCTGCTGAGGAAGAGGAGGCACTCGGCAACTGGCTCTTCGGTTGCGACGTCTGCCAAGATGTGTGTCCCTGGAATCATGGTGGTCCAGTCGCCGACGAGCCGCGTTTCAAGCCACGCCGCAAAGCGTGGCCAACCGATCTGGACGGTGTACTCAGGGTGACCGAGGGTGACTTTGTCAGCCGCTTTGGAGATACCGCGATTGAGCGAACCCGATGGCGGGGTTTGGTGCGCAACGCAGCGATTGTGGCCGGGAACACCGAACTCGGCTCAATGTCTGCACTGGAACGCGCGGCGGCCGACAGTGATCCAGTCGTGGCAGGTGCCGCCATGAGAGCGCTCGATCGGAAGCGCCTGCAGTACACCGAAGGGGATCAAACATGTTGACCGTTCGTCAGCATGCGGTCGGACCGTTTCAGTCCAACGCCTACTTGGTGTGGGAAGCTGCTCCAGGCGAGGCGCTGTTGGTCGATGCCTGCGCCGAGGCATCCCGCCTGTTGCGGGAACTCGACGAGCATGAGCTGACGTTGACGGCGATTCTGCAGACTCACGCGCACGCCGATCACATCGCAGCGCTGCCGGATGTGGTGGCCGCGACAGGAGCCCCAGTCTACTTGCATCCAGACGCGCGACCGATGCTGACCAGCGCCGAGGAGAACCTTTCTGCGCTAGCTGGCATGCCGGTCACGGCGCCGGTCGAAACGTTCGATGTGGCGGAGGGGGACGAGTTTAACCTGCTGGGTCGCGAGCTGAGAATCTACCACACGCCAGGGCACGCGCCGGGAAGCGTGTGCTATCATTTTGTCGACGACGGCATCGTATTCACCGGCGACGCGCTGTTTGCCGGCTCGATCGGCCGGACCGACTTCCCGGGCGGATCCTACGAGTTGCTGGTCGAGAGCATCAAGACAAAGCTCCTCGCGCTTCCGGACGACACTGAGGTTTACTCGGGCCACATGGGCCCGACCACGATCGGCCACGAACGGGAGACGAACCCGTTCCTATAGTATGAAGCGTGCTCTCGAGCGATACACGGAGTTCCTGCTGCTCGAGAAGGGTTTGGCGAAGCGCACCATCGATGCGTACCTGGCTGACATCAAGCGCTATCAATCGTTCGCGTCAGAGACCAGTGGGGATCCCGAACAGCGAGAGACGGTTCGCGCTTATTTGAGCGAACTCGAACGCCAACACATGAAGGCATCGACGGTGGCACGCAGACTGACCGCACTGCGCGGGTTCTATACCTTTCTGGCTGCGGAGGACAGCACGGCGACGAATCCCACGGAGGCGATCGATGCCCCTCGGCGTGGTCAGCGGCTTCCGACCGTGCTGACCCTCGAGGAAGTCGAGCGGATCATCGACGCAGTAGGGGGTGACGAACCCTTCCCGCTGCGTGATCGGGCGATGCTCGAGTTTCTCTATGGAACCGGAGTTCGGATCTCGGAGCTGATCGCCGTCCAACTAGAGGAGTTCGACTGGACGGAGCGCACCGTCCGACTCGTTCCCATCCGACGCCGGATCCGACGGCGTGACGCGAGCATCGACGTCGAGCTGGCCGGTCCCAAGGGCGAGAAGGTGCGCGTGGTGCCGGTTGGACGGCGTGCGATCGAGGCCGTGGTGAAATACGTCGAAGAAGAACGGGTCTCGCTGAAGGGTGAGGAGACACAGGGCGTGTTGTTCTTGAACTTCCGCGGCCGCCCTTTGTCACGGATGGGCGCGTGGAAGATCATTCAGCGGTACGTTGGGCGGGCAGGGATCGAGAAGAATGTTACACCGCACACGTTTCGCCATACTTTTGCCACCCATTTACTCGATCGTGGCGCCGATTTGAGGGCGGTTCAGGAGATGCTTGGTCACGCTGATATAACGACGACCCAGATTTACACGCATATCGATCCTCCGTATCTAAGGGCCGAGCATCGCCGGTATCACCCCCGCGCGTGAGACCTTGGCGATACACCCTTGTAGCCGTGGGTTTCTGGCTTGTGGCGACCGCCTCGGATGCGACGGCTCAGCAGCCAGTCATCACGGTCGATCCCGAGATCCCAACGGCGGTCCGGGCACGCGTCGACACCGTTCTGAGTGGCGCCGACCCTGTCTCGATCGCCGATAGCGTCTTTGTGCCGCGAGGTCTGACCCGCGAAGGAGCGCTCGTTCAAGTCGGCGGAACGGTGATTCTCGAGGGCCGGGTGAGGGGCGACGTGACCGCGATCGACAGTCAGATGTACGTGCGACCCGGGGCGGTGGTCGAAGGTCGTTTGACGGTGTTCGCCGGCGCGCTCTTCGGGTCGACGCTGGCGACGGTGCAGGACGGCGAGGAGTGGTTGCGGGAAGCGCCGCTCGAGGTCGCTACCGATGCCGACGGCAACCTCCGGATCGCCTACGTCAAGCCACAGCGTCCGTTTCCGATCGAACCCAAGGGCTTCCTGGGCTTTGTTCCGTATCACTACACGGGGGTCAACGGTTTGGCGTTCAGTCTCGCGGTCGGGCTCCGACAGCGACCCGAATGGCCGCGTACGAGGCTCGCTGGCGGGCCGGTATTTCGAACCGTTCGTGGCGATGTCGGTTGGGACGTCGAGCTGGCGCGTGAATTGAGCGAAGATGCCGAGATCGGTGTGCGGACGTACTCGACTACCGATACCAGCCAGCGGTGGCATCGGTCTGATCTGGGTAACTCGTTGCGGTCATTGTTCTTGGCCGACGACGACCGGTTGTACTTCGAGCGGGAGGGTTATGAAGCCTGGGCATCGATGTCGCCGGCTCCCAAGGTGCGCCTTGGTGTTCGCTGGCGCGATGATGACTTTGACAGTCTCGAGAACGAAGACCCGTTCGCGTTCTTCGGTGGCGATGAGGACTGGCGGATCAATCCGCCAATCACACCAGGGGAGGGCCGGGCGTTGGGCACCCGGCTCACGTTCGACGCGCGCAACTCGTCCTGGTTCGCGACGCGTGGCGTGTACGCCGACGTGCAGTACGATCACTGGGGGTTTGGTGGCGATTTCGAGTTCGATTGGGCGCAGGCCGAGGCCCGCGGCTACCTGCCGACTTGGGGAGAGTCGTTTGCGGCGATGCGCGTGGTCACCGGTGGACGGTTAGGCGGTGGCGATAGCTTGGAACCGCAGTTTCTCTATGGCCTCGGCGGTCGCCGGACAGTGGTCGGCACCTCGGCCCTCTCCGAACAGTTGACCGGCGATCGGATGCTCATCGCCAACGTTCGCTATCACCTGGCTCTGCCGAGTCCCATCGACCGCTTTCAACACTTCTACGCGGTCGGTCTCTTCGATATCGGAGATGCTTGGTTTCCCGGCGATTCTTTCGACTCCAACGTCGGCGTCGGCGGGGGTGTGGCGTTCCACGGACCAGTCAAGTATTTGGGCGCGTTCGTAGCCTACGGTGTGGACTCGGAGGAGTGGAAGTTTTACGGCATGATCTCGCCTTGGTTCTAGCCGCCATCCCAGCTCGCTACGCGGCCACGCGCTTTCCTGGCAAAGCCCTGGCCGAGATTTCTGGCCGACCAATGATCGTATGGGTGGCAGAATTGGCCGGCCGGGCCGAGACGGTAGACGATGTGATTGTGATCACCGACAGCGCGGCCATCGCGGAGGCGGCTGAAACGACCGGGGCCAAGGCCGTGATCAGCGAGCGCCCGGCGACGTCAGGTAGTGACCGTATAGCGCAATTGCTCGAGCTGGATCCTGCGGCCGGTAGGGCCACCGTCATCGTCAACGTGCAGGGGGACGAGCCGCTTCTCGAGCCGGCCGCGATCGATGCCGCCGTTCGCGCACTCGACGCCGATCCGCAGGTGGATATCGCGACCCTGGTGCGGCCGTTTCGCGCTCACGATCGCGCCGACGATTCGGATCTCGTCAAAGCGGTGATCGGTGAGGATGGGCGGGCGCTCGGTTTCCAGCGCGCACCGGTATCGGACGGCGAGGCGTCACGCGTTCACATCGGTCTTTACGCCTATCGACGGAGTGCCTTCGATCGCTTCGTGGCTGCTCCGCCCTCGAAATCGGAATCAGCGGAGCAGCTCGAGCAGCTTCGTGCCCTCGAGCTGGGGTTGGTGATTCAGTGCGTCGAAGTCGAGACGGCGGCGATCGGCGTGGACACACCGGCTGATTTACGCCGCGTGGAGGCCGTGCTGCGACATCTCGACGCGGAGCGTATCTCGCCTTAAATTTATAATTTACCTGGATTAAAGAACGCTGGTGCGCTGATGCCCGATCGCGACCCCACGAAATACGTCTTCGTGACCGGAGGGGTCGTGTCCTCGCTTGGCAAGGGCATCGCCGCCGCGTCGCTCGGGATGCTTCTCAAAGCGCGCGGGCTCTCGGTCACGATCCAGAAATTCGATCCCTACATCAATGTCGATCCGGGCACCATGAGCCCGTTCCAGCACGGTGAGGTGTTCGTCACCGATGACGGTGCCGAAACGGACCTCGACCTTGGCCACTACGAGCGATTCATCGATCGATCGCTGTCCCAGGCGAACAACGTCACGACCGGACGGATCTATCAGAACGTGATCGCGAAGGAGCGTCGCGGTGACTATCTCGGTGCGACCGTTCAGGTCATTCCGCATATTACTGATGAGATCAAGCGGGCGATCACCCGACTGCCCGAGCAGGAACCGGACATCGATGTGGTGATTACCGAGATCGGCGGCACCGTGGGCGACATCGAGAGCCAACCGTTCCTGGAGGCGATTCGCCAGTTTCGGCTCGAGGCGGGACCGCAGAACGTGTGTTTTGTCCACGTTACCCTGGTGCCCTACATCAAGGCCGCCGAAGAGCTGAAGACCAAGCCGACCCAACATTCGGTGCGTGAACTACGGGCGATCGGCATCCAACCCGACATTCTTCTAGCGCGTTGTGACGCGCCGCTAACGACGGAGATGCGGCGCAAGATTGCTCTGTTCTGCAATGTGTCCGTTGAGGCGGTGATCCCTGCCCGCGATGTGGCATCGATTTATCAGGCTCCATTGGCGCTTCACGAGTACGGCGTTGATCAACTGGTGGTCGACCGACTCGGCCTCGAGCGGCCGGAACCGAACCTCGACGATTGGCGACGCATGGTCGACCGGATCTACCACGCCGAAACGGAGCTCAAGATCGCGATCTGTGGCAAGTACGTGGACTTGCGTGACTCCTATAAATCGATTGAGGAAGCGCTCGTCCACGGCGGGATCGCGAACGATGTCGAGGTGCGAATTCGGTGGGTAAATGCCGAGGACGTGACCGCGGATAACGTAGAATCGAAGCTAGGCGACGTTGACGCCTTGCTCGTACCACCGGGATTCGGTGAGCGTGCGATCGAAGGGATGATTCGGGCGATCGAGCATGCTCGTCGAACCCAGATGCCGTTCTTCGGCATCTGTCTTGGAATGCAGTGCGCCACGATTGAGTTTGCCCGGCACGTTTGTGAACTTGACGGCGCGACCTCGTCGGAGTTCGACCCAGACGCCGCACACGCAGTTATCGCACTCATGCCCGACCAGGTTGATATCGAAGACAAGGGTGGAACGATGCGCCTTGGCGCGTACCCGTGTGTGCTCGAAGAGGGCAGTCTGGTGCGTCGGATTTACGAGACCGACCAGATAGATGAGCGACATCGTCACCGTTACGAGGTCAACAACGACTATCGTGACACCTTGAGAACGCGGGGGCTAAAGCTGAGCGGCACGTCGCCGGACGGGAGGCTGGTTGAGGTGCTCGAACTGCCGGGTCATCCGTGGTTCATAGGCTGTCAGTTCCATCCGGATGTCAAGTCGCGCCCGCTACGACCGCATCCGCTGTTCCGAGATTTCGTGCGCGCGGCGGTCGAACACCGTGAACTTCCGGAATCCGGAGAGCCGACTGAGGTCAAGCGAGACGAGCGGCAAGAAGTAACAACGTGATGTCGTCGCCGCTGGCCCCTCGCCGGCCCGTTGTCTGTGGACCCTGCTCGCTTGGTGACGGGCATCTGTTCGTGTTGGCCGGTCCCGACGTGTTGGAGAATCGGGAGATGGCGCTCGAGACCGCACACGAACTCAAGTCGGTTGCCGAAAGACTCGGTCTGCCACTGGTCTTCAAGTCGTCGTACATGAAGGCCAATCGCTCGTCATCCCAAGCGTACGTGGGCCCCGGTCTTTCACACGGTCTGGAGCTGTTGGCCGAGATCAAGGAAACGACCGGGTTACCGGTGTTGACCGACGTTCACTCGATCGAAGAGGTGGAGCCGACGTCGCGGATCGCTGACATGATTCAAGTGCCCGCGTTCTTATCGAGGCAGACGTTCTTGATCCGAGCGGTGGCGGAGACCGGTCGGGTAGTGAACTTGAAGAAAGGACAGTTTCTGGCACCGGACGATATGAAGCTCGCGGTCGAGAAAGTGACGGCGGCCGGAAATGACCAGGTAATCGTGACCGAACGCGGGACGACGTTTGGCTACCATAATTTGGTGGTCGACATGCGATCGTTGGGCCGTATGCGTGCGATCGGGGCGCCGGTGGTTTTCGACGCCACTCACTCGGTGCAGTTGCCGTCCGCCGCGGAGGGCGAATCTGGTGGTGAGCGCGAGTTCGTGGCGCTCTTGGCGCGAGCCGCGGTCGCGGCCGGTGTCGACGGCGTGTTTTTGGAGACGCATCCAGATCCGAAGTCTGCGAAGTGTGACTCGGCGTCTCAGTGGCCGCTCGATTCATTCGCGGGACTGATGGAGACGCTGCTCGCGCTCCACGAGGTGTCGCGCCAGGTGCCAGCGTGAGCATGGATTTGGACCGGATCCGAGGTCTCGCGTTCGACGTCGATGGCGTGCTGACTGATGGTACGGTGTATGTCGGCGCGTCGGGCGAGGAGATGAAGCGGTTCTCGGTCCAAGACGGGACGGCGCTCTACTGGTGCCGACTTCTCAGCTACGAGCTGGCGTTGGTGAGCGGTCGTGAGTCGGGAGCGACCCGTCGCCGTGCAGAGGAACTCGGCATTCGCGCGGTGTATCAAGGGGTGCGCGACAAACGAGATCGGCTCGAGTCGTGGGCTCTGGACCGCGGTCTGGGGCTCGACGAGGTGCTCTACATGGGAGACGATCTCATCGACTTGCCGGTGTTTGACGCTGTGGGCGTCAGCGTAGCGCCGGCCAACGCGGTGGCCGAGGTGCAAAGACAGGCGGCTCACGTGACCAAGCGGTCCGGTGGTGATGGCGCCGTACGTGAGGCCGTCGAGTGGTTGCTGTCGACGACCGATCGTATGAACGAGGCGACCCGGCTCTACCGCGAGGAGCTGTTTCGAAAGGTAGGCATTGATGCGGGCGACCCAGGGCAAGACGACGACTGAGATCGGTCCCGCCGAGTGGCTGGCTCGCGCGCGCGAGACGCTGGCCGTTGAATCGGCGGCGATCGCCGCGCTGCAGACACGGCTCGGCCCGTCGTTTGTCGACGCGGTGGAGGCGCTGCACGCGTGTCGTGGCCGGGCGATCGTCACCGGGATTGGCAAGAGTGGCCTGGTCGGCAGGAAGATCGCCGCCACCCTCACCTCTACCGGTACGCCGGCCATTTTTGTGCATCCTGCCGAGGGTGTTCACGGCGACTCGGGTGTAGCGATGAGCGGCGATGTCGTAGTCGCGCTATCAAAGAGCGGTGAGACCGGCGAATTGCTCGATCTGCTGGGTGTTTTCAAGCGATTCAACCTGCCGGTAATCGCGCTGGTGGGACGTCCCGACTCGACACTCGGGCGGTATGCCGATGTGGCGCTCGACTGCTCGGTCGACCAAGAAGCCTGCCCCCATGACCTGACTCCGACCGCGTCGACCACGGCTATGATCGCGTTTGGTGACGCGCTGGCGATGGCACTGCTTACGCGGCGCGATTTCCGGCCCGAGGAGTTTGCCCAGTTTCACCCCGGTGGGGGACTTGGAAAGCGGCTGCTGTTGACTGTCGGCGAGGTCATGGCGGTAGGCGACGAGTGTCCCAGCGTTCCCACGAGCGCGACGATGCGCGAAGCAATCTTGGAGATGGCTCACAAGAGAGGCACCGTTCCGGTGGTGGACGACGCGCATCGCGTGGTCGGCGTGGTGACCAACGGCGACCTCATGCGGCTAATGGAGAAGACCGATCAGGTTTTTGCGATACCTGTCGAAGACGTGATGACTCGGAGTCCCCAGATCACCCGAGTGGATGCGCTAGCCGCGGCGGCGGTCAACCAGATGGAGAACTTCGGTATTGTCGCGATGCCGGTTGTCGACGACGAACAGCGCTTGGTAGGGATCGTGCATCTCCACGATTGCATGCGGGCGGGTGTGGTTTGACTATCGCGTTATCACGTTTCGGTTTGGTCGCTATTGCGGTGGGTCTCTTCGTTGTCGCATGTGACGAGGAAGCTCAGGTGCACACCGTCGACCCGCCGATAGGGAGGCCGGATCTACCGACGCCTGATCAAGTGGTGGAAAACGGGGAGCACCTGATCACCGAGCAAGGCGTTAAGAAGGCGCTGCTGACGGCCGAGCAGCTCTACTTCTACAATCAGACCGGCAAGGTCTTTGGGGACACCGTTCAAGTCGAGTTCTACGACGAAACCGGTGCTTTCGTATCGCTGTTGACCGCCGAGACCGGTGAGATGGACCAATCGAGCCGCAAGATGATCGCGCGGGGCAACGTGTTCGTTCGCGGCAGAGACTCGACCATCAAGACCGAGGAGCTTCATTACGATCCCCAGGGTGACCGGATCTACAGCCAAGTCGAGACCGAGATCAACCAACGTGGCAACGTGATTCGCGGAAGCGGTGTCGAATCCGATCCCGCGTTGAAGGAGGTTAGGATCCAGGGCGGCTCGGCGGTGCTGCGATCCGAGCCGGAGCTCCGGCCCAAGTCGAACCCCACGCCGCCGGACTCGGCGGTACAGGCCGATCCTGCTCGTCCCCGCAGCCCCGCTACCGACGGCCCGGCGGCGGCCCCCGGTGACTCCAGCTAGAAACCACCAGGCGATCGTCCTCCGGACCTGGTGGCCGCGCCTGCTCTTTCTGGTGATCGCTCACGCGGCGCCGTTGGGGGCGCAGGAGGACGACCCAGTCGTGATCGACCACGCCAATGTCATTCGTCGGGTAGAGGAGGGCGACTCGCTGACGTACTTCCTGGAGGGCAACGTGCGGGCGCATCGTGGGCCGGTCAGAATGCGCAGTCAGTTGGCCACCATCTATCGCCAGTCGGGGATCGCCGACTTCCAGCGGAATGTCCGTTTCTGGGATCAGACGACCGAGATCTTCGCCGATCAGGTTGTCTATGAGGAGTTGACAAACGTTGCCGTTGCCACGGGTAACGTCCAGATGATCGATCGGGATAGCGGGTCGCAGGTCGTGGCTGATACAGTTCATTACTTTCGCGAGGAGAAGTTGATCATCGCTCGGCCCCGACCGCATGGCACATTGCTCGGGAGTGACTCGACCGCGCAGAGTGATCCGTTCGACGTGTACGCGGATGAGATGCGGTTTCGCAGTGACTCCGTGGGCTCGACCGTGGTGGCCGTGCGGCGGGTGTTGATAGAGCGAACCGACTTGACCGCGTTGGCTGACAGCTTGATCTACGACGACACCGTAGAGACGGTCGCTCTGCGCATAAGCCCCCAGGTCGAGACGGAGGAGACCTTCCTGCGTGCTGATCGGATCGATATCCAGATGACCGAGAGTGAGATTGAATCGCTGGTCGCGGTCGAGGGAGCCCGGACGATCGACAAGACGGACTCCATTCCGGGTGTCGTTCCAGCTGCTTTCGAGCACGTGAGCCAGACATCGTTTCTCGAGGGGGACAGCATCTACATTGCGTTCGCGGACGGAGGGATCGACTGGTTGGTGGCACAGGGGCGAGCGCGGAGCCTCAACTACACGCGGGAGTCGCCGCCCGGTACGATCGAGACCTGGAGCGTTAACTATCTGCTCGGCGAACGGCTGCGGCTCAACTTCCGTGGGGATACACTCGAGCAAGTCGTGGCGAGCGGGGGCCACCGGGGGCTCTACCGCAGCGAGGACGTGCGCGTCGGCGGCGTTGAGCGACGGCCCAGCGAGCCGATTCCACTTCCGGACCTCTCTGCGACCGTCGGGTTGATCCGAGCGACACGCCGACGTTTGGACGATCGGAGGCGCGGTTGAGCGAACGAACATTCGAAATCGCCGGTCACGCACCAAGCGAAGGTGCGTCGGTCCTGCCGAGTGTCCAGCCGCGACCCAATTCGCTTCTGAAGGCCGAGGATCTCGCCAAGCGCTACGGCAAGCGGAAGGTCGTCGACAACGTGACGCTTGAAGTGCATCCGGGCGAGGTCGTCGGTCTATTGGGGCCCAACGGTGCAGGAAAGACGACCACCTTCTACATGATCGTTGGGCTCATCAAACACTCCCAGGGTCGGATTTTTCTCGATGGCGAGGAAATCACGGATAAGCCGATGTTCCGGCGGGCGAGGCTGGGAATCGGTTATCTGTCACAGGAGCCTTCGGTGTTTCGCAAGTTGACGGTCGAAGAGAACATCCGGGCGATCCTAGAAACGTGTGGTCTATCCCGTGAGGAGCAACTCCAGCGACTCGAGGTCTTGCTCGATGAGTTGGGTCTGCGACGGGTTCGGGGAATCCGCGCCTACTCCCTCTCGGGTGGGGAACGACGCCGGCTCGAGATCACACGCGCTCTGGTTACCAAGCCCCGCTATATGTTGCTCGATGAGCCGTTCGCCGGTGTCGACCCGATCGCCGTGGACGACCTTCAGGGGATCGTCTCCACGTTGCGGGATCGGGGGCTGGGGATCCTCATCACTGATCATAATGTCCGGGAAACGCTGGAGATCACCGACCGCGCGTACCTCTTGTACGACGGCCGAATCTTGAAATCCGGTGACGCTCAGACGCTCATCAACGACCCCGAGGCGAGAAGGCTCTACCTGGGGGAGGACTTCCGGTTGTAGCGCGACGGCGGTTCGACGTTCCGCCGCCCCCATCAAGGGCTGAAAAGCCCGCGTTCGGGTTGAACTCCCAACCCCGTCCTGGTACAATGAATCGTTGGCACGGTTCCTGCAGCAGATCGGTGCACCTTTCGTTTCGTGCGCCATCGATCGTTGACCTCTACCCCGTGGGTGTAGATGGCACTGAAACAACAGCTTGCGATGAGCCAGAAGCAAGAGATGAGAATGAATCCGCGCCTGTATCAGGCGATGGATTTGCTGTATTTGCCCCTCCTCGAGCTCGAACAACACCTCAAACAAGAGTTGACCGCCAATCCATTCCTCGAGATGACCGAGCCCGAGGAAGAGTTTGCCGAACAAGAGGAGGAAGCCGAGGAGCCGGAAGAAGAGGAAGATGAGATTGACTGGGAGGAGATCCTCCTCGATGGTTTTGACTCCGGCTATCGCAGCGGTTCAAATCACGAAGACATCGAGTCATATGAGCGTGTTCCGCACACCACGATCGATTTATGGAGCCATCTGCTTCAGCAACTCCACCAGACCAATGGTTACGCCGATGGGGAGCTGCGGATCGCTGAAGAGATTATTGGCAATATCAACGAGGATGGATTCCTCACCTGCCCGCTCGAAGACATCGCGGAGTCGCTCTCCGTTTCGATAGATCAGGTGGATCGCGCGTTGATCAGAGTACAGAAGTTTGACCCGATCGGGGTGGCTGCCCGCGATCTCCGGGAGTGCTTGTTGTTGCAGATAGCGGATCACATGGGCGCTGATAGCTTGGCCTTCCGCATTGTGGACTTGTATTTCGACGAGCTGTCAACACACAAGTACCACGATATCGCGCGGGCGGTGGGCATCACCCCGGTTGAGGTACAGGACGCCGCGGATGAGATCGCGATGCTGGATCCAAAACCAGGTCGCAAATACATGGACCTACCGCCGAACTACGTAACACCGGACATCGTGGTCGAGGAGATAGAGGGCGAGTATGTGGTAACCCTGAATGACGGGAACCTTCCGCGGCTGAGAATAAGCAACACTTACCAACAGTTGGCTAGGAACGGTGAGTTCAAGGGGCGGGCGAAGGAATTTGCCCAGAATAAGCTGAACAGCGCCAACTGGATCATTCAAGCGATTGAGCAACGTCGCCAGACAATGCTCAAGGTGATGTACGTGATTCTCGATCGGCAGCGTGAGTTCTTTGAAGGTGGAATCCGCTTCCTGAGGCCCTTGACCCTGAAAGAAGTTGCTGATGAGATCGGAATGCATGAGTCGACCGTAAGTCGGGTGACGAATGAGAAGTTTGTGCAGTCACCACGCGGGGTATTCCGGTTGAAGTTCTTCTTTTCGAGCGGGCTTGCGACGGAGGAGGGTGAGAATGTCTCGGCGCGTGGCGTCAAAGCCCGAATCTCAGAGATGATCGAGGAGGAGGACCCCCGCAAGCCACTGACCGATCAGCAGATCGTGGAGCTACTGCATGGCGAAGGCGTCAACATCGCCCGCCGTACGGTTCAGAAGTACCGCGACCAGCTCGGAATCCTTTCCTCACGCTATCGCAAACGCGTATAATCGCTCAGACAACATTTTCGCCCACCGATCGCGCGGTCTTTCCAATGGAAGGAGCGTAGATGAAGGTCACACTCAGCGTTCGTCACGGCGACGTACCCGATTCGCTTCGGGCCCACGTTCAGGAAGGTGTCGCCGGTTTATCGAAGTATTTTGACAGGTTGGTTGAGGCGGACATCGTCCTTGACCAGGAGAACCATCGACACATAGCCGAGGTTCGGATTCACACCTCGACCGATACCCATTTTGCCAGAACCCAGGCCGCCGACTGGCGAACGGCTATCGACGGAACAGTCGGCAAGCTCCGCCGACAGCTCAAGCGACACAAATCGAAGCTCACACGGCGATCGCTTACCGCGGTCGAACGCGAGCAGCTTTTCCGCGATCGCATCGAGCGAGATGTCGCCGATGATCCGACCGTGCCACCTCGAGATTGGGACCGGATCTCAAGCCGCGAGGCGATCGCCCGACTCGAGACCTCGGGTGAGGAAGTATTGGTCTTTGTCGATGCCCAGGATGGAGCCGTGAAGATCGCCCGCCGCGACGGCGAGGGCTCTGTGAGCGTGGTCGAGGCCGAAGCGTTCGAGGTCGAGGAGCACTAGCCGCCATGCCCCGGCTGACGGTTGCGGAGTTGCTGGCCAAGAGGGCCGGACCGCTAGGTCTCACGCTCCTTACCGATGAAGCCACTACCAAAAGTGAAATCGGTTCAAGCGAGGTCGGTAGTCCCGGTCTAGTTCTCGCAGGGTTCGACCAGCGCTTTGCGAATACCCGGCTGCAGATCCTCGGTGAAACGGAGATCGCCTACCTGGCGTCGCGGTCCGCGGACGAGCGAGAAGAAGCGATCCTTCGGCTGCTCGACTCCAATGTCCCAGTGATCATCTTGACCAAAAGTTTAGACCCGCCATCGGGGTTGATCGCGGCGGGCAACGAGCGTGGCATCCCTGTCGTTTCGAGTGCCCTCAAGACAGGTGAGTTCTACTCGACCATAAAGTCGTTCCTCGAATCGCATTTTGCGCCTAGCACCTACATCCACGGTTCGTTAGCGGACGTCTACGGCGTAGGATTGCTGTTCGTCGGCCGGAGCGGGATCGGCAAGTCTGAGTGCGTGCTCGATTTGGTCGAACGGGGTCACCGGTTGGTGGCCGATGATCAAGTGCACGTCACTCGGAGATCGGGAGACATTCTCATCGGCAAGGGCAGCGAGGTGTTGGGATTCCACATGGAGATTCGAGGGATCGGGATCATTGACATCCAATCGTTGTTCGGTATCCGCGCCGTTCGTCTGCAGAAGCGGATCGAGGTCGTCGTTCAGCTCGAGGATTGGGATGAGACGACTAACGTGGAACGCGTTGGTCTAGAGGAAGGAGGGACCGAGATCCTGGGTGTCGAGATCCCACTCGTTCGCGTACCGTTGAACCCGGGCAAGAACATCACCGTCATCGCCGAAGTCGTGTCGATGAATCACCTCCAGAAGTTTGCTGGTCGTCACGCCGCCGAACACTTCAATCAGCGATTGATCGAGCACATGCGCACTAAAGCGCAGACCGAGACTTACTTGGAGGAGGATTACGAGTGACCGGTCGCTGCGGGGTGGTCGTGGCCCACGGTCACCTCGGAGAGGGGTTGCTCTCGGCGCTCACTCGCGTAGCGGGGGCCCAGGACAACCTGTGGGCGGTATCGAACGACGACCTGGACACAGAGTCCCTGATGGCTGAGATCGAGTCGCTGCTTACCGAACGCGGAGCGGGTCGGGAAGCGATTCTGTTCAGTGATCTCGACGGTGGTTCGTGTTGTCAGGCTTGTCGCCGGTTGTTGGGACGTGACTCTGTGCGGGCTGTGTTCTACGGGGTAAACCTGCCGTTATTGATCGAGTTCGTGTTCCTGCAGGATCTGCCCTTCGATGAGTTCTCAGCAGCGCTGTTGACGAAGAGCCGCGGTGCCCTCGGGGCCCACTCGTGAGCGAGGTGCTGTTCCGGGTTGACGAACGGCTGATTCACGGACAGGTGGTTGTCGGCTGGGGACGACGACTCCACCCCGATCGAATCGTCGTCGTATCGGACGATCTCTCCCGCCAGCCGGTTGAGCAGGATATCTACCGTACCGGTTTGCCAGCCTCGATCGAAGCCGTGTTTTGGGACCTTGGTGAGGCCGTCGAGGGACTGCCGGCGCTGCTCGACTCCGGCAATAGCATCATCGTACTGACCGAAGACTTGGGCACAATGCTGAGGCTGGCGAGTGCCGCTGTTACGATCGAAGAGGTCAACGTCGGAGGTCTGTTCGCCGGCGAAGGACGGACTCAGTTGCTGCCGTACGTGTGGTTTGATGCCGAAGACGAGCAGCGAGTGCGAGAACTGGAGGCGTTGGGGGTCCGCGTCGTCGCGCAGGACGTGCCGACCACGGCTCCGGTTCGGCTCCGAGAGCGCGTAGAGTGAGCCTAGAGCAGGCGGCGCTGTTGACGGTTCTCGGTGCGGTCGTGTTTCTAGACCAGTGGCCTGTCTTTCAGAGCATGCTATCGCGCCCCCTAGTGGTGGGAGCTTTGGTGGGCGTCGTGCTTGGCAAGCCCACCGATGGAGCGTTGTGGGGGGCGGTGTTTGAGGCAGTATACCTGGGACTCTTGCCGATCGGCGCCGCGCGGTATCCTGACGCTGGCCTGGCGACGCTGGCCGGCAGCGCCGTCGTGCTCTCAGCGCCGGCGAGCGTCGCACCACCGGTCGGGTGGGCGGTGGCGGTAGCACTCGCGACGGGCACTCTCGGCGACCATATGGGGGGATTCCTGCGGCGTTGGAACGGCCGCACCGCGGTCTACGTTCGAGAACGAGTCGCCGCTGGGGATCTCTCAGCACCCGGCCGCGCCATCGCCATTGCGCTGCTGCGCGGAGCCGCGCTCGGGGCCGTGGTCTCAGCGGTGGCGTTAACGGTCGGGCTAGGGGGCCTCGCCTTGGTGGTGTCGACTCCGTGGAGTGGGCCGTTGCCGATGAGGGTCGTCGTGTTGGCTGCCGCCGCAGCTCTGACCGTCAACGGGACTCGACTCTTTGTCGATGGCCGGTCGCGGTTAGGTGCCTGGGGAGTTGGGTTAGTCCTGGTTGTGGCCGCTTTCGGTCTGATGGGTTGAAGGCGTGAGTTCCACTCGTCGCCCGTTGGCCGCCGAGCGGCGCCGAATCGCTCGTCGTGCGACGTGTCTACAAGCGGTTTGGAACCACGAGACGCTGCAAGGAGTGGGGTTCGCTTGGGCGATCGCGCCAGGACTCGATCGGCTCTACCCGGATCTGCGCGCCCGTGGTGACCGGCTCCTGGCACACCTCGAACCGTTCAATAGCAACCCGTACCTGGCGACGATCGGAATCGGGTTCGCGCTTCGGCTCGAGCAGGAGGTCGCCCGTGGATCGGCGGGTGCTGACCACCGGCTGTCGAGCCTGATCAAAGCGCTCCGGAGCAGCTTGGGTGCGCTTGGGGACGACTTATTCTGGGCCGCATGGCGACCGATGCTCGGTGTGATTGGCGCGGCCGTCGCGCTTGCGACCGGGTCGCCTATCGCAGCACTGGTGTACTGGATCGCCTACAATGCGTTGGCGCAATCGGTTCGCTGGCGTGGCGTACGAGCCGGTTTCGCGAGTGGTGCAGGTATCGCTCGGGTGCTTCAAGACCCATTCTGGAGCCGCGCCAGTGGGATCACGAAGATAGCCGGTGCGGCGGCCTCTGGAGCGGTTGTCGGTGGGGCATTGTGGGCCGCGTCCGGTGGCGGTTTAGAGGGCATCTCAGTATTTTTCTTCATTACAGCTTTCCTGTGGCTTGCGGGCTTGCGGCGTGGCAGTAGGGGCCGCTGGCTGTCGCCCTCGGTGGCCTTTCTGGTCGTCGTGACCCTGCTCAGCGTAATGGTCCAGGTTTCCGCGGGGGTTCTGCCGTGACGAGCGAAGTACACGAAGCAGAGGTCGAGATCCAAAACCACCTAGGGTTGCACGCCCGCCCGGCGGCCCAGCTCGTCCGCCTCTCGAACCATTTCGGGTCTGACATCTTTCTCAGCAAGAACGGTGTTGAGGTAAACGGAAAGAGCATCATGGGAGTCATGATGCTCGCCGCCGAACGCGGCGCTCGAGTCCAGATTCGTGCCGTCGGCACCGATGCCCGCGAGGCTATCCGGGACTTGGTGGCGCTCATCGAGCGACGGTTCGACGAGGATGACGAGGGTCAGCCGGTGGATGCCGACCCGTCGTCCGTCACCTGAGTTCGCCGGTGGTTGTCGAGAAGATCCACGGCGGGGTACCGGCTTCTGTCGGGGTGGCGTTTGGTCCTGCCTACCTGATTACGCCTGACGCGCTGCGCGTTCCACGCTACCCAATCAACGCATCAAGTGTGATTCGCGAGGTCGAGCGTTTGGAAACTGCCCTTGCGAAGACCCGGGTGGACATAAAACGGGTACAGCAGGCGCTTGTGTCAGCTGGAAAAAGAGACGAAGCGACGATCTTTGATTCACATCTGCTTGTCCTCGAGGACAACGAGTTTCTGGATCAAGTTCGAGAGCAAATCCGTGTCGCAGGCGACAACGTAGAGTATGCGTTTCACTCTCAGATTCTCGAGGCCGTCACTCGGTTGGACCAGAGCGAGGATCCGTATCTGCGTGAACGGGCCAAGGATATCCGTGATCTCGAGCATCGCGTTGTGCGCGCGCTGTTGGGAGAGCGCGAACCCGCATTTGGCGACCTGATCGACAACGCGATCGTAGTGGCTCACGATCTCCCGGCCACGATCACGGCGGAGCTTGATCGCGACAAGATTCTGGGGATTGCGACCGAGGTTGGTGCGCCACATAGCCACACCGCGATTCTAGCCCGGGCATTGGAAATCCCGGCGGTGCTCGGTCTAGGACCCGTGCTCGCTGAGCTGCAGCACGGAGGGCCTGTGCTGCTGGACGGCCGGGAGGGGGTGCTGATCAGCGATCCGACAGAGGAGACGGTCGGTCGCTACGAACGGGTGCAAGATACGATCGCGCGGCGTCGCGCAGAGTTGGTGACGATGGCCGGCGCACCCAGTCTGTCGAGAGACGGCGAATCGCTGACGTTTCAAGCCAACCTCGAGTTTGCACGCGAGGTCGATTCCGCGCTCGCGTTTGGGTGCGAAGGCGTCGGGCTCTATCGAACCGAGTATCTGTTTCTACAGAGCGGTGGTGAGGCGAGCGAAGAAGATCAGTATGCCGTCTATCGAAGACTTATCGACCGGATGGACGGCCGCCTGGTCACGATCCGGACCGTCGATCTCGGCGGTGACAAGCTGCTCGCCGGAATGGAGCCCGAAGACAACCCGTTCCTGGGTTGGCGGGCGATTCGCTACTGTCTCGATCGGCCAGAGGTCTTCCGATCCCAGCTGCGGGCGATCCTCCGGGCCGGTACGCACGGCCCCGCGTCGATCATGTTGCCGATGGTCGTCACGGTTGACGAGGCGGATATCGCAATCGCGCACCTTGAGGCGGCGCGGCGCTCGCTGGATGATGAGGGAATCGAAAGTGCCGAGGTGTGCCCGATAGGGGCGTTGATCGAGACCCCGGCGGCAGCGTTGATGGCCGACGAACTCGCTGCGCGGTTCGATTTCCTATCTCTTGGGACGAACGATCTTGTCCAGTACACCCTGGCAGTGGATCGCGGAAACCGCCGGATCGCCCACTTATTTCAACCCTTTCACCCGGCAGTTCTGCGGCTCATACGAGATGTCTGCCAGGCCGCCGAAAGAGCCGGGGTAGAGGTGACCGTGTGCGGAGAGATGGCAGGCAACTCCCGAGGCGCGATCCTCTTGATGGGGCTGGGCGTTACCCGGTTCAGCATGGTGCCAGCCCGGATCCCACGCATCAAACAAGTGCTCAGCCGGATCACCATCGATGAGGCTCGGGTGGCGGCGAGTGACGCGCTGGCTCGAGCGACTGCGGCATCCGCGCTATCGGTGATTGAAACCGGGTTTGCGGACCGCTTCGATTCCGCCACGGCGACAGTGAGCGAACGGTCTTGAGCTCGCGCTCAGCAACTGTGACGGTGGACGACGTCGAGACCTGGCGCCAGCGTGAAGCGGTCATCGATGACGAAGGAATGCGAGGTCACATCGCTGGTTTTCCAGATCAGCTCGCGGCTGGAGCCGATAGCGCATCGTCGTTCGTGAAGTTGCTCGATGTTCCCGCCAGTGAACCAACTGCGATCGCGGTCGCTGGTATGGGTGGCTCGGCGATTGGTGGCGATCTGGTCGCCGCCTACGCCGGCGAGCGGCGTGTTTTACCGTTGCATGTGATCCGGGGCTACGAACTGCCGGCATGGCTCGATCAGAACACGGCGCTGATCGTATCGTCATACTCGGGAAACACTGACGAGACACTCGCGTGTTACGAGGCCGCCCGGAAGCGTGCGCTATCGGTCGTCGCGATCACAACCGGTGGTCAAGTGGCGCAAATGGCGCGTGAAGCGGGTGATCCGTTACTCGAGATGCCAAGCGGGTTTCCACCTCGAGCGGCGCTCGGTCACTCGTTGTCGGCGTTGGCCTTGGTCGCGGCCCGATTGGATCCGGGTTTGGACCCTGAAGGCGAGGCCGATGCATTACGTCGTGCTGCCGAGCGCCTCCGACCGCTGGCGGAACGGTGGCTAGAGTGGTCGAACGACAACCCCGCGCTGGACGTGGCCGCTTCGATAGCTAATCGGCTGCCGGTCGTCTACGGCGGTCATCCGATGTCGATGTCTGCCGCCGCACGTTGGAAGGCGCAACTCAACGAGAACGGCAAGATGCCCGCGTACTCGGGACAATTACCGGAGCACAATCACAACGAGATCGTGGGGTTCGAAGGTGACAACCCGGTGCTGCGCCAGATGGTGTTGGTCCACTTGGAGACTTCATGGGACCATCGGCAAGTCCGCCGACGGTTTGATTTCGTGCACGACTACTGCTGCGACCGGGTGGCCCGCCAGCACCGAATCAGAACCACCAGCGACGTGCCGTTGGAGGGTATGCTCGAGTTGTGTTACTTGGGCGATTGCACTAGTTTTATTGTTTCCATTATCAACGGGTGGAACCCCACGCCCGTCGCTTCGATCGACGCCCTAAAGAACGAACTCAAAGGCTGAACAAATAGGTGAAGATCATTATTCCGGCGGCCGGGCAAGGCACCCGGCTGCGCCCTCACACACACACGGTCCCAAAAGTGATGCTGCCGGTCGCAGGCCGCCCGATCATTGGCCACATCCTGGCCGATCTCGCGTCACTGGAGCCATCCGAGATTCGGTTGGTAGTCGGGTACCGAGGGGATTCGATCGAGGCTTACGTGCAAGAGGTGTTTCCAGACTTACCGGTCGAGATCGTTTGGCAACAGGATCAACTGGGTCTTGGACACGCGGTGTTGACGGCGCTCGAGGCGAACGAACACGAACCGACGCTGGTGGTGCTCGGCGACACGGTTTTCGATGTCGACTACGCGGATATAGTCTCGTCTCCCGACCACGCGTTGGGTGTGCGACCGGTCCCGGATCCGGAACGATTCGGGATCGTGGAACTCGACGCGGCCGGTGAGAGTATCGTCAAACTGGTCGAGAAACCGACGGAGCCGAAGGGTAACCTGGCGTTGGCAGGCCTGTACTTCGTCCGCGACGGAGAATTGTTGCGATCAGCATTGGCTGGCTTGGTCGACGAGGGCGGCATCACCCGTGGTGAGTATCAGCTCACCGATGCGTTGCAACGACTGATCGATGCGGGCGAAAGGTTCATTCCGTACAGCATCAAGGGCTGGTTCGATTGCGGGAAACCTGAAACACTGCTGGCTACGAATCGCGAGTTGCTCAATCGGCAGCCGCCGCAAGTCGACGTATCAAGTGACGACACGAAGTTCATCGCGCCGGTGTTTGTTGGCGCAGATTGCGTTATCAAGAACTCGATCATCGGGCCACACGTCTCGCTATCCAAAGGTGTCACCGTGCGCGATTCCGTGATTCGCGACTCGATCATCGGTGAACACGCCACGGTGAGCGGTTTTGTGCTCGAAGGTTCGATCATCGGGCCTGGCGCGCGCGTGGAAGCGGCGCCACTGGGTCTCAATCTAGGAGAAGGATCGGAGTTGATATGCTGAAAACGAAGGAACAAGAGGTGACGGCCTCGCCGCATCGCGTGAGGACCGATCGGTTCCTATTTACGTCAGAATCGGTAACCGAGGGTCACCCGGACAAGATCGCCGACCAAATCTCGGACGGGGTTTTGGATGCAGCGTTAGCCGGCGATCCGTCAAGCCGGGTCGCGTGTGAGACGTTGGTTACCACCGGTTTGATCGTGGTGGCGGGAGAGATCACTACCGACGCGTACATCCCGGTCGCGCAGGTTGCCCGCGAGACGGTTCGTCAGATCGGCTATACGGACGCGCGGATGGGATTCGATGCGGATACCTGCGGGGTGATGGTCTCGATCGACCGACAGTCGCCCGATATCAGCATGGGAGTCGATCGTGACGGAGCCGGCGATCAGGGGATGATGTTTGGCTACGCGACGGACGAAACGTCGGAGTTGATGCCGTTGCCGATCGCGTTGGCTCACGCGCTCACCCATCGCCTGGCTGAGAAACGGAAGGACGGGACGTTGCCCTGGGTGCGGCCCGATGGAAAGAGCCAGGTGACGGTTGAATACGACGAAGGTCGAGCGCGAGAGATCCGAACGGTGGTCGTGTCTACCCAGACCGGTGACGAAGATGAGGTCTCGCCCGATGAGATCCAGGCTGGGATCCGCAAAGAGGTGATCGAGCCAATACTACCGAGCGGGATGTACGACGAGGACGAACTCACCGTTCACGTCAACCCGACTGGACGGTTTGTCATCGGTGGGCCGATGGGCGACGCTGGCGTGACTGGTCGGAAAATCATCGTGGATACGTACGGCGGTCTCGGCCGTCATGGTGGAGGCGCGTTTAGCGGAAAGGACCCGACCAAGGTCGATCGGTCTGCGACGTATGCCGCTCGATGGGTGGCCAAGAACATCGTGGCGGCCGGCCTTGCGCAGCGATGCGAGGTCCAGCTTGCGTACGCGATCGGCGTGGCCGAACCGGTCAGCGTCATGATCGACACGTTCGGTACGGGCGTGGTTGCCGACGCCGTGTTGGAAGAGAAGGCGCTCGAGGTGTGGGACCTGCGTCCGTTGGCGATCATCAAGGCGCTCGACCTGCGGCGGCCGATCTACCAGCCGACAGCCGCATACGGACATTTCGGCCGCGAACCGAAGAACGGCTTGTTTACGTGGGAGCTCAGCAACCGCGCCGAAGATTTGAGGGCGGCGATTTCATAACATCATTGAACGGGAGATGATTCGATGTCGAACACCGAGGGAAGGATGAGTGCCGTGGACGTGCCGTGTGATATCCACGATCCGGAGCTGGCCTCAAAGGGGGCCTTACGTACCGAGTGGGCAGGGCGGCACATGCCGGTCCTGCGCCTGATCGGTGATCGGTTCGAGAAAGAGCGCCCGCTTGATGGGGTGCGCATCTCGGCTTGTCTGCACGTAACTACCGAGACCGCCAACCTGATGCTCGCGCTCCAGCGCGGTGGCGCGGACGTCTGTCTGTGCGCATCGAATCCGTTGTCGACCCAAGACGACGTAGCCGCGTATCTGGTGAGCTGCGGGATTCAAGTTCACGCCATCAAGGGTGAGGACCACGACACCTACTATCGCCACATCCTGTCCGCCCTCGAGCACCGACCGCAGATCACGATGGATGACGGAGCGGACCTGGTGAGCGCCATTCACTTTATGGGGCTGGAGCGGTACGACGATCTGCACCCGGTGATCCGCGATTGGGCGACGGGGCTCGATTCGGCTGAGCGCAACGCGCTCGTCGAAGGCGTGACCGCATCGACCGAGGAAACCACGACTGGAGTCATCCGCCTCAAGGCGATGGAGAACTCGGGCGTGTTACTGTTCCCGGTGATCGCCGTGAATGACTCCAAGACCAAGCACTTCTTTGATAACCGCTATGGGACCGGTCAATCAACGATTGATGGCATCCTGCGGGCGACCAACATCTTGCTCGCCGGGTCGACCATCGTGGTTGCAGGCTACGGTTGGTGCGGCAAGGGTGTCGCGCTACGCGCGCAGGGCCAGGGTGCCAACGTAATCGTAACCGAGATCGATCCGCTGCGTGGGCTGGAAGCGATCATGGACGGTTTTCGCGTGATGCCGATGTCCGAAGCGGCCGCCATAGGAGATGTCTTCATAACCGTGACCGGCGACATCCACGTGGTCCGCGGGGAGCACTTCAAGGCGATGAAGGACGGAGCGGTGATCGCCAACAGCGGACACTTCAATGTCGAGATCGATCTCGACGCACTGACCGAGATGGCGGACAAGACCCGCGAGATTCGTGATTACGTCGTTGAGTACTCGCTCGGTGACCGGAAGCTGTACGTGCTCGGCGAAGGCCGACTGATAAACCTGGCGGCGGCCGAGGGACACCCGGCGAGCGTGATGGACATGTCGTTCGCCAACCAGTCGCTGGCCGCAGAGCATGTCGTCAAGACTGCCGGGCAACTCGAGAAGCGCGTCGAGCCGGTGCCGACTGAGATCGATGCAGAGATCGCTCGACTCAAGCTGCAGGCGCTCGGCGTCGAAATCGACATGCTGACACAGGAGCAGCAGGAATACCTCGCTTCATGGGAGATTGGGACTTAGGCGCCCCTGGCCACGCCCGTGGCCGGTTGTCCTGGCCGCGGGATGGCATTTATGTTGCAGTTGAAGCGTTAGAAAGGGGCACCGTGGAGAACGAAGTCATTGAAGTCAGCGTAGCGAGCCTGGGGATCGACGCCTCGACCCAGTCGCCGATCGTCATCCTGAAGGAGAAGGAGGGTGACCGGTACCTGCCGATCTGGATCGGGCCCAGCGAGGCGAGCGCTATCGCCACGGAGTTGGCGGGGGTGAAATTCTCGCGCCCGCTCACGCACGACCTCATGAAGAACATCGTTCGTGCACTTCACGGTGAGCTCACCCAAGTCATCATCGGTGCGCTCAAGAACAATACCTATTACGCACAGGTTTTCGTTCAGAATGCCGAGGACGTGATTTCGATCGATGCGCGTCCGAGCGACTCGATCGCCCTGGCACTCAGACTGAACGCTCCGATCTACGCCTCCGAGACGCTTCTCGACCACACCGCTGACGAGGTGGGAGAGGTCGAGGAAGAGGCGTACGAGCCGGAGGATCTGAAGGAGTACCTCCGACGCATGAACCCGGAGGACTTCGGGCGCTTTTCGTTGTAGACGTCGTTAACGGTGAGGATAGAATGACGTAACGCTCTGATCGTTTCGAGGTGCCTGTCGGCGACGATGGTCGACGACGGGAGAATAGGGAATGCGGTGTGAATCCGCAGCGGCCCCGCCACTGTGAACGGCCCGCCCGACCGGGGCGGCCGAAGTCAGGAGACCTGCCTCGAAGCGTTCTCTCCGTTGTTATCCTTCGCGGGAGGGATGCGGCGAGAGGTCGGCTGGCCCGGTCTCCACCGCCTGTCCGCTTCCGCGGGCAGGCTTTTTTTTTGATCTCGTCAGGGTGGGGG
This sequence comes from Gemmatimonadota bacterium, assembly GCA_039588915.1. Classification (GTDB taxonomy): domain Bacteria; phylum Gemmatimonadota; class Gemmatimonadetes; order JACCXV01; family JAHWKZ01; genus CAMYLR01. The sequence continues at coordinate 27,865 of JBDGYV010000004.1, forward strand.
TGTGACCACAAGCCGACTTCTCTCGATTGTCGCCGCATCGACGCTGTTGCTGGCAAGCTGCAACCGGCCAGAGCAGCGTGCGGCCGAGCGGGGTGACGCTGCGCCGGTGGTTCGCGCTCAGCGCGTGATATCGCTCGTTCCGAGCATGACGGATGCGATCGTGGCGCTGGACGCGACCGATCGTCTTGTCGGCCGGACGCGCTACGACACCGCCCCTGAGGTCACCGACTTGCCAAGCGTCGGCGGAGGGCTCGACCCGAGCCTGGAAGCGCTGATCGCGCTGGAGCCTGACTTGGTGATCGGCTGGGAGTCCGCTGAGTACAGGGGGCTGCGCTCGCGGCTCGAAGCCGGCGGCATCGGGTTCCACGCGACGTCGATCGAGGATACGACCGACGTCTTTCGGTCCTTGGACGAGCTCGGGACGTTGCTCGACCTGTCCGATCGAGCCGCGAGGTTGTCGGCTGCGGTCCGTGAGTCGTTGGCAGTCGTTTCGGCGGCCGGCCTCAGGCACCCCAAACCCACAGTTTTCTACGCCCTGCTCGGAGACCCTCCGCGAACGGCGGGTCGGCGGACGTTTGTCGGCCAGCTGATTGAGGTCGCCGGCGGTATCCCAGCATTTGCCGAACTCTACGATGGTTGGCCCGAGGTCTCGCTCGAGGCGGTGCTGGCCGCTCAACCGGACATCATCGTCGTCCCAACCGACGATAGCGCGATCGAAGTCACGCACGCCTTCGCCGAGAAACCGGGTTGGCGTGATCTCAGAGCCGTTCGCGAGGGACGGATTGTGGTGATCCCGATCCACTTATTGAACCGCCCAGGCCCCCACCTGGGAGGCGTCGCGAGAACTCTCCACGAGGCACTGGTCGATGCTTGGGGGGCGGCGCCATGAGCCGCGGTGCGGTGTTGGCCGGTTTGGTGCTGGCCGTGGCAGCGGCGATCGCCGTCAGCCTTCGCTTTGGCGCGGTTGGGCTCGGGTGGAGCGGTGTGTGGGAGGGGCTCTCGGGCAATGGCGACCCAATCGCGGTCGCAATCACTCGCGATCTCCGGCTCCCTCGGGCGGTGCTGGCCGCGCTCGTGGGCGGTGCTCTGGGTCTGGCTGGCGCCACGTTTCAGGCGCTCCTCAGAAACCCGCTCGCCGACCCGTACGTGCTTGGCGTCTCGGGCGGGGCGGCGGTCGGCGCGGTGTTGGCTATCGGCGCGGGTTGGGCTGGAGTGACCGGCTGGTCCGTGCCGGTTTCGGCGTTCGCCGGCGCAGCGTTGGCGATCGCGCTGGTGCTCAGGATCGCGACCAACGTCGAACGACGACTCGATGTCCGGGTGCTGCTCCTGTCAGGCGTGGTTGCCGGCACGTTCTTCAACGCTTGCATCCTGCTGGCACTCAGCTTTCAGGAGACCGAAGCGTTTCGCGCTGCGGTCTTTTGGATGATGGGCGGTCTCGGCGGCGCCAGCTGGCGGTCGGTGTGGATGTTGGCGCTCGCGCTCGGCGGCGCATCGATCGTGCTGTTTGGGCTGGCGCGATCGTTCGATCTGATCGCACACGGCGAGGAGACAGCTGGGTTTCTTGGCGTGCCGGTTCAGCGGGTTCGTTTGCTAGCCTACCTGACCGCCTCGTTGTTGACCGCCGGCGCGGTCGTCGCCGCCGGAGGCATCGGGTTCGTCGGTTTGTTCGTGCCCCACACCGTGCGCCTCGTGTGGGGTGGTGGACACCGCTTCCTGTTGCCCGCGACCCTGCTCGTGGGGGCGGCGTTTCTACCGCTGGCGGATACCGTAGCCCGAGTGATCACCGCACCGGCGGAGTTGCCGTTGGGTGTCATCACTGCGTTCGTCGGCGTGCCGTTTTTCGTCCTCGTCCTGCGCCGCCAGACGCGCCGGGCGCCGGCATGAAGTCGCGGCGGGACGACGTCGTGTGGCGTACGATTCAGCTCGGTTATCGCTATCCGAGTGCAGATCGGGAGGCGATCGACGAGGCCACGCTCGGTGTGGGCGCGGGCGAGATCGTTGCGTTGGTTGGGCCCAATGGGTCGGGAAAATCGACACTCATCCGGCTGTTGGTCGGCGCGCGCGAGCCAAACCGAGGGCAAACGGAGCTTCTTGGCCGGCCGTTGTCGGCGTGGGGCGCGCTCGAGATCGCACGCCGGGTGGGGATCATGGCTCAGCACGAGGAGCCGACGTTTCCCGTGACTGTCCGTGAGCTGGTGGCGATGGGACGCTACCCGCATCTGGGCGCATGGCGTCGGCCCGGCGCGGCCGATCGACGCGCGATTGAGCGTTCGATGCAGCGGTGCCGGGTCGAGACGCTAGCCGACCGATCGTTCGCGACACTGTCGGGTGGCGAGCGCCAAAGGGCCCGGCTGGCCCGAGCGCTGGCACAGGAGCCGCTCGCGCTGGCGCTGGATGAACCGACCGCGGCACTCGACATCGCCAGTGAGATGGCGATCTGGGAGCTCTTGACCGCTCAGGCAGCCAAGGGGAGGACCGTACTCTTATCGACCCACAACTTGAATCTGGCGGCGCGGTACGCGGATCGTCTGATCCTGCTGCATCGAGGCCGCGTAGCGGCCGAGGGATCCCCCGAGGCCGTGCTCCAAGAGGACACGCTGAGCGATGTGTACGGATGGCCGGTCAAAGTGGTGGCGCACCCTGGGCCGGGCCCCGATCAGGGTGCCCCTCAAGTGATTACCCTGCATCCGGAGTCGGGCTCATGACCCGAATGGCGATCTCGCTGATTATCGGACTCCCGTTGGCCGCGTTGGTTGATGGCGCGGCCGGCGACGGGGCTCGTGCCCAATGGCCGGGCGAGATCGTGGGCTCGATCGTTGATCGCGAAACCCAGCACGTGGTGCCGTTTGCGACCGTCGAGGTCGCCGGTTTGGGGCTCATCGCCACAGCCGGACCGAACGGCGAGTTCCGGTTCAAGGCGGTGCATTCGGGCACTCATGTGATCCACGTTCGGCGGCTCGGTTACCGGTCAAGTGAGGTCGAGGTCGAAGTTGCCCACGGGCGAACCACCCGGATCGCGGTGGAGCTGTCACTTGTCGCGGTGCCAGTTGAGCCGGTGATCGCCCGCGGCCCCAGTCGCGACGCGAGTGGTTTTCGCATTGATCGGTCGACGATCGCTCGATCGGGCGCAACGACGGTGGGCGACGTGGTCGACCGGGTGCCCGGCGTCGTGGTACGGCGGACCGGACTCGGGGGGCCAGAGCACGCCATGATCCGGGGTAGTGGTGCGGAAGGTGTGCTGGTCCTGCTGGATGGCGTGGCGATCAACGATCCGGTGACTGGCGCCGCTGACTTGAGCACGATCTCTGCTGGCACCGTCGAGTCTGTGACGGTCCAGATTGGAGCGCGTTCGGCGCGGTACGGACCGCGCGCGCGGGCTGGTGTGATCGCCGTCGAGTCGCGGCCGCCGGGTGCTACCACGGAGGTCGTTATCGGCGTCGGATCGTTGGGGTCCAGACGCGGAAGCGTTGAAACCGGCAGCGCAGTCGGTGCGTGGCGGTGGTCGGCGGGCGGCCTCATGAGCGGCGCGGACGGCGGGTTCGACTACCGATTGCCGGCTGCTGCGGGAGGTCGTTCGGGGACCCGGACGAACGCCGATCTCCGCCGGACGAGCGTGTTTGGAACCGCCGAGCGCTCCATCGGGGGCGGTCGGGTGGGTGTTCGTGCCGCGGTCGAGTACGGCGATCGCGGGCTCCCAGGCAAGGCCTTCGCGCCATCGGTCCATGCGCGGCAGACCTTTGACCGGGTTCGTCTTCATGCCAGCTGGGGCGAAACGAGAGACAGTGGCTCGAACGAGCTCGCGTTCTATGGCGCCCGGCAGCGGCTCGAGCATCGTGATCCCGAGCCACCGTTGGGTCCCGCGTACGACGATGAGACAACCGTGGACGAGCTGGGGCTGCGGGGTTCGATCACCCGCGGGGTGAGTTCGGGGCCGCTGCGTGAGATCGGTTTCGACGGCGATTTGCGACATCGCGGAGTGGAGGCCGATGGTCTGGCAGACGGAACGTTTGGTGACTTCGACGATTTTGGCATCGGCGCCCGCGCGGTCGGTGACGTCGGTGATGTCGAGCTGACCGCTCAAGCACGGCTCGATCGGGACGACGTGACCAACGCTTGGTTCCTCAGTCATACCCTTGGGGCGGGCCTGACCACCGAGCGGCTACGATTCGACATCGCACACCGGAGCGCCTTTAACCCACCCGCGCTCGGCGACCTGTTCTTCGACGCGGCGATCGGTGTCGCCCCGAACCCGGAGCTCAGGCCGGAGCGGGTGGTGTCAGAGATCGAGATCGCAATGTCGGTACACCGACCCGGCCCGATCGCTCTGGCTCTCGGGGGATCGGTTTATCGCGCCGACGTCGATGACATGATCGAGTGGGCCCCCGATTTCCGGTTCATATGGAGTCCGCAGAACTTCGACGTTCGGCGACGTGGCGGAGAGGTTTGGCTGAGCGCGGTGTTCGCGAAGCTCGACTTGACCGCCGATCTCAGCTACGCCAACGCTCGTGTTCGCTATGATTCATCTGAAGGGCGGGCTGATGCGCAGGTCGTGTACCGGCCGCAACACAGCGCCCGCTCGCGGGTAGAGTGGACGCCCCGGGATTGGCGACTGCGGGCAGAGTCACGCTACACCGGTGCCCGTACGACCGCCCCGACAGAAGCCAATCAACTGCCCGGATTCTGGACGTTCGACGTCGCCCTGGCGTGGCTGTGGCGAGCTGGCTCGCTGGATGCAGAGACCGAGCTGGCGATCGACCGCGTGGGCGGGCAGACGCAGGCCCTTATCTTTGGCTTTCCCGAGCCCGGGCGACGGTTCCGGGTACAACTCAGGATCAGGCCCCAAACCAGTGATCGAGGATTATGATGACAACAATGAAGAGCTTGATCATGGCGACGATCCTGGCCGTCGGCGTCGCTTGCGACGGTAGCAGCAGCTTCGGGCCTGACATTCCAGGTGGTGCAGAAGTCGGCGTGGTGTTAAACAGCATCTCTCGAACGCTGACGGTGTTCGAGGTCGATCGCCCAGATAACGCGGTCACGATCGGGATCGGGGATGATGGGTCTCCGGTGACGTTTGCCGTGCGGGGTTCGACCGCCGTCGTTCCGATGGGGTCCTTACCCGATGTGGCGATCGTCGACCTCGATCAGCGATTCGTCGTGCGCCGCCCGCAGCTCCCCGACAACTCGGGTGCGACCGGAGTGGCGTTCATCGATGACGAGACGGTGCTGGTAGGTAATCCAAACCTCGACTCGGTATCGCCGGTCAACGTGCGGACCGGCAATGTCAGTGCGCAGATTCTGGTGGGTCTGTTTCCGGAGTTCATCGTGTCGGACGGCCAGCTGGCGTACGTGATCAACGCCGAGCTGGGCGACGACTTTGTTCCCGTGCGATCGGGGACCGTTTCGGTGATCGACATCCCGTCGCTACAGGTGATCGAGACGATCGAGCTCTCGGGCGAGAACCCTGGTGGGGCGGCGCTGGCGCCCGATGGTCGGTTGTTCGTCGTTAATCGGGGTCGATTTGGTGATCGTGACGGATCGTTGTCGGTCGTATCGACCGCAACTCTCGAGGAGACCGAGCATCATCTCGGTTTCGACGAGTTTCCGTCGCGCGTAGCGTTCAGTCCCGGGGGCCTGGTATTGGTGCTCTCGACGGAGTACGGCATCGCGGTGTGGGACCCCGAGGCACGGGAGTTCATTCGTGACCCGTTTAATCCGATAACACCCGGCGGAAACCGCTCCTCGGCCGGGGTTGGGTTCGACAGCAACGGCACTCCGTACGCGCTCGAGCTCGAGTGTTCCGAGCTGGCGGATGTGTTCCGGTTGTCGGAGGATCTCGTTGTCCAGCGGACCATTCAGGTCGGGACGTGCCCGTTCGACATCGCGTTTACGACGCTTTAAGAGTAGCCCGCGTGTTCAGGCCACCAGCCCGGGTCGTCTTGATTGCCGTGTTCTTTGCTTCGGTGGGTCGAGCCGTGGCCCAGGAGCAACCCGAGCCGACCCCGGCGGACACCGTGGCCCCGGCCGATTCGGTGGCCCTGGCTGACTCGCTTAACGTCGATCGCTGGATCTACCCCGAACCGATTACTGATCCGCGCATCACCTTGCTCGGCGACACGCTAGGCACAGCCGACACGCTAAAGCCCCGCTTCACTGAGCTGGCCGAGATCTACCCCGATAGTCTGATCGATCCCTATACGTTGGCCCGACCCGGAGCTTGGCCGGCGTGGGTCCTGAGCGGCGACCAGCTCCTCGGGCGCGGGGCGTTCAGCCTGCTCGACGTGATCGAGAGCGAGGGATTCACCCTAGGCCAAGACATGGGTGGCAGTGGGCTCAGCACGTTCGTCGGCTCGTCGTTTGGATCGCATACGAACATCGAGGTCATGATCGATGGGGTGCCGGTCGGCGAGCCATTGTCGGTGAGCTGGGACTTGCGGCGGATAGCGATCGAGGGGATCGCGAAGGTCGCCTGGTATCCGGGGCCGCAAAGCGCTGCGTGGGGAAGCAGCGCAACCGGTGGTGTTCTGGCGATCACTACGCGCCGAAGCCTGACGCCGAGCTCCCGGTCGATGCTGGCGTTCACCGCCGGCTCGTTCAAGGTCGAGACATTCAGCGGGAACTTCGGTCGATCGATCACCCGGCGCGGCGACGTGTTCTTGGGCGCCAACTTCGATGCCACCGACGGATTCTTGCGGATCGGTGACTTCACCCGTAACCAGTTCGTCACCAAGCTCGGTTGGCGGATCGGCTCGAAGCACCGAGTCGAGGTGTCGCGGCTGAGCGACGGGTTCTCGGGGGACGCCAGTCGCACGAACCTGTCCGGTTTTCAGGATCAAGACGGCAGCGTGGTGCACTTGTTTTACGCCGGTAGCTGGGGCGACGTGGGAACCCGCTTTCATTATGCGCGATCGCGTCAAGAGTTCCGCGAGAACTTTGACTTTCGCGACGCATTTGGATTGGTGGGCAAGGGAGAACGAGAAGGGTTCCGCGGCACGATCGACCTCCGGCGGGGTCCGTTGCTGGTGTGGGCGGCTGGTGCGCAAGAGGAGCTTGACGTGGAGTCGCTGCATCCAGCATTCGTGCGGGTCGATCAGAGCAGTGTGTTCGAGCCGGTCGAGGATGATCCCGAAGCGCCAATGGTCGAGAACCCGCGGAGACAGATCGAGTGGGGCGGAGGTGTTGGGTGGGGCGAGCCCGACGGCCGGTACGCGGCCAATGCAGCGGTGCGCCGGTTGTCGTTTGGCGACGCCGCCGAGAGTGGGATGACTTGGCAGTTCGAAGCGCTGGGTCGGCCGCATCCCGAGCTCACCGTTCGGTTAGCCGGTGGTAGAGCCGTGCGGCCGGCCAGCTTCGCCGGTCAGGCGCTGCTCGTGGCATTGGCCGCCGAGGGTGTGGAAATCCACCCCGGTAAGGTGGCGATGCCCGAGCAGCTCGAGGCGTGGAGCGGTGTGCGCGGCGAAGTCGCGTGGACGCGCGCCGGCTGGAAAGCGACCGGACGCGTGTTCACGGCCAACGGCGATGAGGCGTTCCTGTGGCTGCCGCCGACGGCGTGGTTGTACTTTGACCGGGCCGACTTCGACAATTCGCGACTAGCGGAGATCGGTTTCAACACCTTCGATGTCGTCGACCTGTCGGTGAACGGTTTCGAGGGTGAGGTCACCGGGCCGCTGCCATGGGGGTTGCGCGGGCGGTTTGTCGCGCGGCGCTTGGATACGACTGAAGATGAGTCGGGTGACCGAGTACCGTACGTGCCTAAATCCCAATTCTTGGGGCAGGCTCGTTATGCCCGCCGACTGTTCCCGAGCGGTGATCTGTTGTTGGAGGCCCGGGTAACCGGGAGGTTCAACGGTGAGCGGACGACGCTGACCGGTGAGACCCTGTCCTCGTACTTCGTCACCGATCTGCTTGTGCAGGGAACGATCATCAATTTCACGATCTTTCTGTCGTTAAAGAACCTGACCAACGAGGTGTTTCGGACCGAGGAAGCGTTCTTTCTCCCTGGCCGCGAGGGGTTTTTCGGGATCAACTGGCGGTTCCGCAACTGACCACCCGCAAGAGCAGCAGCTACCCGGCTACGAGCCGGCTCGGTAGCTTGAAATGATCTCATCAGTGGAGACGACACCCAACTCAACGATAGGGTTACCAATGCGAGCGCTTTTTGTAATCACCGTGGGGATGATCTGCGTCCCACCCGTCGCCTGCGGTGGTGGTGGGGAGGAAGCCGACAGCGCCGCTGTCGCCGATACCGCGGCCTACACCGACTCAACCGCCGAGCTACTCGAGAATGGCATGGACCAGGACTCGGTGCGAAACCTGCTCGGCGAACCGCGTACCCGAGTGACGATGGAGGGCGGTCAGGAGCGGTGGACCTATTACAGCTATGATCCGCAGGGACAGATCGTCGCCCGCACGATGATCATCTTCGGCGATGACGCGACGGTGGCCGAGGTGTTTCACGGTCAACGGTAGGCGTAGCCGCAGTACACGATGGGACGCACGGTCTTCGCCTGGACTATCGGGGTCGTCTACACGCTCTTCTGGTCGTCGGTCGGAATCATCACCTGGCCATTCAGTCCTCGCGGCGAGCTGTACCTGTCGCTTGCTCGCACGTGGTCGCGATGGATCCTAGCCACGCTTCGGATTCCGTTCAGCGTTGAGTCGCAGGCGACGCTGGAGCCGGACCAACCGTACATCTTCATGTCCAATCACCGATCGATCTTCGACATCTTCGCGTTGTTTCTGGCGACCGAGCATTCGCTCAGGATGGTCGCCAAGCGAGTGCTGTTCTTTATCCCCATCTTTGGGTGGGCGATGTGGATGTGCCGCTTCATTCCGATCGACCGCAGCGATCGCGAGAAGGCGATCAAGAGCCTCGAGAATTCGGCCCGCAAGATCCGCGAGGGAGTCAGCGTGCTCGTGTTCCCGGAGGGCACGCGCGGTCCCGGCGAGCCGTTGTTGCCGTTCAAGAAGGGCAGCTTCATGATGGCGCTCAAGGCCGGCGTGCCAGTTGTCCCGGTCGTGGTTCTGGGGACCGAAGACGTCATGGGGGCTCGATCGCTACGCGTCGGGCATGGTGCGATCACGGTGCGGTTAGGAATGCCGATCTCGACCGCCGGCCGTGGCGCCCAGGCGCGTGATGATCTGATGCGGGAGGTGCGCGTCGCGATGGAGGCGATGATGTCCGAGCCCGTTGCTCAGCCGACCAGTGATGAGTAAGTTTGTAGGCGACTCGAGATCGTAATCGCGCTCGAGCTTCCTTTTAAATCGACGTCCTGTGAGGCGCGGAAAGGGAGTGCCATGATCGATAGAATCCAGTGCATCGTGTGTCTCCGCCAGGCGGAGACTTTTTTTTGCGCATGAGCGCGGTGCGGCAACCCGCTCGGCTAGCGCTCGAGGACGGTTGGACGGCCCTCGGGGTAGCGGTCGGCGCGACCGGTACCGCGACCGGTGAGTGCGTGTTCAACACCTGCCTCTCAGGCTACGAGGAGGTGTTGACCGATCCTTCCTACACCGGTCAGTTGGTCGTCATGACGTATCCGCTGATCGGGAACTACGGCATCACCGTCGAAGACGGCGAGTCGGATGCGCCCCAGGTGGCGGGTTTCGTGATGCGTGAGTGCATCCAGGAGCCATCCAGCTGGCGGGCGGTTGAAACGCTGCCGTCGCATCTGGAGCGCAACGATGTCGTCGCGATCGAGGGAATCGACACACGCGCGCTGACTCGTCACCTGCGGCAGTGGGGCGCACTGAGGGGCGTCATTTCGACCGAGCTCTTGGAGCCGGACGCCGCGGTCGCCCGGGCGGCTTCGATCGCGCCGATGGAAGGGCAGGATCTGACGGGGGAAGTGTCGTGCCCGGCGGCCACGGTCGAAGGGGACGGTGAGCTGCTGGTCGCTGCGTTCGACTTGGGCTTGAAGCAGAATATCGTGCGACGGTTGAGCGCCGGGGGTTGCCGGGTCGTTCGGTTGCCTGCCGACGCCACTGCGGATGTGGCGTTGGAACTCGCGCCCGATGGGCTCTTCGTCTCCAATGGTCCCGGTGATCCGGCGGCGGTCGGGTGTGCGATCGCCACGCTCAAAGCGTTGGCGTTGCGAGCACCCGAGCTGCCCACGTTTGGCATCTGCCTGGGACATCAGCTGTTGGCATTGGCCCATGGCGGCGAGACGTACAAGCTCAAGTTTGGTCACCACGGTGGGAATCATCCGGTCCAGAAGTTGTCGACCGGGCGGATCGATATCACGTCGCACAACCACGGGTTCGCGGTGGCGGAAGCGCGTCACGGACGGAAGCGCTCGGTTGCTGGGGCTCCCGAGCTCGAGGTCACTCACGTCAACTTGTACGACGACACTGTCGAGGGCTTTCGACATGTCGACCGGCCACTGTTCGCCGTGCAGTACCATCCCGAGGCGGCGCCCGGACCACACGATGCCTTCCACCATCTGAACGAGTTCATCGGCGCGATGCGAGCAGCCAAGCGGGCCTAGCCGATGCCGCGCCGCGATGATCTTGAGACGATTCTGCTGATCGGTTCAGGCCCGATCGTCATCGGTCAAGCATGCGAGTTCGACTACTCGGGCACTCAGGCGTGCCGGGCGCTGGCCGATGAAGGGTACCGGATCGTGCTCGTCAACTCGAACCCGGCGACGATCATGACCGACCCGGCTTCGGCCGACGAAGTCTACTTGGAGCCCTTGACGGTTGAGACGCTCGAGCGGGTGATCGAGCGTGAGCGGCCCGATGCGCTGCTGCCGACCCTAGGTGGTCAGACAGCGCTCAACCTGGCCCGCGAGCTGGCGTTGTGTGGCGTGCTTGAGGAATACGGCGTCGAGTTGATCGGCGCGCGGCTCGAGGCGATCGAGCGGGCCGAGGATCGCGAGCAGTTCCAGACGCTCATGCTCGAGCATGAGATCACCGTTCCACGGGGCGGCATCGCGCGCAATCTGCAGGAAGCGATCAAGGTCGTGCGCATCACTGGCTTTCCAGTCATCATTCGCCCGGCCTATACAATGGGGGGGTCGGGCGGCGGCGTTGCGAAGACCGAAGAGGGGTTCACGACGCTGGCCGAGCGTGGCCTGCGCGCGAGTCCGATCGGTGAGATCCTGGTCGAGGAGAGTGTGCTCGGGTGGAAGGAGTTCGAGCTCGAGGTGATGCGCGACCAGGCGGATAACTGCGTCGTCGTCTGCTCGATCGAGAACCTGGATCCGATGGGCGTGCACACCGGCGACTCGATCACCGTCGCGCCCCAGCAGACGCTCACCGACCGCGAGTATCAAACGATGCGCGACAGGGCGTTCGAGGTGATCCGCGCGGTCGGTGTCGAAACCGGTGGGTCGAACATCCAGTTCGCAGTCGACCCGGCCACCGGGCGCCAAGTCGTGATCGAGATGAACCCGCGGGTCTCGCGCTCGAGCGCTCTGGCGTCCAAAGCGACCGGCTTTCCGATCGCCAAGATCGCCGCTCGGCTGGCGGTCGGGTACACGCTCGACGAGATCATCAACGACATCACCGGCACAACGCCGGCCTCGTTTGAACCATCGATCGACTATATCGTCGCCAAGATCCCACGCTTCGACTTTGCCAAGTTTCCGAGCGCCGACAGTCGTCTCACCACGGCGATGAAGTCGGTCGGCGAGACGATGGCGATCGGCCGCACCTTCGGCGAGGCACTCCAGAAGGGACTGCGCGGGTTGGAGATTGGCGTCAACGGGCTGTTCGATGATCGGTTGACGGACGTTGCCGACACTGAGCTAGCCGAGTCGCTCGAGACACCCGGCGCTGAGCGGGTGTTTCAGCTAGCCGAGGCCTTGCGCCGGGGTTGGGCGGTCGAGCGGCTGCGGACGCTGACCGGTATCGATCCATGGTTCCTGTATCAGTTGAGGCGCATGGCGGAAGTCGATGTAGGGATTGAGTCTAGCCCGGCTGATATCAGCGCGGATCGGTGGCGAGAGCTCAAGACAGCCGGTTTCTCCGACGCTCGATTGGGCGAGCGGTGGGGGGTGACCGAGTCGGAGGTTCGCGCGGCTCGAGAGGGCGCCGGCGTGAGGCCCGCTTACAAGGTCGTGGACACCTGTGCCGGTGAGTTTGAAGCGCAGACGCCCTACTACTACTCGACGTACGACCCGGAGAGCGAAGTCAGGCCGCTGGAGGGTCCCAAGACGATGATCCTCGGTGGCGGGCCAAACCGGATCGGTCAGGGGATCGAGTTCGACTACTGCTGCGTGCAGGCGGCGTTCGCGCTGCGCGAGGCGGGCCACAAGGTGATCATGGTCAACTGCAACCCGGAGACGGTGTCGACCGACTACGACATCAGCGATCGGTTGTACTTCGAGCCGCTGACGCTCGAGGACGTGAGCGCGATCGTCGAGTGCGAGCGGCCGGACGGTGTGCTCGTCCAGTATGGCGGCCAAACACCGCTCAAGTTGACCGGCCAGCTTCACACCAACGGCGTGGTGATCATCGGAACGTCGCCCGACTCGATCGATCGTTGTGAGGACCGCGATCGGTTTGCCCGGCTTCTCGAAGAGCTGGATCTCAAACAACCACGATCGGGCATCGCTCGCTCGGCGCCGGAAGTGCGCGCCGAAGCGGAACGCGTCGGATTCCCTGTGCTACTCCGACCCTCGTACGTGCTCGGCGGGAGGGGAATGGTGGTCGTGCGTGACGCGGAAGCGCTCGAGCGATACCTGGCGACCAAACTGATCGTGAACGACGGTCCGCTCTTGATCGACGAGTTTCTCGAGGCGGCCATCGAGTTCGATGTCGATGCGATCGCGGATGGCGACCGCGTGGTGATCGGCGGCGTGATGCAACACATCGAGGAAGCTGGTGTCCATTCCGGGGACTCAAAGTGCATCCTGCCGCCGCACGACCTTGATCCCGATATCGATCACGCGATGCGCGAGCAGACGCGCCGACTGGGCCTCGAGCTCGGCGTAAGAGGGTTGATGAACGTGCAGTTCGCGGTCCGCGACGGCGAGGTGTACGTGCTCGAGGTCAATCCACGGGCGTCGCGTACGATCCCGTTTGTTAGCAAGACGATCGGCGTGCCGCTGGCTCGGCTGGGCGCCAAAGTCATGGTTGGCTCGTCGCTGGCCGAGCTGGGGTTGTTCGAGGATCCGACCCCAGCTGCCGTGGCGGTCAAGGCGCCGGTCTTTCCGTTCAACCGTTTTCCCGGCGCAGATCCGGTGCTCGGTCCGGAGATGTTGTCGACAGGGGAGGTCATAGGCCTGGCCGACGATGCTCCGACCGCGTACCTGAAAGCGCTGCTCGGAGCCGGAGTCGATCTCGAGGCGGCGCTCCAACGCGGTGTGCTGTTCTCGCTCAACGACCGTGACAAGCCGGCCGGCGCCGAGATTGCGCATCGATTGACGGCCCGTGGGGTGACCATCCATGCCACGCGTGGGACACGCGAATACTTCGCCACCGCGGGCGTGCAGGCCGAGCTGGTGCTCAAGGTCGGGGAGGGGAAGCCCGACGCGGTGGGCGCCATTCAGGATGGGGATTTCGGGTTGATCGTGAACACCCCGTTGGGGCGGAATTCCCCCTACGACGAGTTCGCGCTACGCCGGGCGGCGCTGGCCCAAGGGGTCCCCTGCGTCACCACGATCGCAGCGGCTGGTTTCGGGATCGAGGCGCTGGAGGCCGCCGCGCCCCACGCCGGCGTTCGCAGCCTTCAGGGGTGGATGGCCCAAGCGGTGAGTTGACAAGCGCTTGCGGCGACGTATCTTGGTCCGCGCTTCACGTCGATGACCGGATTTGGAGCCAACGACGGCGCGAGGACAGGAGAGAGACCATGACTAAAGCCGACCTCGTCGAGCAGATTGCTGAGGCGACCGGGCTCACCAAGAAGGACACAGCCGTCGTCGTTGACGGCTTTCTCGAAGCGGTCAAACAGGCCTTGACCCGCGAGCAGAACATCGAAATTCGTGGTTTCGGGTCGTTCAAGGTCAAGCAGCGCAAGGCCAGGAAAGCCCGCAACCCAAGGACCGGTGAGGCGGTTCACGTCCCCGGACGGATGGTGCCGACCTTCAAGCCCTCGAAGGAGCTGAAGGAGCTCGTGATGCAGGGTGGCGCAACCGCATCCGAGGCCCCGTCACGCAAGCCGGTCTACTAGGCTAGAACCCGGGCGCACCGCCCGGTCGCAACTCAGTTTCCCCACCGACTGCGCCCGTAGCTCAGCTGGATAGAGCGACGGCCTCCGGAGCCGTAGGTCAGAGGTTCGAATCCTCTCGGGCGCACCACACACGTCGATGAATCCCCTCGTTTGACCAGATTCTTAGCCTCGATTAGGCTTGAAGCAGAGTCAAGGGTCCTCGCTTCCTCCGCGACGCCTTCCTAACGACGCCACGAAGGACCCAAGATCGCCGAGCTCCTGAAGGGCGGAGCCCCACCCCAAGGAGACACACTATGAGACTGCTCGGTCTAGCTCCTTCCTTATGGCTGATTTTGGCGCTGGCATGTCAGAGCGGATCCGGTGGAACTGGAGTTGCGACCTCGGGCGGAGAAGTTTCGAGCCCGGAACATGCCGCTTCGAGTCAGGACGAGGATCGGAACCGGGCAGCGGAACGGGAAGCTGCCGAGCGCTGGGCCGAGCGGGCCGCCGAACACGCAGCCAGAGAGCGCGCCATCCGCGAGCGCTGGCGAGAGCGAATCGACGAACAACAGCAAGCCCAAGCCGAGCGGTCAAGGTAGGGGAAGAAAACCGAGGAAGACGTCCCGAACAGGCAACCGCAGTAACCTGGCAATGCTCCGCGCGGAGGACCCCGCCGGAATAGGAGGTTAAAAATGGCTCGTATTTCATTAGTTCCATCGATGGCCTTCACGGTCTTGCTTGCGGTTCTGGCCGGCTCCTGTACGGAGCCCGCCCGTGACGACGACTCGACCATGGACGAGTCGGCGACACCAGAGGCCGTCTCGCGCGTGCTCGGTCGGTACGTCACGGTGCCCCTCACTGCCGACCTGAGCGGCCTACCTGACCACGAACGGGCGATGATTCCCCTCCTCATCGAGGCCGTCGAGCCCATGAACTCTGCGTTTTGGATGGAAGCCTACGGCGACCCCGGCGACATGCTCGGGGGCACGGGAGACGCCAACACGAAGCTGGCGCTAGAGGCGAACTTCGGACCTTGGGACCGCTTGGACGGCGATGCGCCCTTCCTGCCAGGCATCGGGGAGAAGCCGGCGGGAGCAAACTTCTACCCGGCCGACATGACCCGCGAGGAATTCGAAGCCGCTGCCGAAGCCGCTCCGGACGGAGGCACTGCGCTACGCAGCTTGTACACATTCGTTCGACGGGATGCCGCCGGAGAGTTGGAGGCCGTTCCGTACCACGTCGCGTTCGCCAGCGAGCACGCGCTCGCGGCCGAGAAGCTGCTGGCTGCCGCCGCGCTCACAACGGAGCCGGACGTCCGGGCGTACTTGGAGGCGCTATCGGCGGCACTCCTCACCGATGACTATCGAGCCAGCGACCTCGCCTGGATGGACATGAAGGCGGGCGGACTCGACGTGGTCTTGGGCCCAATCGAGACGTACGAGGACCAGTTGTTCGGCCAGAAGGCGGCCCATGAGGGTTACGTGTTGGTCAAGGACCTGGTCTGGAGCGAACGACTCGGTCGCTATGCTACGATGCTGCCCGACATGCAGCGCGGCATCCCGGTTCCGGACGCTTACAAGACGGAGACCCCCGGGTCGGATGCGGACCTGGGCGCGTACGATGTCGTGTACGTGGCGGGGCAGGCCAACGAGGGCGCAAAAACGATCGCCTTCAACCTCCCCAATGACGAGGAAGTACAGCTCCAGAAGGGTACTCGGCGGGTACAGATGAAGAACGTGATGCGGGCGAAGTTCGACTACATCCTTAGCCCGCTCGCGGACGTGTTGATTGCCGAAGACCAGCGGTCGCTGGTGACGTTCGACGCGTTCTTCGATAACACCATGTTCCACGAAGTCGCCCACGGACTCGGGATCAAGAACACGATCACGGGGGCGGGTACCGTGCGGGAGGCGCTCCAGGCGCATTATTCGCCCCTGGAGGAGGGGAAGGCTGACGTGCTCGGTCTTTACTTCGTGACCCGGCTATACGATCAGGGTGAAGCCATGGACGGGACCTTGGAGGAGCATTACGTGACGTTTATGGCAAGCATCTTTCGCTCCATCCGGTTCGGCGCGTCCAGCGCGCACGGGCGAGCGAACATGATGCGTTTCAACTTTTTCAAGGAACGCGGGGCGTTCACGCGGGACCCGGCTTCGGGCACGTACCGCGTAAACATCGATCGGATGCAGGAAGCCATGAACGACCTGACCGAGCTGATCCTCACCGTGCAGGGTGACGGCGACCACGAACGAGCCGGCGAGATCTTCGACGAGATGGGCACGATCGGGAGCGAGCTGCAGTCGGACCTCGACCGCCTCGCCGAACTCGAGGTACCCGTCGACCTGCTCTTCGAACAGGGACCCGACGTGCTGGCCCGTTAGGGCGTTGGGCCAGACAGCTTCTGAGGATTCAAAAAAAGAGGGGTCGCTGTTAGCGACCCCTCTTCTGTTTACGCGGGAACTCAATCGGTCGGGGGTTCACCTTCCTTTCATTGAGCCAGACCGAGTGCGACACTGTGTAAGGGTTTCCCTTGCGCTGTCTAAATGATCAGGGTTTTCACCTCAAGCACATCAAGGTGATCGCCGTCGTCGAAGGCTAGATTGCTTGCTCCGAGGATGATCGCACAGCCAGCCACTGACGCTGATCTCCCGTCGGGGACGGTCACGTTCCTTTTCACCGACATCGAGGGCAGCACTCGTTTGTGGGAGAAGGACGCCGCCCACATGAAGGCGAACCTCGAGCGCCACGACCAGATCATCCTCGACACCGTTGATGCCCACGGTGGCCACGTTTTCAATACGGTGGGTGACGGATTTTGGACGGTGTTTGAGCGGCCGCCACAAGCAGTGGAAGCGGCGCTGACCATTCACCGTGATCTCGATCGGGAAGCCGAACGAGCCACGAATCCGCTGCGCGTTCGGGTAGCGATACACACCGGAGAGGCAGACCAACGAGAGGGAGTTTACTCCGGGGCTACGGTGAGCCGAGTCGCCCGTCTTACCCCCGTGGCCCATGGTGGCCAGACGATCCTGTCCCGGACCGCGTGGGATCTGGTGCGCAACGCGCTGCCCGACGAAATGACGCTGCGCGACCTCGGCTACCACCGCCTCCCCGATCTCGAGTCTCCGGAACAGATCTACCAGCTTGAGCATCCCGGGCTCCGGTCGGAGTTCCCGCCGTTGAGATCGCTGGACACGATGCCCCACAACCTGCCCCTCCAACTGACAAGCTTCGTGGGTCGGGAAGCGGAGATCGAGGAAGTTCGGAAACTGTTGGCAGCCCATCGCGTCGTCACGCTTTCAGGAATCGGAGGTCAAGGCAAGACTCGCCTCGCGCTGCAATTGGCGGCTCAAGTGTTGAAGATGTTCCCGGACGGTGTCTGGTTCGTCGAACTCGCCAGACTTACCGATCCAGCGCGGGTTCCACAAGCTGTCGCGAACGCTCTCGGCGTACGTGAGGTGCCGGGACGTGACGTGGCCGACATGCTGATGCAGCACTTGTGTTCACAAACGGCTCTGATCGTGCTAGACAACTGCGAACATTTGATCGACGCGAGCGCGGTGTGGGTCGAGACGGCGTTGCAGACAGCGCCACGGTTGAAAGTGCTGGCAACAAGTCGGGAGATGCTGGGAATCCCCGGGGAAGTGGTATTCGTGGTTCCGTCGTTAGCTGCGCCGGCCATCGGAATCGATCCGAAGGACACGTCTCCATCGGACCTGACTGCCTATGAAGCGGTCCAGTTGTTTGTCGAACGCGCTGCACTTGTAAAACCAGGTTTCGCTATTGATGGGAGCGCTCAATCGGTGGGTCAGATCTGTGCGCGGCTGGATGGAATCCCCCATGCGATCGAGCTGGCCGCGGCGCGTGTTGCGGTTCTGTCGCCGGATCAGATCGCGGCGCGTCTCGACGACTGTTTTCAGCTTCTGGGAGTCGGCAGTCGTACGGCGTCGCCTCGTCATCAGACGCTTCGGGCGGTGATCGATTGGAGTCATGACTTACTAGAAGAGCAGGAACAGAGGTTACTGCGACGGCTGGCGGTCTTCGTTGGCGGTTGGACGCTGGAGGCCGCTGAAGAGATCTGGGGCGAGTCGGGGACCCTCGACCTTCTATCGCGGCTCGTCGACAAGTCTCTCGTCGTCGCCGAGCCGTCGGACGCGACAGGTATGCGCTATCGGCTACTGGAAACGACTCGACGCTACGCGCGCGAAAAGCTCGCTGCAGCGGGCGAGGGTGAAGCGATCGAGAGACGACACCGGGACTGGACGCTCGCGCTCGTCGAGTCGGTCGATCTTGGATTCCCGGGTTCGGACGTCGCGCTGAGACTGGAGTCACTGGAGACCGAGAACGACAACGTGCGCGCGGCGTTGGAGTGGAGCCTGGCGCGAAACGAATCTGAGCCGGCGCTTTGGATCGTTGCCTCGATGAAGCACTTCTGGAAGTCGAACGGTTTGTTGACTGAGGGGATCGAGTGGTGCAAGAGGGCGCTTGCCGCCGGCTCGGAGTTGAGCATAGCGAGGAGCCAGGCGCTGAGCGTTCTCAGCGCGCTTTCGTTTTTTCACGGCGATGTCGACCGCGCCCGTTCGGCGGCCGAGGAAGCGCTGACGATCGCGCGAGAGGTAGACGACACGCGGAGCCTGATGCTCGCGCTTTCAGCAGTCGCGAGGAACGCCTCGCTCAGTGAGAGCGACTACGAGATTGGAAGCGTCGCCGCCGACGAGGGATTGCGGTTGGCTCGGGAGCTCGGAAATCGGGATTCGGAACTGGTCCTCCTCGTGAATCAGGGGGACGCCGATCGATACTGGGGACACCTGAAACGAGCGGAAGAGATGTACGAAGAGGCGCGAGCTCTGTGTCGCGCTTCGGAGAATCGGTATCGAGAAGTGGAGCTGCTGTTCAACTTGGGTCAGACAGCGCTCGCCATGGGGAACGCGGATGAAGCCGACCGACGCTATCGACAATTGGAGCGGCTCACTACCGAGTTCCACCATCTAGCTGGCCGTTTGCAGGCGCTCATCGGCATGGCGGAAGTCTATGCGACCAGGGGTGCGCACGATCGGGCGGCGCGACTGCTGGGCGCCAGCGAGGCGGGACTAGAAACCCAGGGCCGAACGCTCGATCCCCCCGATCACCTGCTCTACGATCGCTCCGTTGCTGCGGCGCGAGAGACCCTTGGCGAACGAGCCTTCGCGGCCGCCTGGGCAGAGGGGGGCGAATTGACGCTCGACGAGGCGGTAGCCGAGGCGTTTGGGGACGCGCCTACCTAGCCTTTACCTGCTGTTGTCTTGATGCTTAGTAGTCGTCGTCGTGATCGTCCTCGTGGTCGTCGTGGTGCTTCTTGTCGTAGTGCTTCTTGAACTCGACTAGGATCGCTTCACCGGCCTCATCGGACGGATTCTCCGGCAAGTGTACGACCGCGTCCGTCCAGAACGGCACGTTGGCTTCAGTCAGTGCATCAGCCGATGTCCCGTCGGGGGATTGCATCAGCCAAGTTTGAGTCGTCAGCGAAATGACCACGCCTGCCGGGTGCTCATGCATGACCGACTTCTCACCCGGTCCGTAATGAACCCGCAGCACGCGAGCCTGGTCATTCTCGAACACTAGCTTGTAGTGGTCCGGATCGACCGCGGTCGGATCTTGCGCCCACGTTGCCGAGGCCGATAGGGCTACGAGCAGGATCGAAAAGAGCGTTCGTACAAGCACAGCGTACCTCCGTCTTGGGACCCAGGGTTGAACCGTCATCACCGTAGACAATAGACTGAGAGTATGGGCACTGCCATTTCGCGCATTCTCTACAAGGTGCACGGCGTACTGACGGCAAACGAACTCACGCGAGGTCCCCAGCGTCGCCTGGCACGGAAAGCAAAAGCGGCCTTCAATGTGCCGGACGCGTACGGTGAGATCGTAAAGATCTGCCGGTTGCTACCTCCGGCAGCGATCCTCGACGTTGGGAGTCATCGTGGGGATACGATTGTCCGGTACCTCGATGAGTTCAGATCGATCCCTATTTATGGTTTCGAGCCCACCCCGGAATCGTTTCAATACCTCCAGCAACGGTTTGGTGGGTCCACCCAGGTGACCCTTCACAGCGTAGCCCTGTCGAACGAGAGTGGAGTGCACGAGTTCTTCTGCAACGTTGATGAGCAGACAAACTCTCTCTTGGACAATGACGCTGAGAACCAGGAGTCCTTCGGGGAGGATACTACCCACGTGCAACGGATTGAAGTTCGCACGACTACACTCGATGAGTGGGCAGCCAAAGAGTTTCCGGACGGACGCTTAGTGCTCAAGGTAGACGTCCAAGGCGCGGAGGGGCTCCTCATCGAAGGGGGTCGCGAGACTATCCGCAACCGCGTAATCGCGTTTTACAGCGAGGTAATGCTCTCTCCTATGTACAGCGGACAGACGGACTTTGGCGCGGTTCACCAACGCCTGACGATGGAGCTTGGTTTCGTCCTACGGGACATTTATCCATGTCTGCACAGCGACAGCGGCAAAGCGGTCCAGGCGGATGCCCTGTGGGTCAAACCGGAGGTTCTAGAGGCCTTGAGCGGCCCAGCGTAGGGAGTAGCCTACACCGAAACACCTAATCCCCGACTTACCCCCTTCAAACGCCACAACGTATCGCAGCGGATCGTTCCCCAAGTAGGAGTTCGACTCCAGAACACCACAGGGAAGATGCCGCGAAACGATTGGAAACACGATTCTTGCCCGAAATCGCCGAGGACGCTGGGATGATCGTTGGGGTGGGGTCTGTCACTGTGCTGGCCGGAACGTTCACTCAGACGATCCGCGTTCGGGAGAGCAACCCCATCGATGGCGACAAGGACTACAAGGTCTTTGCCGCTGGCACCGGCGTCATCATCGATGGGCCGCTGGAGCTCATAGAGTCGGGACCCTGATGCTCACTCAGGGTACCTAGGGCGCCAAACGGATGGGTTCCGGTGCCCTGGCACCGGGCCCATCTAGGCGCCCACCCTGCCAAAAACCCCGTCGGCGAGTTGCCCGCTGACCCTGTCAGACCTCCGCTTGAGCGGGCTTCTCGCCACATTTTCATTCAGTCAGACGTTCCTCACGTACAAGCCGTGAGTCATGGCCGAGGTGCACAAGCCGAGGTCGTTTCGGGAGGTGCGAAATCCCCGAATTGGCCACTTCTGCAGCTACCGATAAGGGACTCCGGATAGACAGGTTGGGCGCGGTCCGGTAAACTGAACTCATGCAGCGCCTGCAGTATTCCGGAGAGCGGATACTATGATCAGGCTAGCGCTCATCGCCGTAATGTCCCTCGGACCCCCTCCGGGTGACGGTTCCGTTCACGGAACGGTCCAGTCCGATCGTTACGAAACGGTCGCCGGGGTGCGGATCGAGATCCCGGCTGAGGGCGTAGTGGCGTGGTCGGACTCGACCGGGGCCTACCAGATCGAGGGCCTCGAGCCGGGCGAGCACAAGATCCGGTTCTCGCAGTTCGGGTATCACCCGCTCGAGCTTCAGGTCACGGTGCCGCATGATGGCTCGCTGAGCCTGGACGTTCGGTTGCGAACCCAGTTTATCGTTTTTCCCGAGATCTCGGCTCTCGCATACGCGTCGCTCGATCCCGGCGAGGTGTTCGAGGCCAACGGATTGCCGGAGATCGGTTCGAGGGTGTTGGCGGGCGAGGTGCTTTGGTCCGACCCGTTGGCCCGCCAACCGGACGTCTTCGAGATCCTGTCCATCATTCCCGGCATCGACATGGCGGAGGAGTCGCCGACGCAGCTTCACGTGCGTGGCGGCTCGGCTGACCAAAACCTCGTCCTGTTGGACGGCGCACCGGTTTACAATGCCTACCATACGAGCGGGATCATGTCCGCGATCAGCCCCGACGCGGTGTCGGAGGTGGCGATTCACACCGGTGTGTTCCCGGCCCGGTACGGCGGCCGGCTGTCGAGCGTGATCGACGTATCAACACCAGAACCCGGCGAGTCCGGGCTGCGGGTCCGAGGCGGTGCGGGGCTGGCCGACCTGAGGATGACGGTCGACGCGCCGATGCCCGGTGCCGCCGGGGGAGTACTGATCGGCGGTCGTCGAACGAGGTACGACCTGTTCCGACGCGGCCCGTTCCTCGACAAGAACCGGACCAGCGGGTTTGACGATTTGCTGGGCAAGGTCTCGATCGACCTACCGGGAGGCCGGTTCGACGTCGTCTCGCTCACTTCGGACAACTGGCTCTTTTCGAACGTCATTGGAGATGAGGCCAGCGTCGCGACCGAGGAACAGCGGGCGCTGAGGAACAGCGTGCTGTGGTCGGCATCAACGAACGCCGTTGCGTGGAGTCGATCGTCCGACGCCACGTCCGACATCCGGTTTCAGATGTGGCGCGCCACAACAAACTCGGACGTCCACTGGGGGGCGAGTTCCGAGCGCTACCGTGCCGTCAATGCGCTCAAGCACTGGGGTGCGTCGGGTGACGTGTCTTGGGTGCGACCCGAGACCGTGGGACGAGCTGGTTTCACGGTAGAAGCCCTGTCCTCCAAGTACGTGGCCGACCCCTTGACAAGCGACACAGTGCTGAGCCTAGCTGACGCAGACCCCGTTCTGGATCTGCGATCGAGCCAGAAGATCGTTTCCACGTACTTCGAGCACCGCTGGATCGCGCGCGATCACTGGATCGTCAATAACGGGTTGCGAGCTGTGTTTGTCGATGGTCGCAGCGTCGCGCTTGAGCCGCGTGTCTCGGTTCACTACCGACCCGATGAAAGGTTGACGCTCTCCGGTGGGTACGCACGAGTTCATCAGTACGTGCAATCGCTCCGCAACGAGGAGTCGCTTTTAAACGCTGCTTTTGGCGCCGAGCCGTTGGTCACCGCGGACGCCCGAGAAGTGCCGGTCGGCCGGTCGGACCAGCTGACTGCGGCGTTGGAAGCACGGTTGTCGGAGCGTCTTCTCTTGACAGTCGACGGACACCTTCGGTGGCTCGATGACCTCGTTCTTGTGGCTCCCACTACCGCCCAGCCGTTCGCGATCACCGGGTTTGAGCGTGGAAAGGGACGGGCGATAGGCACCGGGGCGGCTCTGTTCTATCGGGGGGATCGAGTCGATGCCGAGGCGATCGTCGAATGGAGTACCATTCGCAGACAGTATGGAAACGTCACCTATCATCCTGGATTCGAGCGTAGGCGATCGGTGATCACGGCTGCATCCTACCGGCTTACGCCTCAGACCAAGGTCAGGACCGCTTTCCAGGCGGTTGCTGGCCGACCCACCAGTTCGGTCCAGGAGGGGTTTGACTGGGAATCATTTGATCGGCTGAGCGGCGAGGTGGAGTTCAGCGGAACACCACTGCGGCTCTCCGACACGGTCAACGATGAGCGACTGCCGGCTTACGTCCGGTGGGACATCGGGATCCGCAAGGAATGGAATCCCTCGCTGCTCGGTCTCTCTGGCTCGGTCATGACCTATCTGGACGTAACCAACGTGCTGGGACATGAGAACGTGGTTGGCTACGGGGTCAATCCGTCGGGATTCGAGCGCCGGGACCTGCGTCTCCTCCCGGCATCGACCGCTTTCGGTCTCGAGTGGAGCTTCTGATCCTCGGCCGAGGCCTTAGCCGCCGCAAAGTCTTCCCCCTCACGCCACATATCTGACGCGTCAGGCGTTCCATCTGTGAACCGGGTCTCCTGGGAGAGTGAGTGAGCGCCGGGACGTGAATCGGAATGAACCATTCGAGGCCGCTTTTGGCGACGTCTTTGAGGCGCGGTTCCAGTCGTTGTTCCGCTATGTGAATCGTCTTTGCGGGGATTCAGCGGCGGCCGCGGACATCGCTCAGGAGTCCTTTGTGAGGTTGTACCAGCGAGGTGAACTACCCGATGACCCAAGAGCATGGCTGGTGACGGTGTCCAATAACTTGTTCCGCGATGCGCACCGACGCACAGGTAGGCGGCAGGAGCTACTGGAAGCCAAAGCAGATCGCCTCTACGATGACGGGTCGGCTTCTGATCCGGCGGAGCAGTTGGAGGCTCGTGAGCGGAGACAGCGGGTCCGACAGGCTCTCGCGAAGTTGCCGTTGCGCGATCAGCAGGCGTTGCTGCTTCGTCACGAAGGCTACACCTATCGCGAGATCGCCCGGGCTCTCGACTACGGGGAGGCCGGGGTCGGAAAACTGATCAGTCGCGCCACACGCGCTTTTCAGCGCGCGTATGAGGACTTGGTAGATGCATCTGCATGACGCCGAACTACAGGGGCTGCTCGACGAGGAGCCCAGCGTTAACGAGAACGAGAGCGTTCGCGCGCACGTCGCGGGTTGTGAGCAGTGCTCGGCGAGGATGGAGGACATGAAGCTTGCGTTTCGCGAGACCGGGCAACTATTGACAGTGCTCGACGAGTCCCCGCCGGCGATATCTGCCGATCAGCTGATCGAGATGGCGCAACGCCGTCACATTCCTGCCCGGAGAGCGCCTCGGGGAGTCGCATGGGCAGCCTCGGTGGCGGGTTTGGTCGTCGCGACGATCGTTGCCGCCGCCATTCCGGGATCGCCGGTCCGTGCGATCGTGGAGAATCTGCTCCAAGATCTAGGACCTGAATCGCCCCAACCCACGGCTCCGGTGGAACCGTGGGAAGCTGGCGTCGCAATAACACCCGACGGAGCGATCGAGATCGTGTTCGATGCCGCTCAGTCGAGTGGTTCGATCGAGGTCCAGTTGGTCGAGATCGATGTCGCCCGAATCGAGGTTCGCGGTGACTCGGTTGGTTTCGCGGTAGGGGATCGTTCGATCCGAGTCGAGAACCAAGACGCGACCGCCAGTTATCGGATCACGCTCCCAGAGAACCTGTCGCAAACCGTAATCCGGGTCGGCACGCGCACCGTCTTCGCCAAGCAGGGCTCCCGGGTCTTGCAGAACGAGTTCGACCAGGACGGAGAGCTCTACCGGCTCGTGTTTTAGTCGGTTTCACAGCTCCGCAGGCTTCACGCCCAACGCCACAAACTTTCGGCTTCACACGCTCCGTCTGTAGCAGTCGACATTACTTCTTGGAGGGGAGGCGCGACGGAGCATGGTCCCGGTGGTGTACGACCCGGTCATCGTATCCGTCGTCGTCCCCCTCCTCGACGAGGCCGAAAACTTGCCACGGCTCCACGCCGAGATCGTCGACGCGATGACCGACCTGGATGTCGGTTGGGAGGTGGTTTACGTGGACGATGGCTCCCGCGACAACGGTCCCCGCATCCTGGCCCAACTCGCGGATCTCGATTCACGTGTACAGGTCGTCACTTTCGACCGCAACTACGGCCAATCGACGGCGATGATCGCCGGTGTTGAGGCCGCGTTCGGCGACTGGATCGCGACGCTCGACGGGGACGGCCAGAGCGATCCCAAAGACCTCCCGCGAATGTGGGCGGTCATCTCGCGGCGGAAATGCGATGGTGTCACTGGCGTCCGCGTGGATCGTGCAGATGACTGGGTGAAGCGCTTCGCCTCTCGGATCGCTAACGATGTCCGAAACCGGGTACTCGGCAACGAGATCACCGACCTCGGTTGCTCGACTCGGATCTTTCCGAAGGCCGCGATCCTGGGCGCCGCCCGGTTCGAGGGGATGCACCGTTTTCTCCCGATGCTCGTTCGGGCTGGCGGGTACACGATCGACGAGCTGCCAGTCAATCACCGGCCCCGCATCGCCGGCCAGTCCAAGTACGGGATCAACAACCGATTGTGGCGTGGGATAGCGGATCTGCTCATGGTCCGCAGACTGCTCCGGCGCAAGATCCGGTATCAAACGAAAGAAGCCGCGACGGTCGTGCAAAGCACGCGTCTCGGGGCCTGGCTGTAATCGCTGCCCAGACGTGGCTCATGATCGGCTGGCCTGCTCGTTCTCGTCCTGGTGCTTGTGGATTACGTCTACCGCACCCGATTTCCGGTTAGAATGTTAAGATGCAAGAGCTAAGTGATGGTCGAGTGACCACTGAAGCCAAGCCAAACTCCTCAGGGTCAAATCCGGGAGATCTCGAATGAACATTTTGGTTACCGGTGGGGCGGGCTTTGTCGGCTCGCACTTGTGTGAGGCGTTGGTCGAGCGTGGTGACCGAGTCGTGGCGCTGGACAATCTTGATCCGTCCTACCCGAGAGAGCGGAAGCTGCAGAACGTGATTCAGCTTCGCGACCACGTTCGCTTCGATCTCGTTGAGAGAGATCTCAACGTTCCTGAGTCGTTGGTCGAGGTCCTTGCTGGCGGGTCGTTCGACGCCGTCGTCCATTTGGCAGCCAAGGCGGGAATTCGGGCATCGATGCGTAATCCGAGCGCCTACATCGAGACAAATCTCGGGGGAACGGCGAACCTCCTCGAAGCGATGACCAGAACTGGTTGTCGCCGGCTTGTTTTCGGTTCGTCTTCGTCGGTTTACGGCAACAATCCGGGTCGGCCTTCGCGTGAGGACGACCGAGTGAAGCCAGTCTCGGTGTACGCAATGACGAAGAAGAGTGGGGAGGAGCTGTGTCGCGTCTACAATACGACGCAAGACTTCAGCGTGCTTTGTCTCCGCTTCTTCACTGTCTACGGTCCACGTCAACGACCGGAGATGGCGATCCACAAGTTCACCCGCCTACTACTCAACAACGAGCCGATACCGCTGTTCGGCGACGGTTCGATGGAGCGCGACTACACGTACGTCGACGACATCACCAGTGGCGTCGTGTCCGCGATCGACTTTGTTACCGCGCATGGAGGATTCGAGGTCGTGAATCTTGGATCAGGGATGCCGCCGGTGACGTTGAACGAGCTCGTCGCAAGGCTGGGTTGGCTGTCCAAGATCGAGCCGAGGGTCGAGTACCACTCGGCCCCTGGGGGTGACGTCGATAGCACTTGTGCTGATATCAACAAAGCACTCGGACTGCTCAGCTACCAACCGCAGGTCGACTTTTCAGAAGGGCTTGGGCGATTCCTCGAGTGGTATCGAGTTCTCGCCGCTGCCGGCACGGCCTCTTACGGCCATCGCGCAGAGCCCGACCCAGCGACAAAGGCCTCATGACTTGCCATCTGCCCCGGCACTGTAACTAGCCTCAGACTAGATTGCGGTCCGTACTGGCGAGTCGAATCGCAAGGGCCTTCCCGGTGGTGGAGCAAGTGAAGTCTACAATCTGTGTTCTTGTTCTCGTGCTGGCGCTATCGGTGCTGGCATCTTGCAGGAGCGTCCGGCTAGCGGATCTCGAGACAACTCGCGCGGTCCCGCCCGGGGCTTGTGTTGTAGTGGGGTTTTTGGGCGGGATGGATGCTTGGAACGATGCCAGCAAGGGTGCGCGGGGACTGGCGCTCGCGTTGCGAGACCGTGATGAAGGCGTGTACGCCGAGACGTTCGAGAACCGACGCATCCCTCTGGCGCTGGCCTTTGTCGATCGGGCCCTGGACGCGAACCACGATGGTGAGATCGACGCGGACGAGGTGGGGCGCGTGCGTCTCGTTGTCTACGGCCAGAGTCTCGGCGGTTGGGCAGCCGTTGAGTTTGCCCGGATGCTCGCCGCTCGACTGATTCCGATCGAGTTCCTGCTTCAGATCGACAGTGTGGGATTCTATGATGATGAAGTGCCGGCCAACGTTCGTCGGGCGGCCAATTTCTATCAGGACGACGGATGGGTAATCGCCGGTGAGAACCCTATCCGAGCGTTGGATCCGAGTCAGACCCAGGTCATCGGGAACTGGAAGTTCGACTATGACCGGCCACCAGGGTCGGCGATCGACGTCGGGGATTTGCCGTGGTGGAAAAAGGCGTTTCGTGTGGCGCATGCTCGGATGGACCGCGACCCACGGGTGTGGGCGACCGCAAGCGGCCTCATTCGGCACGCTTGCGAGCTTGGTGCAGGCGGCCGAACGAACAGCTAAGCTGGTTTCAACGTGGATGCAGAACGTAGTCGAACGCTGAGCCAGGGTCTGATCGCCGGAGTGATCGGGTACGCGACGGTAGCGATCTGTTTCAGCGTGCTGAACCTCATCGCCGGACGACACCTACTTCACACCGCAGCGGTTCTGGGACACCGGCTGCTCGGGACTCTGGATAACGGAGACGCCGTGACCATCGAGGCCGCTCCAATCTTTGTCTACAATGGTCTGCACCTGGTTCTCTTTCTGTTGGTCGGGCTAGTCGCGTCATGGGTTGTGTTCAAGCTCGAGAAGTATCCCCAGTTGTGGTATCTGGTCCTCTTTTTGGTTCTGTTCGTCTTCTTTCACACAATCGGGGTGGTGCTCGCTTTCGTCGAACCGGTGACCGGCTCTGTCCCGATGTGGACCACTCTGTTGGTGAGTCTTGCGGCGGTGCTAATGATGGGAGGCTACCTATGGCTGGTTCACCCTCGACTTCGACAGGAAGTTGAACGCTTGGGCGACTTTGAGGACCCCTTCCCCTAGTTCAGTCTGGCAGATCATTCAAGACTCGTTGGATTCTGCGTTTGTAGTCTCGAAATGCCTTTCTGCCCTCAGGCGTGAGGCGAATCATGCTATGCGGCTTCTTGCCTCGGAACTCTTTTTCGATTCGAACGTAGCCGGCTGTTTCCAGCTTTCGCAGATGAGTCGACAGATTGCCCCAGGTCAAACCGGTGAGGTGTACTAAGAACACGTAGTCTGCCCGGTTTACGACGTACAGGTAGGTCAACACCATCAGACGTGCGGGGGCGTGGACAACCTGATCGATATCGGCAAGCGGGTGGAGCTCCACCGAATCGGTTTTGTGCTCAGGCATTCTGGCCCTCGATCGGGGAGGGCATGGGGTTGCTGCGCAGGATTGAAGAGAACTTGGTCAACCCAACCGCAATCATCACGGCCGCGGTGGTGCCGAGCGTCAGCGGCAGCCCGTGATGAGGCACGCTGCTGTGAGTGTATAGCCACTCTCCGACAAAGGGTGACGCGGCGAACAGGGCTCCATACAAGTAGAGACGTGCGAAGCTCAAGAAGTAGGCCGCGATACCGAAAGCCATCAGCACGACAAGTGCGAACGAGGAGGCATGGACCCACCCAGGCCAACTGACGTTGATCGCTGAGAGTATGCCGAGGATCATTGCCAACGTCATGGCCGCAAACATGATCACGTTGAACTTTCGCAGTCTTGCCAGTCTGGGCGGTCTGAACTCAACAACCCCAACGCGGGGTGTGACGATTGTTGTCTTCAACCAACGAAGCGCGAAATACGCGATCCCGAAGACCGGCACGAGAAGAAATGAGCTCCAGAAATCGCCCAACCTCGGGCTGAGAAAGAGAGCGATCACGAAAACCAGGGTGCAAGATCCGAGCAGCAGATCCCACAGGCCGTGGTCGAGTGTCGCGCGGAACGCCCTTTGCTCGGCGTTCTCGAGACTGATGCTATCCGTCATGATGGCGCCTCCTGCACTGTGTCCAATAGAACTCTCCTAAACATTATACTCGGTATAACAGAGTTGTCAACCCTCCGACACCTTCTCGTGCACCCTTTTGACTTCACTAGCTTCCGAGTCGCCACCCCAAATATCTTAGGTACAGCGGACTAGGGCCAACGCCTCAAGTGGCGTGTTAAGTCCAGCTACGGCAACGCCAGGGGGCGTTAGACTGGAAGACATGATGACGAGCATCCCCGTAATAGTTGGTGTTTTGGTGGCCGCGGTCGCGGTCGTTTATGCGTTCGTTCAGAATCATCGACAAGTGCGGGAAGGACAAGCGATCAAGAAGTGCGTCTTGGCCAATGCGCCCGAGGCTTGGGAGGGCCTAGGGCCGTTACATCGTCGCTGGTTGTCGCCGGAAGTCGGTCTTACGGTTCTGCGGCAGAAAAAGGCGATCGACGACTCTGCGTTCGAGCAGCAGTTCGAGCAGATGCGCGAGTTTGGCCGCAAGAAGCTCCAGGCGCTGATCGCAGGGACGATCGCCATTCTGATCGTGCTCGTTGGGACGAAGTTGCTCGGCTGGAACTGGTAACGTCGGCTACGTTTGTCGGGTCGCCCCACCGGCGATATCGGGCTCGAAGATCCGGTTCATCGCCAGCGTAAACAGAACCTGCAGCTTGTTTTGCAACCCCACCAGTTTGGCCACGTAAGCGGCTCGGTAGATGAACCACGCTGGTTTGCCGGTGATCTTGAACCCCAACAGGTCGATCAACGCGACTCCTGCACCGAGCGAGATAATCTTGCCGGCGTGGTGAGCCTGGTAGGGCTCGAGTGGTCGTCCCAGGATGTGATTCTCGATGTTGCCGGCGGCCCGGACGCCCTGGCTGATTGCGATCGGGGCGACCGGTGGGTACGGCCGGTCGCTTCGTTCGTCGACGAGCGTCGCCACATCGCCGATTGCGAAGACGTTGTCGAACCCCTCGACGCGGAGCAGTGGATCGATCACGATCGCGCCACGCTCAGTCTGTAGCCCGATCTCGGTGACCCAGCTGGCCGGCGCTGTGCCGGCCGTCCAGACTAGCGTCTCCGCGGCGATCAACACTTCACGATCGGAGTTCTTGTCTCTTGTCGTGATTGAACCAGGCGTGGCGCCCGTAATAAGGGTTTCCATCCTGACATCGATTCCGCGCTCGCGGAGCTTCGCCAACCCTTCGGCGGCGAGCTCGTCGTCCCAGCCCGGCAAGATTCGATTCCCGCCGTTGACGAGTAGGACCCGAACCGGCGGCACGCCAGGGTAGTAGGGTTTGAGCACCTCATTGGCCAGCGTCTGGATCTCGCTGGCGACCTCGACGCCGGCCGGACCTGCCCCGGCGACGACAAACGTCAGCCACTGCGCCCTCTCGCTCGTGTCTTTGATCTTTGTGGCCTGCTCCAGCGTCTCGATAACACGGTTCCGTATCGCGCGAGCGTCGTCGACGGTCGTTAGCGGAAGAGAGTGCCGCCTGAGATCGTCATTCCCGAAGTAGCGCGGCGCAGCACCGACGGCGATCACGAGGTAGTCATAACCGACGTCGACATCGCCAGCGTGGACGACTTGGCGCTGCAAGTCGATGTCGCGTACCTCGGCTTGGATAAAGTCGAATCCGAAGCGCTGGCCGAGCAATCGAAGCGGATAGGTCACGTGACGATGATCGAGGGAGCCGGCGGCCACTTCGGCCAACAGCGGTGAGAAAGTGAAGTAGTTCTTCCGATCCAGGAGAGTGATCTTGGCGCCGTCGATAGCCAACTCGGAGCGACCCAAGTAGGTGGCGGCGTACACGCCGCCAAAGCCACCGCCCAGGATCACGATTCGCGGTGTTCTTCGAGTCATTGCCCGAACGGCATCGAACGGCTCGGCAGGAGATCCGGGTAGTAGACGATCATCGTGCCGATCAAGGTGATGATGCCGACAATTAAGATGCCGACGAGCTGGGTCGACAGGCACCAGACCATCGCCTGGCGGTCCTCCTGGAGGTACGATCGCTTACGGCCGCTCCAGTAAAGGAATAAGCCGTAGACGAGCAAGAGCGAGGTCGCGAGCACAGCTTTAAAGAACAGCCAACCGCCGACTGGACCGCTGAAACGAGCGATCGACCCGAAGAACGCGTCGCGTAGGCCGGCGATCATGGAGAGCACAATGGTGACTACGCCGGCTTTGGTGTTTGCTCGGGCGAAACGATAGATCCGGTCCTCGAATACGCTGGTCGCCAAGCCGCGAAAGAGCCACGCGTACATGGCGATAAACGCCATGACGAGGAACGCGATGTGGAGGTGCACAAACAGCGGGTGAAGGATTCTCATTGCTCTCGGAGGTTGAAGATGAGGCTCGACAAGAGTTCCAACGGCAAGCCGGCGCAGGTCATTCCTGCGCTGCTTCTCACGATAATCGCCGGGGCGTGCGGCTCGGAGCCGGCGCGTGAGAGCGCACCGGCAAGTGAGCCGGTCATGTCAGGCGAGCACAAGCTGGTAATCCGGATGACCGACAACATGCGCTTCGCCCCTGATACGCCTACGATCAGCGTCGGCGATACGGTGGTCTGGGTCAACAACGGAAGGATGGAACATACGACCACCGACGTACCGGGCAAGGCGGGGGTCAACGAGCACAACATACTGCCGTCCAACGCCGACCCGTGGGATTCGGGTGAGCTGGCTCCGGGTGCGACTTTTAGGCAGGTCTTTAAGACGCCGGGTGAATACACCTACCTGTGCACGCTTCACGAGGCCGCAGGAATGGTTGCCCGCCTGAACGTGCGCTAGCGTTGATCGCAACGGGTGGAAGTTTGTTGAACTCCTTTACTCAGCCAGCGAGGGAATGTGAGAGCGAGTCTGTGTCTTGCGGTGTGCTTGTTCTTCGGAATAGCGATGATCCCCACCGTCCAAGCCCGGGACGAGGCAGCAGGGACGATCGCGGTCAGCTACTGGAAGTGCCCGTTTGGTGATCTGGGTGAGGCGATTCAATTGCTCAACGACGATGTGCGCTCGGTCGCCCAGAGTGTGATCGACGACGGCATGTGGATGGACTGGGGGATCCTTAGCCACGCTTGGGGGACGACTGGAACCTCTTGATCTACACCGCGGCGGCCGATCGGAATGCGTTTTTCACCGGGTGGGACGAGTACATCCGTCGTCTCGGCGAAAACGACCCCGACGGTGAATTGACCGAACGGTTTTTTGCCCTTTGCCCCGAGCACAAGGACAACATCTATAGCGTCGTCTCACCTGGCGGTGGTGACGACGGTATGTAGGCGATTTCCCGACAAGCGTTTTTCCAATCAACTCGCTCGGTTGACGCAATCGAGATATACTGGCAGGAACGACGCTTGTGATTTTGGGTACAAGGACGATAGGAACGCACTGACGGGTTTTATTCAACCGACCAAGCGGGGGTCATCACAGATGGGAATCCGACGACAGTTGCTGTGGGCGATCGTGCTGCTGCTCGCATTCGGGGCGGCCACGGCATACGGGCAGGAAGCAACGAAGCCTAGCGCTGAGGCGGCAAAGCCTGCAGCAGTAAGCCACGACCTGGAAGGGCGCTCCGAGTGTCTAATGTGCCATTCCGGGGCCATGGAGGGAGTACCGGCTGCGCCCGAAGACCACGCTGAGCGTGGCAACGACACATGCCTCTGGTGTCACGGACCTAGCGCTGCGATGCAGACCATAGCGGCACCGCAAATAAAGCACGAGCTAGAAGGCCGTGGGGATTGCGCCATGTGCCACACCAGCGGGATGGAGTCGATCCTTCAGGCACCGGCGGATCACAAGGATAGGCCGAGCGGTAGCTGCACGATGTGTCATCTGCCGATGGCAAGCGACGCCTCTGGCGAGTAAGCCCCGCATTACTCGCGACCCAGCCCCGCTGGACAAGCGCTACCTGGATGACGAGATCGTCGACCAGTACGACACGAAGCGCTACCAAGGCGGGTTCAAAGCCGTCAAGAGCCGGGTCTGGATTCGTGTCGTCGAGAAGGCGCTCGAACACATCACCCCCGCGCGGTCGATCATCGACATACCCTGCGGTACTGGCTACCTGACCGACGTCGTGAGCAGCGTCTTCCCGCTGACAATCGCCGCGGATGTTTCGCCGACGATGGTCCACAAAGCGTTATCCAAGATGGACGCCGTGGGGTTGGTCGCGGACCTGCAACGACTACCACTCCAGGACAGCGCCGTCGACTGTGTGCTCAACGTGCGCTTCATGGTTCACTTCGGTCCCGAAGAGCGAACCCAGTTCTTGAGCGAAATGGCCCGCGTCAGCCGACGGTACGTGCTGGTCAACTACAATCATCGATACAACGTCAAGTATGCTCTGCGTCGAATCCGGTCAGCGTTCGGGCGGGTGGAGAGCAAGAAGGTGGCGAGGAAAGCATCGCGCCGCGAGTTGAACCGGGAAGCCAAGGCCGCCAGCCTACGCGTCGTCAAGATCTTTCGGGGCAACCCACTGCTACCCTTCATGAGCGAGCGGTGGTTGGTGCTGTTGGAAAAAGAGCGCAGCTGACCGCTCTCAGGCTGAGGCGTGACTCAGTCCTTGCGTGCTCGGCGACGCTGCCGGGTGATTAGCGCTCGTTGCATCGACCGCCACAAGCTACGGCGTTCCTCGCCGGGCTGATCACTGATTTCTAGTGCGCCTTCGAGCAGTCGTGCCTGGTCAGAGCGAGTGAGGCCAGGAATGCTGATCCACACTTGGGCCAGGTTCACTCCGCGCTGACGCATCGTCGGCCGCCGTCCAGTAACAGACCGGTAGAGGTCTAGCAGGACGATGCCGTGGATCCCGTCCTCGGGCAGTTGACCCTGGGCTGCTAGGATGTGTGGCGCTTTGAGATCATCGTGAAAGAGACCCCGTGCATGAAGTGTACCGATCAGCCGTCCGAGTAACCGGACCGCACGTCGGCGTTCCGAACCACTGGCGTCGCGGACGATCAAGTCAGCGGACTTCACGTCGTGGACCTCTCGCGTAGCGAGAAAACTCTCCCGCCTCAGAAAGCCGATTTGCCGCACGCCGAACAAAACCGGTGGGGAAACACCGATTCCTAGATCCTCGACCGCGTGGATCGCGAGCCATTCGCCCCGGGCTCTGGTCCGCCCGAGAGCGTCCTTCAATCGCCGTCGAAGGTCGCCAAACTGGTAGCGTTTGAGATACACCCGCTCCGGTTGGCCATCGACTTCGAAGGGGACGCGGACGACGATCTGGTTGGGGTGGGTACGAACAACTTCAACTTCCTGGTGGAGCCGGTCCAGCTCGAGCCATGGGAGCGACTCCACGACCAGGTCCTTGTAGGCAGGCAGGCATTCGAATGTGGCGCCATTGCGTGTGAACCGCACCGTCGTGTCTGAGACCACAGCGTCCCTTCAGCGGCTGTTCCGGCGATCGAGAACGTCACGCCCTGGGTAGACACCGCCAAGCGCGTCGAAGGTGTCCAGGCTGACGCCGTGAGTTCTTTTCGAGCTTGCGGTTTCCGTCGTCTTTGAGCCTTCGCGCTCGTACAACCGCGTCTTGCTCATGATCGGTCGATCGCGGCGTCGTTCAGTTTCGGCGATTACCGTGTGCGGCATCGATTCGAGAAACCGGTTGATCGGCCGGCGGATCCACTTTCCACGTGAACCAGTATCGTTGTTGGGCGGGCTTTCGATGATCACGGTGTCGCCCAGATTGAGGATCGCTCGCGCAGCCATGCGCCAACGCCACCGAAAGTGGTGGATCACATTGAGGGCGAGTACAACGTCAAAATGCTCGGTCTGACTCAAGCTTTTTAGCTCTCGGGCGCTAACCGCACGCTGTAGGAGCACCACCCGGTCGCTCTCGTTTTGCCGGCAGTTCTCTAACAGGTCGGGCTGCTTTTCGATCATTACGCAGATAGCGTCGAACTCGTGGGCGATGCGAAAGCTGAAGTAACCTTGGTTGGCACCGATGTCGAGCACCGTGAACGATCTCGGACAATTTTTGAGGACTTCGGCGACCGCCTGGTAACGCTCTTCCGAGCTCCGCGTACCGTGGCGGACGACGCGGCCTTTGAGATAGATGTCCTGGTAAACCTTGTCTTGGTCGGGCATCCTCAATAAGCGAAACGGCGTCCGACGCTCGAGGTCGAGCACCGAACGTCACTTCGGGTCGGTTGCGGGCCGTAGAGCTACGAGATCGGCTTCTCGGGAAGCTCGACCGTAAACGTCCACAGTCCAGAGTTGTAGTCGGTCGCATAGAGCGTGTCGCCGACCGGCGACCACTCGTCCCCGAACATCGGGAACACACCCCACACGCTGGGAGCGAACGGTAGTTTGGCGTCCTCAGGCCCGGCCGACGGTAAAAAGTAGGCGATCTCACGACCCTGAGCGTAGAGGTCGCCACGCAACTCGCCACTGACGTCGACAACCCGGATTCCACCCTGGTAATAGCCGATGTACAAGACGTCATCGTTGACCCAGAAGTTGTGCGCACCCGCTTCGGGAACCTCGTACTTGGCGACGTACTTCGGCCTGGTCGGGTCGCTAACGTCTACGACGTGCACCGGTCCACGTGGATCGTTCCCCGACCCCGGGATGCTAGGGGTCGTGCCCGCGAGGCTGAAGTCCTCATCGCCCACGAACACGTAGTTGCGATGCCGGATCGCCGAGTGGGTCGGACCACCCGGATAAAAGATTCGGCTCACCTGCGTCGGTGCCTCAGGGGTTCCGCCACGACCGCCACCGCCGACGTCGAGGATCACAAGCCCGTCGTTCATGTACGACACGTACGCCATACCATCCTGCACCCAAATGTCGTGCAATGAGCGACCGACGACGGGGAGGCCCCACCGACCGACTTCGCGCGGACGGGTAGGATCCGAGAGATCGATGATGTGCAGATCGTTGGTGCCGTCGTTGACCGCGTAGACGAGATGCCCGATCCAGAACACGTTGTGCACTCCGGCCGTCAGGGTCTCGGTGTACTCGCTCACCAACTCCGGCTGAGCTGGATCCTCGAGTGAGAACACCAGGATCCCGTTGCGTCGGTTGGCTGCCCCTTCACGCGTGGCGACCAGCCACTGGCCGTCTTCAGACACCTTGACGTCGTTTATGACGCGCGCATCAAACTCCTGCTCGTTCGTCAACACGGGGTTGGCTGGGTCCGAGACGTCGAATGTGAGCAGACGATTGGCCTGGTGCGTGCCCACGTACACGTACGAGTTTTGTGGCCACAGATCGGAGGTGTACGTTTCAACGTTCTTGCCGTGTCCGTTCATGTGGATACGGCCGGATATCCCCCTGGCAATGGCTTCGATTGACGCGGTCGCGACCCGGTCGCCCAATACTGCCACCACCGTGTACCGGCCTGGATGTTCGGCGACGAACGAACCGTCCGGGTACACCTGAGCGCCGGCCTGGGCTACTGACCAAACCGGGCGGGCGTGATCTTCGTCCATCGCGAGTTGGACGACGTCGCCGGTACGGATCGCGCCGCTTGGCACGTCTTCGATCGACAACGGATCCCCGGACTCGGCCACCACCGAGATCGTGTACTCGGTCCTCGTGTCGTCAGCTTTGACAGTGATGGTGGCTTGACCCGGTGATTGCGCGACGAGCGTGTGAGCGTCGACTCCGATCACATCAGAAGCGCTGGATGTGATTTCGACATCGGGATCCAGCACCCAGCGATGGATCGAGTTCAGCGCGTCGATCTCGAGCGGCACCCGACTGCCGGTCACAAGTCGCGACGGCACGTTGGTGTAGACGCTGATCGACTCGATCTTCGGACTCGAGATCGCGACTGCGGCCGTGCCAATGGCATTGTTGACCACTGCAACGACCACTCTGTCTCCCGCGTTCACGCCGACGAAGTCTCCCGATTGGTTGATCGTCCCGCCCAACGAGAACCATTCGACATCGCTATCCGCGATCTCAACACCCGCCTCGTCGTAGGCGCGAGCTACAAACCGCTGTGTTTGTTCCGAGTCGAGGGTGATGTTGCTTGGTACGACCTCGACCCGCGAGATGCCGGGTGCGGCACGGAACATGTCAAAGCTCGGCTCGAGTTGTGTGTCTTGACCGACCGGTACAAGCGCAATCGGTATCACGAAGCGGTTATCTTCGCCGAGGCTGAACCAGAGGCCAACGAACGCATCGCCATCGCGCGTACCAACGAAACGGCCGGGACCGAACGGCGTATCGAACTCCATCTGCGCCCGATCGTCAGTCACCTGGCTGTCCGTGACCTGCACGAACGTTCCTGGACTTTCGGGCGTCACGATCTTGTCGGCGTCGATCTTGAACGGCATCGGCGGTGCGTTTATCCCCTGACCGACCAGCTGATAAGGGGTGTAGCCTGCAGGGATCGTCGGTGCATCTTGGGCCATGGCTTGACTCGTGATTGTCGACCCGGCAGTTACCGCTATCAGGGCGAGTGTATAACGGAGCATCTTTCACCTCGGAGAAGATTACAATTGCGGCGGTCGGTTTGACGGGAGCGGTTGTTCTGATAGAGAGAGTGGCCTCGGCTCGATCGCGTTCAACTTGTACTGGCCAGGCTCACCGGCAGCCCACAAGCTATCCGATCCTCGCATGTACGTCGAGGTGTGGCGCTAGCGGGTGTGGAGTCCGATTGTGATAGGGTGCTGAGCTTTCGAGCGAGCCGATCCCCGCGCCTTCTTCAATGGGTTGTGGGGGGCACGGTTATCGTGGTCGCGATACCAGTTCTGATTGTAGCCTCAGCCCTGGTTCATCTCCCGACCGTGGCTTGGCACCGTTATCGCGCACCCGAACGAACATCTATTATGATGTACCGCGCAGGTGAGGCCGAGGCCGGCAATGTCGATTGGGATCCGCGTTACAAATGGGTGCCACTCGAAGCGATCTCGCCGCATCTCCAGCGGGCAGTGCTGATCGGGGAAGACAGCCGGTTCTATGACCACGCCGGTTTTGATTATGAGGAGATTCGGTCGGCCTGGAACAGGTGGAGACGTGGCGGGCGGTTGCGCGGCGCATCGACCATCAGCCAGCAAGCTGCCCGGAGCCTGTACCTGTCGCCGTCGCGAAACGCGTTTCGGAAGCTACGAGAGGCGGTGATCACTGTTGGGATGGAGATTATACTACCGAAGGATCGTATCTTTGAACTGTACCTCAACGTCGTCGAATGGGGACCTGGTATCTTTGGTGTGGAAGCGGCATCGCAAACCTATTTCAATCGACCGGCGTCTCAGTTGACTCGCCCGCAAGCGGCACTCTTGGCAGCCACGCTGCCAGCTCCACGTTCCTCCAACCCCGCTCGACCGACGCCTGGTCTTCGCCGTCGCCAGTGGCGCATCCTCGATCGGATGGAACGGTGGGACCAGCCTCCTGCACCTGCGGAGGAGCCTTCGCGAGAGCCGATTCGACGTCCGGCCGAAGCGATCGAATGGTCGTCGGGGGACCATTGAACCGGCGCGTCGATCTCAAGATCGTGGTGGTGATCTCGTTTGCTACGCTGACGTTGGGATTCCTCGTGGGAAGCCGGGTCGGTGGCGGATCGGATCCGGCATCGTCCGAGGCCACCGGCGGCGCTCCTCACGCGGTTGGAGTCGAGGAGTACGTGCAGCTTGGTGTTCAGGCGCTCGACCAGGGAGACCCCGCCACTGCGGAACGCTATTTCCGGTCGGCGGTGGCGCTCGTGCCGTCG
This sequence comes from Gemmatimonadota bacterium, assembly GCA_039588915.1. Lineage (GTDB taxonomy): Bacteria > Gemmatimonadota > Gemmatimonadetes > JACCXV01 > JAHWKZ01 > CAMYLR01. Next base: position 66,926 of record JBDGYV010000004.1, read on the forward strand.
GCGCCGGGTCCTCGTGGCGACTTGGCGGTTTCGTTGATGGCGCAGGGGCGGTGGGTGGACGCGGATCGCGAGCTGACGGAGGCGCAGCGGCTCGGGCCCGACCGCCCCGAGCTCTACTTCGTCGAGGGCGTGATGGCGCGCGACGGGCTGGCGGATACGGTGCGCGCCCGGGCGGCTTGGACACGGTTCCTCGAGCTCGCCCCCGAGGGTTCCCAGGATACGGACCTCGTGCAGGAGTGGTTGAGCGGGCAGGGGGAGTTCAGAGCCACCCAATCAGAGTGAGAATGGGCTGGCGTCAGTGAACGCCGGATCAATGTTTCTCAATTCCTTCGGCATCCTCGTGCGCGAGGGGCTCGAAGCGTTATTGATTTGTACCGCCTTGGCGGCGGCAGCTTCCAAAGCCGGTTCTCGTGACAGTGTTCGGGCGATCTGGCAGGGCGCCGCTGCCGCGATCGTCGTGAGCATTGCGACCGCCTTCGCGGTCGACCGGGTTCTGCACCTCACCGAAGCTGACCAAGAAGCGATCGAGGGCGTTACGATGCTCTTGGCTGCGGTGGTTCTCTTCTACGTTTCGTATTGGCTGCTGTCCAAACTCGAGGTCGCGCGCTGGATGGGGTATCTACGGGACCGGATGGTCGGCGCGGATAGCCGTTGGGCGATGGGGGGAGTCGCCTTCCTCGCCGTGTATCGCGAGGGTGCCGAGACGGTGCTGTTCTACCGAGCCCTGGCCGGCATCGGTGCCGGGTTCCCGTTTTGGGCCGGCATCGCGGCGGGCACGGTCGTGATGGTGGCGATCGGCGCGGCGGTTCTGTGGTACGGAGCCCGCTTGCCGATCCGACCCCTGTTCGCTGGAACCGGTCTTCTGCTCTATTACTTGGCGTTTGTCTTCGTCGGTCGCGGCGTGCACGAGCTCCACCCGACCGTTGAGACGATGATAGCGCAGTCCCTCTTGTTAGGGTTGGCGATCATCGCCGCTGTGGTGATCCTGATGGGTTGGAAGCGCACGAGAGCAGCGCTCGAAACGACCACAGCCGTTGCTCAGGAATGAGTGGGGAAATAAGTTCATAAATTGGTTCGCTCAGCACATTCGACATCTCAATCCAGGTGGTATCGATGGCTCTGTCTATCAATCTCGGGTTTCCTCGTATCGGGCGCGATCGTGAACTCAAGCGAGCGACCGAAGGGTATTGGGCCGGCAAGGTAAGCGCTGACGAGCTGACGTCGGTCTGCGCCCAGCTGCGCCGCGAGCAGTGGGAAGAGCAGCGCAAAGCCGGGATAGAGCTGATTCCTTCGAACAGTTTTTCATTGTACGACCAGGTCCTCGATACGACGGCGATGGTAGGCGCGGTGCCGGAGCGCTACCACTGGCGCTCCGAGCAGGTCGATCTCGATACGTACTTCGCGATGGCCAGGGGCGCGCAGCGTGAGGGACTCGACGTTCATGCGATGGAGATGACAAAGTGGTTTGACACCAACTACCACTTCATCGTGCCGGAGTTCGTCCCGGAGCAAGAGTTTCGGCTGGCCTCGACCAAGCCTTTCGACGAGTTCGCCGAGGCTCGCGAGCTCGGGATAACGACCCGACCGGTGTTGATCGGCCCGGTGAGCTATCTGATTCTCGGCAAGCCACGAGAAACCGAGTCAGAGCCATTGGAGACCCACCTGGATTCGCTAATCGAGGTGTACGCGGAGGTGATCGCGAGGTTGGGTGCGATGGGTGCGGAGTGGATTCAACTCGACGAGCCGTGCTTCGTGGAGGATCGATCGGCCAAGGAGAGCGCCGCACTCGAGCGGGCATACGATCGGTTGGCCGACGTCGCCGGCAACGCGCGATTGATCGTGCAGACGTACTTCGATCATGTTGGAGAGGCCTATTCGGCGTTGACTCGGTTACCGGTCGCCGGTATCGGGCTGGATTTCGTTCGTAGCCAAGAGAACGTGGCGCTCATGCGCGAGCACGGGTTCCCAAGCGACAAGCATTTAGTGGCTGGAGTCGTGGATGGCCGCAATGTGTGGATCAATGACCTGTCGGCGAGCCTCGATCTGCTGGACGATCTCCAGACGATGGTGTCGGCGGACCGACTCATGGTTGGTGGGTCGTGTTCGCTGCTCCACGTTCCGATCGAAGCTGCCCGCGAGACCGATCTGGACCAGGAGCTGAAGAGCTGGTTGGCGTTCGCGAGTGAGAAGGTGGCCGAGATCAAGACGTTGACGCGGGCCGTCAATGACGGTCGGGACGCGGTTGCCGATGCGTTGGCCGCGAACCAGGCGGCACTCGAAACGCGCCAAACGTCCGATCGCACTCGGAGTCGTCGCGTACGGGAACGGATGGACGTGCTCGACGCCGGCGCTGCGGGCCGTGAGGTCGACTTCGCTCAGCGGCGCGAGGTGCAGCGCGAACGGCTGGGGTTACCCGCGCTGCCGACGACGGTTATCGGCTCTTTCCCGCAGCACCCAGAGGTTCGCGTGCAGCGCCGCAAGTTTCTGCGCAGCGAAGTCTCAGAACCGGACTATGAAGCCTTTCTCGAGGGTGAGGTTCGCCGCGCGATCGAGCTTCAGGAGAAGATGCGTATCGATGTTCCGGTGCACGGTGAGTTTGAGCGCAACGACATGGTTGAGTATTTCGGCGAGCGCATGGAAGGCTACGCCTTCACGCGCTTTGGGTGGGTGCAGTCATTTGGCTCGCGTTACGTCAAGCCGCCGCTCCTTTTCGGGGATGTTCATCGTCCGGAACCGATGACGGTTCGCTGGTGGGAGTTCGCTCAGTCGTGCACCGATCGACCGATAAAGGGGATGTTGACCGGGCCGGTGACGATGCTCCAGTGGTCATTTGTGCGCGACGATCAGCCGCGTTCGGAGACATGTTTCCAACTTGCACTCGCGATTGCTGACGAGGTGCAGGATCTGGAGGCGGCGGGAGCTAAGGTGATCCAGGTAGACGAGCCGGCATTGCGCGAGGGCCTGCCGCTTCGGAGCGATGGTTGGGAAGAGTACCTCCGCTGGGCGGTTGCCGCGTTCCGCGTGACGACCGGTGGGGTGCGACCCGAGACACAGATCCACACCCACATGTGCTACTCGGAGTTCAACGACTTCATTGAGCACATCGCTCGCATGGACGCCGATGTGCTGTTGATCGAGAACGCGCGATCAGATGAAGAGCTGCTTGAGGTTTTCCGTGACGTTGACTACGGGCGCGACATCGGCCCCGGTGTCTACGACATTCATTCGCCACGGGTGCCGCCGGTTGACGAGTTGGCAGACATGATTCGGGCATCGATGCGGGTTCTGCCGATCGACCGGCTGTGGGTAAACCCCGACTGTGGGTTGAAGACTCGGAAGTATGACGAAGTGGTTCCGGCGCTGGAGAACATGGTCGCTGCGGCGGACATCGTCCGAGCGGAGACAGGAGTACCGGTGTGAGTCGCCACGTAGCGGTCGCTACGCTTGTCTTGGCGTTTGCTTGTGGCGCCGACGAAACCGCAAATCGCAACTCGGAAGATCTCGTCGAGACACTCCCCGCGTCAGTCCCAGCCCCCGACGTCGAGGCTGGGATCCTCATCGTCACCCCCGAAACAGTCCGTGGATGGCAAGAGGAGGACGCGCCGTTGGTTCTCATCGACGCCCGCGATGCGGTGCAGTTCGGACAGGAGCACCTGCCGGGGGCGGTCAACATCCCGTACGTCGATATCCGGCCTGGGGCTAAGCTGCCACCGCGCACTGCGAGGATCGTCGTCTACTGCTCTGACACCGATTGCCCGATTTCACAGTACGCCTACGAATCGTTAGGGAGCCTCGGCTTCTCGGAGGTCTACGACATGCGGGCCGGTCTTCAGGGATGGAAGGCGGCCGGTTATCCGACCGAGATCGACGCCACCGACAACTAACCGGGCGGCCATGCAGCTCAACTACTACATCGAAACGTACGGGTGCCAGATGAACGTGGCCGACACCGAGCTCATGGGCGGTGTTCTCAGGCGCGATGGCCACCGTCGAGTGACGGACCCCGACCAAGCCGACGTCCTGATTGTGAACACCTGCGCGATTCGAGAGCACGCGGAGCAGCGCGTGATAGGTCGTATCGGCCAGCTCAACCGTTACAAGCGGAGCCGGCCCGATGTGCGGCTTGGGGTTGCCGGTTGCGTGGCCAAGGAGCTGGGTCGCGAGCTGCTCGATAGGGCCGCACATGTCGATTTCGTCGTTGGCCCCGACTCGTATCGGCAACTGCCCGAGATCCTGGCTCGCGTCGAACACGGTGAGCGGGTGGTCTACGATCGCTTCAACCGAAGTGAGCATTACGAAGATCTCGAACCGTATCGGCTGGAGAAGTTCGCCGCCTGGATCACGATCATGCGTGGCTGTGACAAGTTCTGCTCATACTGCATCGTGCCGTTTACTCGCGGCCGCGAGAAGTGCCGTACCCTCGAGAGCGTCGTCGAGGAGGTCACGATGTCGGTCGCGGATGGCGCTAAGGAAGTGACGTTGCTCGGTCAGAACGTCAATTCGTACCGTGACCGGGGGCGCGATTTTCCTGACCTTCTAGCGGCCGTGGCGGCGGTACCGGATCTCGCCCGGGTGCGGTTTACGACCAGCCATCCGTGGGACTTCACCCAGAAGCTCGTCGACACGATCGGTGGGCACGACAACATCATGAATCATGTCCACCTGCCAGTTCAGTCCGGCTCGGACCGGATGCTGGACGCGATGAAGCGTGAGTACACGTGCGAGACCTATCGCCGTCAGATCGAAATGCTGCGCGAGAGGATACCGGAATGCGCCCTGTCGACCGACATCATCGTCGGGTTCCCGGGGGAGACGGAAGCCGATTTCGAGGCGACCTACGATTTGATGGCGAGTACCCGTTATAACTCCGCGTACATCTTCATCTACTCGCCCCGACCACACACGCCGGCGATAGAGCTTGTCGATCACGTTGTGCCTCGAGCCGTCGCTCAAGAGCGGCTCGAGCAACTGAACGATCTACAGCGCTCGATTGGAGCTGCCTACATGCTCGAGAAAGTGGGCACGACCCAGCCAGTGCTCGTCCAGCGACTGGCCCGCCGCGGCCGGGGCCTGCTGTCGGGCTGGACAGAACACCGGGAGACGGTCGTTTTTCCTGGCAGCGAAGAAATGGTCGGTGAGATCGTATCGGTCGCGATCGGTGGTTTGTCCGGGTTCACGCTGCATGGAGAATCAGCGCACGACCCACGCTCGGCTAACCGATATCGCGGCGAGCTCAACGTCGTTGCCGGTTGAAAACGGCGAGCGGTCAATGACCCGACGGCGAGCTGCACTGGGACTCGCGTTGATGGCGTTTGCAGCCCTGTTTCTGTTCGCGCTCTACAATCGCGGACAGGCGATCGCCTTAACGTTCGGATTGTGGCAGTGGCGAGTTGATGCAGTCATCGCTGTTTACACTGGGGTTGGCCTCGGTCTTTTGGCGATGTTTCTACTGGGCTTGCCCGGCGACCTGGCGGTCCGGGCAGAAAACGCACGGCTGGCGCGGCGTGTACGCCAGCTGGAGCGAGAGCGCGGTGGTGATTGAACGACAGAGCCTATGACGGCTTTATAGGCTATAAGGATGGTATTTCCAACCAGACCACCGGGCGTCCGCTTTTTCGCGATTGCGGCGATCGCCTCGATTCTGGCGCTGGCCTCCGGAGCGACCGTGCACGCTCAGAGTCGCGGTCAGACCAACTTCTCCGCGGGCGAAGAAGCGCTGGCTTCGGGTGAGGCGTGGGATGCCCGCGAGTACTTCGAACGTGCGGTGCGCGAGGGCTACCCCGCTGGGCCCGGCTACCGGGCCGTTGCGGATGCTTATCTGGCACTCGACAACCGTCTCTTCTTTGCCCGCGAGGCGCTTGAGCGGTCGCTAAAAGCGGAACCCGACGACACCGAAACGTGGTACCGACTTGCCGACGTGAACCTGCGTTTGGAGGGCGGCGACTCCGATCCGCGCGCGCGAGAGGCATTACACGAGGTCTTTCGGCTTGACCCACACTATCGCGATGCTTACGCGCGGTGGGAGCGGATGTACCTCGATCGAAGCGACTCCCGCGACGTAGCCGAGATCTTCGCACGTCATCTAACGCGAGATTTCGACCCCGACCTGGCGCTCAGGCGGATCGACGTGCTTAACGATGCAGGCGAACATCGGTCCGCCTGGGAGGCGATCGAAGAGTTCCGCCGCCGCATCCCTCGGGAGCCCTACCTGGCCCGGTTATCGCACCTTTCAGGGGTCGTGCTGGCCGCGCTCGGTGAGCCGGAGCAAGGGGCTGGCTACTACTTCAACGGTCTCGCGTTCGCTGCGACCGAGCCCGACCTTGAGCCGTACTACCGCGACATTCAACCACTGCTCTCGGATCGCGAGCGAGTGGCTTGGCTGGATTGGTCTGTGGAACGTCGTCGATCGTTTGTCGAGGGTTTCTGGAGTGCGCGTGATCCGCTCCCGTTCAGCGGTCTCAACGAGCGATGGATCGAGCAACAGAACCGGATCCGGGTGGCACGCGAGTCGTATCAGTGGAAGAAACCGATCAGCAAGGAAAAGCTCGTCGAGCTTGGCGGTCGCGACAGTGGAATGCCGGCGGTTGCGATTCGTCTCGATGGTCGCTCACTTGACGATCGTGGAGCGTTCTTTCTCCGCCACGGAGAACCTGATGAGACCGCTGGCGTCGGTCGCGACGAGTGTGGTTTCTGGTTCTACGACCGAGATGGCCTTCCGAACGGCGAGATGGGGGTCAATTTTACGGACGGCAGTGACTTGATGATCGGGGCTCGGGGCGTCTTCTTTGGTAATGACTGCAACTTCACCACGATTCCCACGACACCTCTCGCGCTGGAGTACTTCACGGTCGGTGGGCTGACCGGAAACGATCTGGCGCGAGCGCAAGAAGAAGCGCTCCGTGACATGGATGTTGGGTTGGCGATCGACACCTACGACCACCAGATCGAACACCGGATGCCGGTCGATTTGGCACCCGCCAATTTCTCGTACTTTCGTACCGACACCGATGTCGTCTTCTATTTTGCGGTGCCGGTGCCCGAGATCGAGGTTCGAGGCGACCGTTCCCGATACCGGAAAGGGTTGGCTCTTTATGATACGAACTGGCGTGAGATCACTCGCCGGTCGGAGGAAATGCGGGCGGTAGTCACACGCGCCATAGAGAACGAGGAAAAGCTCGGCGAGTGGTACCTCGTCGATTTGTTCCGGGTTCGGATGGCGCCGGGCACATATCGGTACGCCCTTCAAGTCGATGATCTCCAGGGTGATGCGGTGGGGGTCCAGAAAGGCACCGTTCGGGTTCGGCATTTCTCCCCGATGGGGCTCGATATGTCGGACCTCCTGCTGTCTGCTGAGATCGTCGAGGGAGGGCGTGTCCCCCGGTTCGAGCGCTACGGGCGCATGATCGTTCCCCTACCATCGCATCGATTCCTTCATGACCAGCCGCTCCATCTGTACTTCGAGACGTATAACCTGCAGGCCACCGACGACCGTGAGGTCGAGTTCCGCGTCGATTACACGATTCGCGCCGATAAACTGGATCGCAGCGCCATCGAGCGGTTCTTCGGAAGCCTGCGTGGGTTGGTCGGGGTCCGCGAGGAGCCGGAGGCGATCACGTTCTCTTTCGAGCGCCGTGGGCCGCATTTTGGGGGACGCGCCTGGCCGGAGCATCTGTCGTTTGACGCCGCTGCCTTGCCGGCTGGCACGTACACGCTCGAGGTCACGATCACCGATCACGCGTTCTACGACCGGATCACTGAACGCACGGCGACATTCTCGATCATCGATTGATCGGATCGACCCAGCCGAGGATCATCGCCGATTGAAACAGGGCCAAGTGGTCAGGGCCCGCAGCTTGCAGTTGCCTGGGGCGAAACTAGTAGTGACGTCCTAGCGCCCTGTCTGTAGACGCTTACTATCGTCGCGAGCCGTCGAAGCTTGACGGCGGGCCGACGATCCCGCGCCGCTTCCCACCGCTGCAATCACCAGAGGGCTTCAACAACGCACGTCGGAGCGACCGCATAAACGCGACCGCGTAACGGTAGCTCCAGCCGCGTGGGTGGCGGTCGCTCTAGGCCTGGCAGGGTTCGCGACCGCCTACGCACACGTGTTCCTCGGCGTAGCGGTCCTCATCGCGTTAACGATCGCGGCGACACGGCAAGTAATGACGAGCGGTTGCGTTTCGTCGGGGATCGCGGGCTGGGCGATGATCGCCCTGGTGATCGGTTCTCGGTTGGTAATCGCGACCGATCGTGCTCGCGTCGACGCTGCAGCGTGGGTCGAGATGGCGGCTGCCGGTCGAGAGGAGCAGATCGATGCCACCCTGCGTTTGACATCCGTCAGACCGAGCGGTGACACACGATGGCACGTTCGTGGCGAGGCGCTTGGCTGCAGCCTGCGTCCGTGTCGAGGTGCGAGTCTCCATTGGTGGTGGGCGGGCGAGCCGTCGCCCATGGTCGGTGAGCGGTGGAGTGTCGTTGGTCGGTTGAAAGCCGAGCCGTTGCGCGTCAATCGGCGCGGCGGCTACCCGCCACCGGGTCTCTCCCGCGGGGCGCGGAGTGGGACTTTGACCGACATCGAGCTGATCCAACGACGGTCGAAAAAGGTCCCGCTCCTGGCGACCACTGAGCAGCACCTTCGGGGGCGTATCACTGCCCGTTTTGGCGTTCAGTTGGCGCCTCTCGTGACGGCGCTGCTGCTCGGGGATCGTACCGGGCTGGCACCCGAGCTGGTTGACGCGTTCGCGGCGTCGGGGGCGTTGCATCTGCTGGCCGTCTCGGGTCTGCACGTCGGTTTTCTGGCCTGGCTTCTGGCGTCTAGCCTCGGTCTCGTCGGCTGGGACCCTGTTCGCCGCGCCGGGACGGCCACGCTGGTGTTGATCGCATACGCGGCGCTGGTGGGCGGCCGGCCGTCGGTCGTTCGAGCGGCGGTGATGACGACGGCACTCTTGTGGGCGCGGGCGGTTGAGCGAAGGGTCTCGGTTTGGCAGGTGTGGGGGTTGGCCGCGGTGGCGATGCTCGCCTGGCGCCCGCTCGATCTCTTCAATCTCGGATTTGTGCTGTCGTTTGGCGCGGTGGCGGGCCTGCTGATATGGGGCACGGGGGCGGCACGCGCGCTTCGGTCCCAACGTCCGTCGGGCGCGCTGGCCACTGTCAAGCGAGGGATCGTCGCGTCGGTTGTCGCGACCGGCGCTGCCAGCTTGGGCACACTGCCGGTTCAATCGATCGCATTCGGCTGGCTGGCGCCGGCCGGGTTTCTCGTCAACCCGGTGGCGGTCCCGCTTGCCGCTGCCGGGTTGCCACTTGCCTGGTTGGCGCTGCTGGCCGATGCGGTCGGCTTGGGGGGCGCAGCCGGCCCACTCGCAGCGACGGCTTCGATAGCGCTGGGGCTGTTAGAGGCAGTGGTGGTTGGTGTGGCGTCGCGCTTCTCGGTTTGGGTGCCAGGTTCTACGGCGTGGGCGATCACTCTGCTCGCCGGGCTGCTCGCTGCCGCCGTGCTGCTCCTCCGGCGTCGGCCGCTAGCGGGCTGGAGCGTGTCCGTCCTGGTCCTGGTGCTGTCTCTAACCGGTCATCGGCAAGCACCATCTAGTTGGGAGGTGAAGTGGCTCGATGTCGGGCAGGGCGACGCCATCGTGATCCACTTTCCCGACGGGGCAACGTGGCTCGTCGACGCTGGGCCGGCATACCCGCATGGTGATGCGGGGCGCAGCGTGGTGTTGCCATACCTGCGGGCCCGCGGAATCGATCGGCTGCAGTGGTTGATCTCGACGCACCCCGATCTCGATCACGTGGGTGGCGCAGCCAGCGTGGTCGATGGTGTTCGAGTCGAGCGTTGGGGAAGCGCCGCAGCAGTCGGCGACAACTCGGCCTATATACGTCTGCTCGCTGCGGTCGGGAGTCGGCCGACGACTGCGGCGGTCCAACTGAGAGCTCCGAGTCGGTTGCAACAGGGACCGGTCAGCGTTGATGTACTTCATCCGGAGGGCGACTGGGTGCCGGGTGATCCGTACGGGTCGGCGACATCCGCCAATGATGCGTCGATCGTGTTGCTCATGAGCTATGGTGGGTGTCGTGTGCTGCTGACCGGAGACATCGGTAAGCGAGCTGAAGGGGCGCTGGTGACGGCCCTGGGCGACTCGCTGAGAGCCGATCTCTTGCACGTCGGCCACCACGGCAGTCGGCACTCGACGACGATGCGTTGGCTCGCTCGCGTGCGGCCGGCCGCCGCAGTCGTCTCGGTGGGTGGACTCAACCGCCACGGCCATCCACACATTGAGGTTCTAGAGCGCCTCGAGCGCGTCGATGCCAACGTTTATCGCACCGATCGGCTCGGAACGGTCACCGCGAGGTGTATTTCGGGCGAGTGGCGTCTGGAATCGCCGACTTTCTATCTTCGTTGATCTCGGCAGGATACGCGGCCGACCAGGAACTTTGTCGTCACCACTTCGGTATTGAGAGGACGTATGACGCAGACCGAGCCCGCATACGAGACCACCGCCACGCTGGCTGAGGCGAACGCTAGGATTGCTCGTGAGAATGCGTTCACGTCGACCCTGCTGGAAGAGATCTCGCGGGTCGTCGTCGGCCAGCGAGGATTGTTGGACGGGTTGTTGATCGGTTTACTGGCGGATGGCCACGTGCTCCTCGAGGGTGTCCCCGGGCTGGCCAAGACGCTCGCCGTACGAACGTTGGCCGGCGCCATCGACTGCGATTTTCAGCGCATCCAGTTCACCCCCGATCTGCTACCGGCCGACCTCGTAGGCACCACGATCTATCATCCCCAACGTGGCGAGTTCGATGTCCACCGCGGACCGGTGTTCACCAATCTCCTGCTGGCTGATGAGATCAACCGCGCACCGGCGAAGGTGCAGTCGGCGTTGCTCGAGGCGATGCAAGAAAAGCAGGTGACGCTCGGTGAGACTACCTATCGACTCGAGACGCCGTTCCTGGTCCTGGCTACTCAAAACCCGATCGAACACGAGGGCACGTACCCATTGCCGGAAGCGCAGGTCGATCGGTTCATGCTCAAGCTCAGAGTCGGGTATCCGCCACGTGAGGACGAGCGCCAGATCATCGAGCGGATGACAGCCATTGAAACGCCGAACGTGCGCCCGGTGATCGGACCTCAAGAGATTCTTCATGCGCGCGAGGTAGTCGCGGGTGTGTACATCGATAACAAAGTTCTCGGTTACATCCTCGACTTGGTCGAGGCGACCCGCTATCCAGCCCGCTTCGGGCTCGAGGATCTCGAGCCATGGATCGCGTATGGTGGCTCGCCCCGAGCCGGGATATTCCTTACCAAGTCTGCCAAGGCGCGTGCCTTCCTGAACGGTCGCGGCTATGTCGTCCCCGACGACGTGAAGGCCGTAGCTCGCGACGTCTTGCGGCACCGGCTCCTGCTGACCTACGAGGCGGAGGCGGAGGAAGTCGACCCCGACTCCGTCCTGGATCGGTTGCTGGAGCACCTCGACGTGCCGTGAGCGTCTCGGAGCTGGCCAAGACGGTCCGGCTGCTAGAGATCCAAACCCGACACCTCGTCAACGACATCTTCTCGGGAGAGTACACCAGCGTCTTCAAGGGACGGGGTGTGGAGTTTTCCGATGTGCGTGAGTACCAACCTGGAGATGATGTACGAGCTATCGACTGGAACGTAACCGCGCGACGCGGCACCCCATACGTCAAGCAATTCGTCGAGGAGCGCGAGCTGACGGTGATTCTAGCGGTCGATGGTAGCGCCTCGACACGATTTGGAACCCAGGGTGCGCTGAAGCGCGAGCGCGCGGCCGAGGTAGGAGCCGTGCTCGGGTTGGCTGCCAATCGCAACAACGACCGTGCAGGCGCGTTGTTGTTCGCGGAAGGGATCGAGCGGTACATCCCACCGCGCAAGGGGAAGACCCACGTGTTGCGACTGGTGCGCGATATTCTATCGTTTGATCCTCCAGCGCGCGGCACGGATCTGGCAGGAGCGCTCGAGTTTCTTTCCCGTGTGCTTCATCGCCGCAGCGTGATCTTTCTACTCTCGGATTTTCTCGATACGGGTTTTGAGCGACCGCTCGCGGCACTGGCGGTTCGCCATGACGTGGTAGCGCTGACGCTTGCCGATCGCCGTGATCACGAGCTGCCCAATGTCGGACTGATTGAAGTCGTCGAGCCGGAGACGGGTGAGCGCCGTTGGCTCGATACCGGTTCGCCGCGCGTTCGCGAAGCGTACGCGGTGGCAGCCGAGCGGGTGGAAGCCGATCGCAAGCGGGTTTTTCAAAAGGCTGGTGTGGACATCGTGCCGATCGACACCCTGGCTGACTACGTCCAGCCGCTGAGGCGGTTCTTCGAGCGTCGTGAGCGGCGGCGGGGACGGCCATTAAGGGCGAGGAAACGATGATCCGCTGGCCGCTGGTTTTGGCGTTGGTGATGGCTGCTCAGCCGATCGCGGTCGCTGCGCAGGAGGCCGAGCCGTCGGCGGTTCGTATCCATGTGGTTCCGGATCCGCTGGGAGCAGATATCGCCGGCGACAGCCTGACCGTCGGTGATGCGGTCTGGGTGACGGTCCAGACTAGTGGCCCGGGGGGCCACTACCTGCTGCCCGAAACGCTAGTCGAGGCCTACGGCGAGCATCCCGAGCTCGCGGTGTTGGAGAGTGCCCGCCAAGACGGTCAGCTGAGGCTCAGAGTGGCGCTCTTTCGCCCAGGATCGTTCGTGTTGCCCACGGTAGAGGCTGGGGTCGCGACAGCAGAGGGCGACACGCTGCGCGTGCCCGTCTATGCCGACACGATACAGGTGGTTTCGGTGTTGGCGCCGGGTGACACCCTGTTGGCGGACATCAAGCCGCTGTGGGTCGACGGTGGGATTCCCATGTGGTTTTGGATCCTCCTCGGGTTGTTGATGGCACTCGCGCTGTTGGCTTGGTGGTGGTGGCGTCGACGCGACCAAGTGGACGAGCTGCCGAAGGTGCGGCCCGACGCCTACCAGATCGCTCTGCGGCAACTTCAGTCGCTGCAGGCGGAACCACCGACGTCGGCGCGCCGCATCGCTGCGGCAACAGAAATCGGTGAGGTCGTGCGAGAGTACCTGGCCAGCGGGTGGGCGGTGCCGGCTAGAGAGCGAACCACGTTTGAACTGCTGCCAGCGCTGCCCGAACGTTGGCAGTCGATTCGTCCCGCGCTGGCTTCACTGCTCTCGGCTATCGATCTAGCGAAGTTCGCACGCCTAGCCCCGGAACCGGGTGAGATACCGCGTCTGGCGAGCGCCGGGCTCGAATGCGTCGATCGGTTGGAGCAGACCCGGCAGGTGCCAGAGATCCCGGAGGTGGAGGAGGCAGTGGCATCGTGAACCCTGTACCGCTGAGCTTTGGGAACTGGACGCTCGCCAGCCCGGCCTGGCTACTGCTCCTATTGGGGGTCCCGTTGGCGTGGTATTGGCACCGCCGCAACCGCCGGCGGGCGCTTGTCCTGCCGGCTCTGGCAACGGTTGGCGCGTTGCCCCAGAGCTGGCGACAGCGGTTGCGAGCGATGCCTGGACTACTGCGCACGCTCGCATTCGTCGGTTGTGTGGTGGCGATGGCACGGCCGCAAGAGCTCGCCGCTGGCAAGCCGCTAACGACATCGGGCGTCGATATCGTCCTCGCGATCGACGCTTCAGGCAGTATGAAGGCCGAAGACTTCCAGCCTCGGAACCGCCTCGAGGTTGCCAAGCAAGCTGCCGCCGATTTCATCGGTGGGCGTTCGTCGGACCGTATTGGGTTGGTGACGTTCGCCGGCCAAGCGGTCACCCAGACACCACTCACGCTCGATCATGGCGCGCTCGCTGAGGCGATCGGTCGAGTGAGAATAGGTGGACTCGCCGAGGGCACCGCGATCGGGACGGCGCTGGCCACATCGGTCAACCGCCTGCGCGCGTCGGATGCTCGAAGCAAGGTCGCGATCTTGTTAACCGATGGGGTCAACAACGCCGGCCAGGTAGATCCGCTGACCGCCGCCGAGACCGCCCGCGCGCTCGGCGTGCGCGTATACACGATCGGTGTCGGCACGACCGGGGAGGCACCGTATCTGCTCGAAGACCCGCGCTTCGGACGGCGCTACGTTCGCGTGGTTGTCCGCATAGACGAGGAGACACTGCAACAGATCGCGGCGCGGACCGGCGGGCGGTATTACCGGGCCACCGATCCGCAGGCCCTAAATCAGGTGTACGCCGAGATCGATCGTCTCGAGCGTTCACCGCTGACGGGTCGCCGGCCGGTCGTGCGTCTCGAGCGATACTTGTGGTTTCTGGTCCCGACGCTGGGCTTGGTGATGCTTGAAGGCGCGCTGCGAGCCACACTGTTTCGGAGGCTCCCGTGACGTTTGGCGCTGTCGATTGGTCAAGACCTGAGTGGTTGACCGCGCTGGCGCTGGTGCCCGTCGTCATCGCCACCATCATGTGGTCGTTCAATCGACGTCAACGGGCGCTCGACGCGTTCTCCGAAGCCCCCGTCCGTGGTCGCACACAGCCGCTGCCGGCCCGGCGCCGCCAAACGCGCGGCGTGCTGCTCGTGTTGTCTTTGACGGCGCTCGTATTGGCGGTCGCCGGACCCCGGTGGGGAACCGAACGTGTTGCCCCGTTGCCGGTGGGGCAAGAGGTTGTTTTCGTGCTGGATGTTTCGCGCTCCATGTTGGCCCCCGACGTCGAGCCGAATCGTCTCGAGCGAGCGAAACTCGCCATCCGGCAAATCTTGGCGACGCTGCCGACAGCCGAGAGCGGGCTGGCGATCTTCGCCGGAGAGGCGGCGCTCGTCGTTCCGTTGACCCGTGACGCGGCGGCGATCGATCTCTATCTGTCGTCGGTCGGTCCGGATTGGGTCAGCGACCCGAGCACCGATCTTGGTCGGGCGCTTGGATCGGCGATGGACGCTTTTCCGCCTGATAACGCGCCTGGTAGAACGATTGTTGTGCTGTCCGACGGCGAAGATCACGGTGGGGGATTGGAGTCGGTGGCGCGAGCCGCACGCGGGCGCGGGATCGAAGTCAACGTAATCGGGATCGGCACGGAGGAAGGCGCGCGCGTTCCAGTTGGCATAAACCGTTGGGTTGAAGATCGCGGCGAGCCGGTCGTCTCGCGCCTCGATCGCGAGAAGCTGGAGCGTATAGCTAATGAGACAGGGGGAAAATTCATCGCGCTCGAAGCGGGCGATGGCGATCTGCCGGCCCTGATCGGTCATTTGCAAGCGCTCGACACTGGACGCTCGATCGGTCGTGAGTCCGAGCGCCGGGCTGATCGCTACCGATGGCCACTGATCGTTGCCCTGATCGCGCTGGGGCTGGAAACGTTGGTGGGGTTTGGCGCGATCCGTCGGCGACCGAAACCGGCGCCGGTGATGATAGCGGCGGCATTGGCTCTTGCGATGGGTCGGGCGAGCGGACCGGAGGAGATGTACGAAGAAGGACGATATAGCGATGCTCTCACGACGTGGCGACAAATCGACCGCGCAGCGGATGCCAAGCCGGAGGATGCGTACAATCGCGGCAACGCCGCCTATCGGTTGGGCGAGTTTCGAGAGGCGACCGCGAGCCATGCTGTCGCGGCCCGCACCGCGGGCACGCGCGGTCGCGCGTCCGAGGGTTGGTACAACGCGGGTAACGGACGCTTTCGGATCGCCGAGCAGGCCGAGGTCGCCGAGCCTGACGATAGTCAACGGTATTGGGATAGTACGGTGGCAGCGTACCGTGAGGCGCTGTTGCGCGCCCCCGACGACATGGATGCCAAGCACAATCTCGAGTTGGCACTCCGGCGTCGGGACCAAGCGGCTGGTGGTGGTGGCGGTGGTGGTGCGGCGGGTGGCGGTGCTGGAGCCGGTGGTGGTCCGGGTGGGGGCGGCCGCGGAATGCAACCGCCGTCGACCGGTGGACTTGGCTCACCGAGCGGAATGACGCGCGGCGAGGCCGAGCGGTTGCTCGATGCGCTGGCGGCGCAAGAGCGTGAAGCGCTCACCCGAGGCGAGGGCAACGAGCAAGCTCGTCGATCGGACCGACCGGCCTGGTGAGCTTGCGGTCGGTCGCCGGTTGTGTGTTCCTGCTAGCGGCGACATTGATCAGTGCGACGCGCGCTGCGGGCCAAGATAACCCGGCCGCTACGGTCACCGCGCGACTGGAGTCGTCGCAGATCTCGTTGGGAGAGACGGTGGATCTAGTCATTGAGATCGAGCCGCCAGGTCTCTCGACACCGGTAGAAGAGCCCGACCTGCCCAGACTCCCGGCGATTGTTGTCGGCCGCAGCCGCGCGTCGCAGGTGCAGGTGGTGGGGACGCGTGTTCGGCGCACCATCGTGCATCGGTTCACGCTCCAACCCCTGGACGCTGGTACGATGCGCATTCCTCCGCTCGAGATCGTGGTCGGAGATCGATCGTTGGTCACGGCCGCTTTGGATCTGGAAATCATCGATCGGGGAGAAGCGTGGCGACTCGGCCGACACGAGGGCGAACCAGCCGATGGCGGGCCGCCGCCGTTCTTTGTTACCGCTCGCGTCGATCGCGATCACGCCTATGTGGGCGAGCAGGTGACTCTCACGTTTGCGTTCTACCATGATCCGCGAGCGCCGCTGGCAGAGAGTCCGGACTACGATCCACCCGACACGCCCGGTTTCTGGCGCATCGAACTCGATCCCGAGCCGATCCTGAGCACCGAACAGGTCGGCGGCCGGACGTATCGCGTGCAACGCTTTCACTACGCTCTGTTCGCGCTGACCGCTGGTGAGCACGAGATCCGTTCGGCGTCGGTTCGGATCGTCGAACCCGACCCATTGGAGTGGTGGCGCCGGACCGGTACGCGGACATTGCGCACCGATCCGTTGGTGGTCACCGCTGACTCGCTGCCACGCGAAGCTCCGCCCGGTTTTGATGGTGCGGTGGGCCGATACGCGCTCGAGGGAGAGATCAGGCGACCGACGATGCTGGCTGGAGTGCCGGTCGAACTCGAACTCACGGTTCGCGGTGTCGGCAATCCAACGGTGATTGGGGCACCGGCCCTGCCGGCTTGGCCTGATGTCGTCGTTCGCGCGCCGATCGTGGAAACGGAAACAGAGATCGTTCGTCGCGCGGTTCACGGCGAGGCCAACTTCCGGTACTTGTTATCGCCGCAAGCGCCGGGTCGGCTCGACTTGGGTGTAGCTCAGCTGGTGTACTTCGATCCGACTGTAGGTGCGTACGCGGTGGACACGTTGGCCCTCGGCGAGATAGAGGTGGTGCCTTCACCGTCTGCGCCGATGGTCACTCGGGCGTCGACGCCGGAGGGGCCAACCTTGAGACCGGCGCGACAACCGCGGGCACCGAGGCCGCGCGGGCTCGCGGGTCGAGCCGACTATTGGTTCGTCTTGGCTGCGCCGTGGCTGGCGTGGTTGGGAGCGGTAGCCGCGGGCCGGGTGCGCCGCCGGTCACCACGCGGTATCACCCGAGGACAGGCGATCACCGAGTTGGAAGTCGTGCGGCGGGCGATTGCTGATGGCGAGCCGGGCGCATCGCAACGCGCGATCGTTGCACTCGACATGGCGCTGACGGTGTGGCAGGGTGCCTGGCCTGCCACTGCCGCTAAACCGGCCGCCGAGGCTCGCGCGGCGCTTGAAGCGACCATGTACGCAAATAGGGAGGTGGTCAATGCGGCTGGCGCGCTCGAGCGGCTGGTCGTCGCCCTTCGCATCGATCGTGACAATTCCAAGCGACGAACAGCAAGCACGTTGTTGCTGCTGATGCTCGTTTTGGTTTCGACAGCCAGTGCCAGGGTACAAGCTGGCGCCGATCCGTCGATCCGCTGGGAGGACGCAAACCAAGCGTACCGCGCGGGCGCATTTGATCGCGCGGCTGAGATCTACCGAGAACTCGTCCGCTCGCATCTGGACCCAAACCTTGAAGCCAACCTGGCGGCTGCGCTGTGGCGAAGCGGAAACCGCGGCGAAGCGCTACTTCACTACCGGCGTGCGCTCGAGTTGGCACCGCGCGACCATGCAATACGGCGTGAGGCGGAACGGCTGCGCGCCGAGCTCGGCGATCCGGCGGAAGGTGGCTCGCGACTGACCGCGATCTTGGGTTGGGTTCGCTTGGATGAGTTGTTGGCGCTGTTGCTGGTTGCCAGCACCGTGAGTGTGGGGTTGATCGCCTTGGCTCGCCGTCGCCGGTGGGCCGGTCGACTGGCGATTGTCACGTTCGCGTTGGCGATCACGATCAGTATCGCCGCAGCAGGGCATAGCGTGGTCGTGGGCCAAGCGGATCAAGCGATGGCGTTGGAAACGTTGGGACTGTCGGCCGAACCGGATGGTCCGCCGATCGCCAGCGTGGCAGAAGGTAGCGTGGTGACGCTGCTCGAATCTGGCGCTGATCGCGCACGGATCAAAGCGCAGGATCTCCCCGCCGGCTGGGTGGCTGTGGATCGGCTCGGCCGGCTACATTCGAACCCTCGATAGAGATCTCCCCAATTCCGGACGTCAAAATGGCCAGCGTACGCGTTCTCCCCGAGGGCGTCGTAAACAAGATCGCCGCCGGTGAGGTCGTCGAACGACCGGCTTCGGTGGTCAAGGAGCTCGTCGATAACGCGCTCGACGCGGGTGCGGGGCGGCTTGAGATCGCGCTGGAGTCAGCCGGGCTCGAGAGGATCACGATCGCGGACGACGGCTCGGGCATGCAGCCTGACGATGCAGTGCGAGCGTTCGAGCGCCACGCCACCAGCAAGATCGCGGCAGCGGTGGACCTCGATCGGATCGAAACGCTTGGCTTCCGGGGCGAGGCCCTGCCATCGATTGCGGCCGTTAGTCGGTTGACCTTGGAAACCGCACCGAAGGGCGGCGGTGAGGCGACACGGATCCGCGTGGACGGTGGCGAGATCGCCGTCGTCGAGCCGATCGCGCGCGGTGAGGGTACGACGGTCGACGTTCGTGGCCTGTTCTTCAATACACCGGCGCGTCGCAAGTTCTTGAAGACTCACAGCACAGAGCAGGCGAACAACGTGCGCCGCATGCTCGAGCTCGCGCTGGCCCGGCTCGAGGTGGGCTGGCGCGTGACGCACGGCCGAAGGTCCATCCTCGATCTGCCGCCGGCTCGCACGTTGATCGAGCGGCTGACCTCGTTGCATGGACCAGCCTACGTCAACACGCTGCTCCCGATGGGGGACAGCGCATCCGATGTCACCGTCCGCGGGTTGGTGCAGCGCGCAGCGGCAGCCGGTGCGGGGCGGCGGCGACAGTTCGTATTCGTGAACGGTCGACCTGTGGACGCCAGTGAGCTCGTGCGCGCGGCGCTGAGCGGCTATCGCTCCACGCTGCCGGTGGGTGCCAGGCCAGACTTGTATCTCTTTATCGAAGTCGAGTCCGATCAAGTCGATGTCAACGTGCATCCGTCGAAGCGCGAAGTTCGGTTACGATCCGGTGCACGGGTGGCAAACGCGGTTGAAGAAGCAGTGCGCGCCGCGCTCGGCGCCGGCCACGTCGCTGCTCGGCCGCTAAAGCCTCGCGTCGATCGGGTAGCAGAGGGTGGTCCCCCGGATCTGGGACAGCTGGGGCTGTTCCTGTCGGGTCGTCGCGCGGACCCCCGCCGAGCGCCAGGAACCGATCGATCAGCTGACGAATCCCAGGCGGCGGACGTCACGATCGCCGGACGGATCACCGGGCCGGGTGAGGAGCCCACCGAGGTGATCGATCGCGAGGTGCTGCCATCGGTATGGCAACTGCACAACCGTTACATCTTGGCTCAGACGTCGACCGGTGTCGTATTCATCGACCAACATTCAGCACACGAACGGATCCTCTACGAAGAGGTCGTTGACGACATTCGCGAGCGGCCGCGTCCGGGTCAAAGGCTGCTGTTCCCGACCGTACTGCACTTGACACCGGAACAGTTCGCGACCTGGGAGTCGTATCGAGGTCTGATCGAGCGGCTGGGTTTCGAGATCGAGCCGTTTGGCGGCGACTCGATAGCGATCGCAGCGGTGCCAGCTTTTCGGCATGTCTTTGACGCTGAAACCGCGTTGGCCGATCTGCTCGATGACCTGTCGGATCCCGGCGCCGGAAGCGCCGACATGAATCAGCATGAGCGTGTCGCGCGGCTCTTCGCGTGCAAGGCAGCGATCAAAGCCGGCCAACCGCTGACCCAGGCCGAGATGGGTGAGGTAATCGACCGGCTGTTCGTGACCGAGCTACCATATGACGATGTCCACGGTCGACCAGCGGTCGTGCAGATCGCGCTAGAGGACCTGAACCGCCAGTTCGGGCGGCACTGATCGGTCAGCAGTAGATGACCGCTGAGGAATCCTATCTGGTTGTCGCCGGTCCCACCGCAGCCGGGAAGACCGATGTCGCGATTGCAATCGCCCAGGAACTAGGCGGGGAGATGGTGATTGCCGATTCGCGCCAGGTTTATCGTGGCCTGGATATCGGTACCGCCAAGCCAACCGCTGAGCAACGCAGCGCGGTTCCCCATCACATGATCGACGTGGTTGAAGTCGGTGTTCCATACACTGCGGCCGACTATGCGTGTGACGCTGGAAGCGCGATCACGAAGATTCACGAACGTGGTCGACCAGCAGTTGTTTGTGGCGGCACGGGGTTCTACTTGGCGGCGTTAGCTGGCCAACTGGATCCGCTCGACAACGGATCTGCGGCCAGAGATCGTGCGCGAGTGCGTTCCCGGATTGAGGGCATCCCATCGCGCGAGCGACATGCTGCACTGGCCGCGGTTGACCCGCCGACCGCCGCCCGGCTGCATCCACACGATAGCCAACGAGTCGAGCGTGCACTGGAAGTTTACTTGCTGACCGGTGAGCCGCTGTCGTCGCAGGCGATCGGCGGCAGCGATCTCCGACCCCACGTAGCGGTATGGCTCACTCGCCCTCGGGCCGAACTCCACCAGCGGATCAAAGATCGTTTGGCTGTCATGCTCGGGCTCGGATTGGAGGCCGAGGCGCGGCGGTTTTTCGACGCCGGTTTGAGCCCTGAGACGGCTGGTCTCGACACCATCGGATACCAGGAGTGGTGGCCCTATTTCGCGGGTCGGACGGGCCGTGCCCAGGTGGTCGACGAGATCAACCGGGCCACCCGACAGTACGCCAAGCGGCAAGAGACTTGGTTTCGAAACCAGGGAGCCTACGAGCCGGTGCCAGCGGTCATCGGCTTCGAGCGCGCGCTGGCCTTGTGGGAGGCGGCACAGTGAGCGCGTTCGAAGGGTTCGTGTTGGGAATTGTGCAGGGGTTGACCGAATTTCTGCCGGTTTCATCGAGCGGTCACCTTGTGATTGGGCGGACGATATTTGGGCTGGAGACGAAACCGCTGCCGTTCGAGATCGCCGTGCACGGAGCAACACTGTTGGCGGTATTGGTCTACTTTCGAGGTCGGCTAGCGGAGATCGTGATGCGCGCAGAGGTCGGCTATCTAGGCAAGCTGTCGCTGGCGACGGTGCCGATCGTGATCGCAGCGGTCCTGTTTCGCGGTGTCGTGGAGCGGGCGTTTCAGACGCCGCTGGTAGTGGCCGTGTTGCTGGCGGTGACAGGCACCGTGCTCCTGACGTTGCGGTTGAAGGCCAAGCCGGTAATCACCTCGGTCGATCGGGCCGAGCCCACTTGGGTGGCAGCTTTGCTGATCGGGTGCGCTCAGGCGGTAGCGCTCATGCCGGGAATCAGTCGGTCGGGGGTCACCATTGTGGCCGCGCTCTGGTTGGGTGTGGCCCCGTACGCTGCCGTGGAATTCGCGTTCCTCCTCGGTGTGCCGGCGATCGCCGGCGCGGTCGCTTTGGAAACCGGAGCGATCCAAGCGGCTATCGACGGGGGATCGGCTGCGTACGTGTGGGGTACGGCGGCCGCTTTCGGCAGCGCGTTGATCGCCATCGCGCTGGTGTTTCGCACTATCCAGGGCGGGCGCTTCGATCGCTTCGGCGTGTACTGCTGGGCGGTGGCGATTGCCTTTGGTGCGTACTTGGTGAAGGTGGTGGGTTGAGCCATTCCGCGCACAGCATTGGATCACTGGCGTGGGCGCCATTCGTTCGGGTTGCGCTGGTCGAGGATGTGGGTCATGGGGACGCCACGACCGCCGCCACCGTTCCAGGCGATATCGCCGGCGAAGCACGAATCGTCGCCAGGTCGAGTGGAGTCATCGCGGGATTGGGTGGGGTCACCGAGACATACCACCAAGTCGATCCGGAGGTAGCGGTCAAGTCGGAGATCCTCGACGGCGGGCGGGTCGAGCCGGGGACAGTCGTTTTGAGCGCGGTGGGTTCGTTTGCTTCGCTGTTGGTGGCCGAGCGGACCGGGCTCAACTTCCTGCAGCGGCTTTCCGGCATCGCAACGCTCACCGCCCATTTTGTGGAGGCGGTCGATGGGACCGGGGCTAAGATCGTTGACACTCGCAAAACCACCCCCGGCTGGCGAGTGCTGGAGAAGGCCGCGGTGATGGCCGGTGGTGGTCACAATCATCGGATGGGTCTGTACGACGCCTACCTGATCAAGGAGAATCACTTGGTCGCTGCCGGCGGTGTAACCGCGGCGCTCGAGCGAGTTGCGGCTGTCAATACCGATCGCCAGCCGGTCGAGCTCGAGGTCGTGTCGCTGGCTGAGCTCGACGAAGCGTTAGCGTCGACCAATCCCCCCGATCGAATCATGTGCGACAATTTCGAGATCGACGATCTCCGAACCGCAGTGGAGCGGATCCGCGCCGTTGACACCGGTATCCTGATCGAGGCCAGCGGCAACGTTCGGCTTGAAACAGTGCGTTCAATCGCTTCGACCGGCGTGGACTGGATCTCGGTCGGCGCGCTCACCCATTCGGCGCCGGCGATGGATCTGTCGTGCCTGATCGAGAAGCGATAGAGCGCCGCGGGTCGGACGCCGGCCGGCTTGGTCGGCACCTCGGTATTCGAACGGTCGTGCACGCCGATGTGAGCTCGACGATGGACGTAGCCCGAGCCGACAGCGGTTCTTTGCCCTCGATTCATTTGGCCGAGCGGCAATCCGTGGGACGTGGCCGGGATGGGCAGAGGTGGGCGAGCCCGCGGGGGAACCTCTACGCGACGATCGCGTGGTCTGACCCTGAAGAGGAGTTTCCGCCGTCACTGCTGGCGGCGCTTCAGCTTGTATGGGCCGAGACGGTGGATCGGCACGGGGGTCCGTCCACACGCTGTAAATGGCCAAACGATGGCTATATCGCGGGGCGCAAATGGGCCGGCATGCTGGCCGTTCGGTGGTCCGCCCGGGGGGCGCTTCTGGTCGGTCTTGGTGCCAACTTGCGGGTCGTTCCGGAAGAGGTCGCCATGACCGCGACCGCGCTCGCGGATCACTGGCCCGATTGGCCCGGTGGGGAAGCGATCACCGAGTGGTTGTTGGAGGCTGCGGTCGGCGTGCTCGCGACCGGGCCCGCATCGATTCCCGGCATGCTCGCTCGGTGGCCGGACCGTGATCTCTGGAGGCTTGGGGTGGAAGTCGAGGTCGAATCGGCTGGCCAGCGTCATTCGGGGCGGTACGCGGGTCTGACGCCGGCGGGCGAACTCATGCTCGAAACGGCGGCCGGCGCGAAGACGTTCGTCAGCGGCGACGCGCATAGAGTTCGCGCACCGGGCAGCATCTAGCGGTATCTTCGGCCGATGCTTTTGGTCGCGGACATCGGCAACTCGTCGACCGTGCTCGGGATTCGCGAAAGCGGTGGCGGGATCCTTCACCGCTGGCGGATCGCATCCGATCGTCGTCGCACGCCTGACGAGGTGGGGGCGCTGCTTAGCACCCTGCTCCGCCAACCCGGGGACCGTGCGGACGCACCGGCGGCGGCCTGTCTGGCTTCGGTTGTGCCGCCACTCACGGCGGTTTTGGCCGAAGCGATCGAGACTCATCTCGGGATCAAGGCGCACGAATTTCGGTACGCGCCAACGCTAGGGATCCGGCTCGACGTTGATGAGCCGGCCCAGGTTGGACCGGACAGAGTGGCCAACACACTGGGCGCCTATCTTGGCTACCCAGGATCCGCGATCGTGGTCGACTTCGGTACCGCTACCAACTTCGATGTCGTGTCCGCAGAAGGCGCGTTCTTGGGGGGCATCATCGCGCCCGGTATCGAGAGCGGGTTCGAAACGTTCACCGCCGCGACTGCGCTGCTGCCACGGATCGCGCGTGCGCACCCGGACTCGTTCATCGGCAAAACGACCGTTGCCAACGTTCAAATTGGGATTTACGGCGGAGCGGTGGCGATGGTCGATGGGTTGGTCGCTCGGATCCGCGAGGAATGGGATCCGACGGCGCAGGTGATCGCAACCGGCGGATTGTCTGGCGTGGTTGGACCGGATTGCCGTTCGGTCGACATTATCGATCCCGACCTTACGCTGAAGGGGATTGGCTGGGGGTACGAGCGGCTCTCGCCAGCTACGGCGTAGCCCGGTCAGCGCGCCGCCAAGCAGCACCTTCGGACAGCTGCCAGCTAACCAACGCGGGCACACCGATGATAAGATCCCGGGCTCGAGTCGCCAGCGATACGGCCAACATCACGCCCGGTGGCAGCCCTAGCAACGCACCCAAAGCGATGTACCCGCCCTCCTGAACACCAAAGCCAAGCGGTACCAATTGAACAACCGCGAACATTAGCGCCAGGTTGAGGCTTCTCAGAACGACGGCTTCCAGCGGCGAAACGGGTTGCCCCATCAAATAGAGCGCCAGCCAGACTTCACCAGCGAGCAAGAGGTGGCCGGTGAGTTTCAGTAGACCAGCGGCGACGACCCGGGGCACCTTGGCGTAGAGCGACTTGAGGACGGTTTCGATTTCCTCTGCGTTTTGCGCTAGACCGCGAACGTAGGCCTTCTCGCTCCGCTTGGCCGTGATCCTGGCCACGTACCCGATGATACCGGAGTGTTGCAGGTAGAGGATACCGGCGATCAACAAAGCGAACGCTGCGGTGCCGACGATCGCCCAAAGCACCAATCGACCTTCAGCTTTCAGGAAAACAAGCGAACTGACGCCGATGAGGGCCACAAGAGCCAGAGCCAAACCGTTCACGGTCGTGTCGGCGACGACCGAAGCGGCCGCGTCGACACCCCGCACTCCGCGCTGCAGCATCATCCGTATTCTGACGAGTTTGCCGCCAAGCGCTCCTAATGGCAGCAAGCCCTCCATGGCAAAACCCACCCACATCGACCGTAGGACCGTCAGTAGGCGCGGTCTTGCATCGATCCGAAAGAGCAGCCACCACCCGACGCCGCTCAAGACCACGTTTGGGATGTAGAACAGCGGCAGGAGGAGAATCCTCCAGCCCGCAGAAACGAGAAGCTCTGCGATCGTGCCAAAACCCTGCCACACGAGTAGGCCGATCAGTAATCCCAGGCCGACTAGGAACGTGATCGCGAACACAGTCCTTTTACTCATCGGCCTGCCGTGAAGACGTTGCCTTTGGTAGGAGGCCCAACCGGAGCAGAATCGAGTAGGCGACGATCTTCAAGTCCTGCTTCCGGATCCCGGACAACACCCGGATCAAACTCAGCAGCCCCTGTTGTCGAAGCACCATCCGCAGGATGTTGCTCGATTTTTTGGAAACGCCGATGGCCTGCGCATAGAACAGCCTCCGGTGTTCGGCAGGATCTTCCAGGGGTCGAGAGATCGCCGCCATTTTCTCCAAGAAATCTCGACATTCTCCTGTTGTGGGCGATCGAAGTCCGGAGTTGTCCGAGTAGACCGGGATGATTTCGTAGTTGAGAGCGTCACTTCCACCCAACTCGATCGATACCAAGCAGGTTCGGTTTAGGGAACCTGGCTTAATAAACTGGGCTACTTGGGAGATGTTGGCGAGTTCATGCTCGTCGGTGTGGAATACGAAGTTCCCTAGGCTGTAGAAAACGTGGGCATCGGCATAGCGCTCATGTCCCTGGACGACGTGTGGGTGAGATCCGACGACCAAATCGACGCCTGCGTCCACCAAACGGTGAGCGAGCTTCACGCTGTCGGGAGACGGATAATCGATGAACTCATAATTCCAGTGTGGGCAGGCGATAACAAAGCGGTTCTCGTCTTTTGCACGTCGTATCGTCACCTCGAGTTTGCGGAACCGGTCGGGAGCGGCTCCAGCCCTGGACGACCTGGCATGGTACCAGCGTGATAAACCGATAAACGCGAGGTTCCGCTCGGGCCGGTCGAGAAGCAGTGGCTTCAACGCCGCCTCCTCATCGAATCCAGCCCCAAAGTACGCCTTGTTCTGGGACGTCAGGAACTCAACGGTATCGCTGAGCCCTGTGTCGCCGTAATCGAGGATGTGGTTATTGGCTAGGGAGAAGACGTCAAATGCATCCAGAATCTGGCTGCTCCGAGGAGGGGCTTTCATGTTGATCGGGTGGTGGGGGGCTTTTTGCTCCGAGAATGTCAGCGGCGACTCGAGATTGGCGATTCGCAGGTCCGCGTTGGCGAGAAGCTCCCTGATCCGAGGGTCAATCTTAAAGCTGTCGGTATCGATGTTGGCCAGGCATAGGTCACCGACGAAAAGAAGTCGCACGGACGAGCCTCCGGGGTCTAGGGAGTGGCAGAACCTGTCACGATGGTGGAGGACGATACAACTGCCAGATCGGCAGAACAACGGGCTTGACACCAAGGTGCGAGTCTGCTAAGCTTTGTTAGCACTCTCAAGTGACGAGTGCTAAGAACGCTCGTCGCGTACCTCATTCCACAACAAGAGCACAGCAACCCGTCTGGGGAGGATTGTACAGAAATGGGCAGTAATCTCAATCCACTGGCTGATCGCGTGGTTATCAAGCCACTCGAGGAGAAAGAGACACAGAAGGGCGGCATCATCATCCCTGACACGGCAAAGGAGAAGCCGCACGAAGGAAAAGTTGTCGCGGTTGGCCCGGGCAAGTTCGCCGATAACGGGGAGCGGATCACGCCCGAAGTGAAAAAGGGTGATCGTGTCTTGTACAGCAAGTACGCCGGGACCGAAGTCACGGTGGACGGCGAAGAGCTTCTGATCATCAAGGACAGCGACATCCTGGCCACGCTTTAGAGCGCGGCCGGTAGTCAATCATGATTCTCTATTAGGAGGCACTGAAGAATATGGCCAAGGAGCTGAAATTTGACGTCCAGGCTCGCACCGGTCTCAAGCGCGGGATCGATCAGCTAGCCGACGCCGTCATGGTGACATTGGGTCCCAAGGGTCGGAACGTCGTTCTCGACAAGAAGTTCGGCTCGCCGACGGTAACCAAGGACGGCGTGACGGTGGCGAAAGAGATCGAGCTCGAGGATCCGGTCGAGAACATGGGCGCCCAGATGTTGAAGGAGGTCGCGTCCAAGACGTCGGATATCGCCGGTGACGGCACCACTACGGCGACGATTCTGGCGCGCGCGATTTTCCGCGAGGGTCTGAAGTCGGTAACCGCAGGTGTCAACCCGATGAGCCTCAAGCGCGGCATCGATCGCGCGGTCGAGGCCGTCGTCGCAGATCTCGAGAAGCTGTCGGTGTCGACCAAGGGCAAGAAGGAGATCGCCCAGGTGGGTACGATCTCGGCCAACAACGACGCCGAGATCGGCGAGCTGATCGCCGAAGCGATGGAGATCGTCGGGAAGGACGGCGTCATCACCGTCGAGGAGGCCAAGAGCCTCGAGACGTCCAAGGAGACGGTCGACGGGATGCAGTTCGACCGCGGTTACCTATCGCCGTACTTCATCACCGATCCCGACAAGATGGAAGCCGAGATCGAGGACCCGTACATCCTCGTTCACGACAAGAAGGTCTCGACGATGAAGGATCTGCTCCCGCTGTTGGAGAAGATCGCCCAGTCGGGGAAGCCGTTGCTCCTCATCGCCGAGGACGTCGATGGTGAGGCCTTGGCGACGCTGGTTGTCAACAAGATCCGCGGAACGCTGAAGGTTGCGGCCGTCAAGGCGCCCGGCTTTGGCGATCGGCGCAAGCAAATGCTCGAGGATATCGCGACGTTGACCGGCGGTAAGGTGATCTCGGAAGAGGTTGGCTTCAAGCTCGAGAACGTCGTGCTGAAGGACCTCGGTCAGGCCAAGCGCGTCGTCATCGACAAGGACAACACGACGATCATAGATGGCGCCGGCAAGCAGGCCGACATCAAGGGGCGGATCAACTCGATCAAACAACAGATCGAGAACACGACCTCTGATTACGATCGCGAGAAGCTACAGGAGCGGCTGGCCAAGTTGGCCGGCGGCGTAGCAGTGATCAGCGTCGGTGCAGCGACCGAGACCGAGATGAAGGAAAAGAAGGCCCGCGTCGAAGATGCACTGCACGCGACCCGCGCGGCCGTCGAAGAGGGCATCGTCCCTGGCGGTGGCGTGGCCTTCATCCGGGCCCAGAAGGCGCTCGACGAGCTGTCGCTGGAAGATCACGACGAGCAGTTGGGCGTCAAGATCGTCCGCAAGGCTCTCGAGGAGCCGGCCAAGTGGATCGTGCAGAATGCCGGTCTCGAGGGCGCGGTGTACGTCGAGAAGATCAAGACCGAGAAGAAGAACGTTGGGTTCAACGCCCAGACCATGGAGTTCGAGGACCTCATGGTGGCCGGCGTCATCGACCCGACCAAGGTGAGCCGCACGGCGCTGCAGAACGCTGCGTCGATCGCGGGGCTGCTCTTGACAACCGAGGCGGTTGTCACCGAGAAGCCGGAAGAGAGTCCGCCTCCGCCGATGCCCGGCGGTGGTATGGAAGGCATGTACTAAGCCGACTCTTCCAAGCCGGTAAGGGGAACGGGGGGCAGCGATGTCCCCCGTTTTTCGTTGGTGCAGGTGGGCAATTAGACGCTGGCGCGGGTATATTTCATGCGTGTTCTAGACTGTCGTTCTCGTGGGGGCGAAAGGCTTCGACGGGGAAGGATGAGGTAGAGACAGCAGGTCGTGCAGCTCAGGTCCTCACGTTAAACGGTCCTGGGAAACTGATAGCTGCGAACGATAACTTCGCGCTGGCTGCGTAAGGAAACTGCGTAGCCCGATCCGCTCCTGACCGCCGCTCACCGGTGGGGGATGGATCGTCACTTTAGTGAGCTGGCTGCATCATGTGCCTTCTGTGATGTGGCAAGACGTGGGCTTCGGTCCGCATGGAGGCTTGCCCAGCGGCTAGCGTGTCGGCGGTAGGCCGTTCGGGGACACAAATCAGCTGACTAAGCCTGTAGCGGTTTCTATTGCACCTCTCTCGGACGTGGGTTCGAATCCCACCGCCTCCACCAGAGCGATCCACGGGCCTCGGTCTCCTGCCGGGGCCCGTTTTTGTATCATTCGGGACAATCGGATGATGACTTCAAAGATGATCATGCTCGCTGCCATGCCCCTCGCCATCGCGGGCGCTTCGCCTCGGGCCGCGTCGTGGCATACGCCCGATGAGGTGCTTCCCTTGGTACCCGACTTCGAGCTCGACGGAGAAATCGGCGAGTGGAGGGAGCTGCCGGTCCGATACGGTGCAGCTGACCGTCGCTACGATGTCTGCGCCGTCAAGTCGCCGGTACCAGAGCCAGCCAAAGGACTCTGGTTGGATTGGGTGGATCCCTGGGAATGACGCAACCGCCTCGCGTCGTCTTATATTGATTGCAGATGTACCCGATTCTCTTCCGCGTCGGCGACTTCACCGTGACTTCGTACGGGGTCATGCTGGTGGTCGCGTTTATCGGCGCCGGGCTCATCGTGGCGAAGGAGTTCCGTCGTCGCGGCTGGGATCCGTCGGCGGCCCAGGATATCGTGCTGGCCGCGATGGTGGGCGGTGTGGTGGGCTCCAAGCTCTACTGGGCATTCGCCCAGGGCGGAGAGTTGGCCCAGGATCCGTTCGGCACGCTGTTCAGCCGCGGTGGGTTCACGTTCTATGGCGGGCTGATTGGCGGTATTCTGGCCGTTCTGGGATGGCTGGCTTGGAAGAAGTACCCGCTCCGCCAGGCAGTCGACGCGTGCGCGGTGGCGGTTCCGGTTGGGTATATGTTGGGCCGCGTCGGGTGTTTTCTCGTCGGCGACGACTATGGCTATCCGACCGATGTGCCCTGGGCGGTGGCGTTCCCCGAAGGGAGCCCGCCGACGGACGTGCCCGTCCACCCGACCCAGATCTACGAAATTGTGCTGACCCTGCCGATCTTCGGATTCCTGATGTGGTTACGGAAGAGAAACCTCTCCGATGGGATGGTGTTCTTCGCTTTCCTGGTGTTGGCGGGTATCGAGCGATTTGGGATCGAGTTCTACCGCGTCAACCCCGAGGTCGCCTTCGGTTTGACCGATGCTCAATTCGTCTCGCTCGGTCTGATCGCGTCAGGTCTGATCGGGATGACTTGGGTCCGGCGTAACCCGGCCCGGAGTGCCGCCAAGGCGGCTCCTGCGCCCACCCCAGCCTGAACCGAAGTCGAGCCGCCTAGAATACTTTCAGATTGATGTACTTCCGGGGGTTCTCCTGGATGTCCGTCATCAGCGACTGGCTATCGATGACGAACTTGTCGATGCGTTCATACAGCGTGGGGTCGCGGATTAGACGCGCGACTGTACCCTCGCCTTCGTGCATCTCGGCGATCAGCTGTTCGCCCTGACGAACGGTCTGCACCAATCGGTCGTACAACTCCGGGTCCTGAACCATCTTGCCGAGTGTGCCTTCGCCTTCGCGGATGCTAGTCGTGAGCGCCTGCAGGTCAGCGGTGGTCACGACCAGCTGATCGTAGAGCCGCGGATCGTTGAGCAGCGCCGACAGCGTGCCGTCACCGGTTTGGGCTTTGTCGAGGAGCGTCGATCCGCGCTGCGAGAGGCTGAGCCACTCCTCGTACAGTTGCGGATCGTGGATAAGCCGCCCCAGCGTGCCTTCACCGGTGTTAATGCTGGCGATCAATTGACGTGTTCCTTCAAGTGATCCGACTAGCTCTTCTACGCCTTCAGCGGCGCGAGCGATCAATCCCTCGTAGTCGATCGGCGCATCGTTCAGGACGATGTCGGCCTCCTGGAGAATGGGTTGGCGCGGGTCGCCGACTTCGATGTCGAGGTACTTGTCGCCTAGCAAGCCGACGGTCCCGATCTTGATACGCGACGAGCGCGTCACCTTGTCCTGAACCGAGCGGTCGACGTCGAACCCGATGATCACCGCCCGCTCGCCGAGCGAATCACCGTACGCGGCCAGCAGCCGTCGATCCAGGCTGTCGCGGTTGGTCGAGTCGATGAATCCGACCGTACGGACGGATCCAACCCCGACTCCGGCGAGTCTCACCGGGGCCCCTTTTTGTAGTCCGGAGACGCCCGGCATCAGCGTGTACAGCGTGTATTTGTCGGCGAACACACCGGCCCGGCCACCGAGCGTAAAAAAAGCCACTAGGAACAGGGCCAGCGCGACGACGACCAAAATGCCGACCTTGAGCTCGGACCAAGTGAGGAACTGCGAACGCCTCACGCGCCGGCCATCCTAGCATCGATAAACAAACGTACGTCTGGGTTGTCGGTTGCCAGCACTTCTTCGCCGTTGCCCTCGAAGATGATGTCGCCGTCCTTCAGCATCGCGAAACGATCTCCGACCGCCAGCGCGGCCCCGATATCGTGCGTCACGACGATGCTCGCGACAGCTTCTTGATCGCGCAACTTGTTGATCAGTGCGGTGATCGTATCCGCGGTGATGGGGTCGAGACCGGTGGTCGGCTCATCGTAAAGCACGATCCTGGGGCTCCCCATGATCGCCCTCGCGAGTGCGACCCGCTTGCGCATTCCACCCGATAGCTCAGCTGGCATCAGGCCGGCCACCTTTGGCTCGAGATCGACGAACGAGAGCTTTTCCTCGACCACGCGGATGACCTCTTCCTCCTCGTGGCCCTTCTCCTCGTGCAGCCGAAAAGCCAAGTTGTCACCCACCGTCAACGAGTCAAAGAGCGCTCCGCCTTGGAAGACCATTCCGATCTGGCGGCGCACCTGGTCGAGAACCTCTTGCGATGAGTAGGTGACGTTAACGCCGTGGACGTAGACCCGCCCCGAATCGGGCTCGAGCAGGCCCAAGATGATGCGCAGGATGGTGCTCTTGCCTTGACCGGAGCCGCCCATGACGACGAGGGTCTCGCCGCGGTCGACCTCGAGCCAGATACCGTCGAGAACGTTGTTCTCACTAAACGACAAGTGAACGTCCTCGAGATCGATCATCCGATTCTCTGGATCGGGCGGTCGGTCCCGCCCAGACGTGGGACGCGGTTGCCACCGGGGGTCGGGCCCAAGCTCCCGAGGATCGTTGGACCTGTGCTTGTTGCGACGGCGAAACATCAGGTGGTTCCTAATCTATCGCGGTAGTCGAGTTGGAGCGCCATTTCACCGGTTCGTTAATGTCCGAAGATCTCGATGAACAATTTTGTGAGAAAGAAATCCGAGGCCAGGACAAGTACTGACGCGACGACGACAGCTTGCGTGGTCGAGCGACCCACACCCGCGGTCCCGCCGGTGGTTCTCAATCCCATGTAGCAGGCCACGATCGTGATAATGAAGCCAAACACGAAGGGTTTGGCTAGCCCGGTGAACAAATCGCTGAAAAACAGCCCGTTCAGGGCTGAGTTCCAATAGGTCGAGAAGCCTTGGTTGAGCGTCAGCCAGGCGATCAGCTGTCCGCCGAAAATGGCGATCGTGTCGGTGACCAAGGTAAGGGCCGGCAACATCACCAACCCAGCCTGGACACGTGGCTTGACCAGCTTCTTGATCGGATCGGTGCCCATCGCTTCGAGCGCATCGATCTGCTCGCTGACGCGCATCGAGCCCAACTCGGCGGCGATGCCGGACCCTACCCGCCCGGCGACCATGAGCGCAGTCAGCACCGGTCCCAGCTCGCGAACCACCGACGCGCTGACGAGCTGGCCAACAAAGAGCGAGGCCCCAAAATCGGAGAGCTGGACCGACGATTGGAGCGCGAGCACCATGCCGGTGAAGATTCCCGTCAACGAGACGATGATCAGCGACTGGACGCCGATGACGTCCATCTGGACCCAGGTATCACGCCAGTAGAACGGTGGTCGAACAAACGCCGAGACGGTGCGGCCGATGAGAATCGAGAGGTTCTGGATTTCCTCGAGCGCCGTCTTGATCGGCCGTGTGAGCGTGGCGGTCGTCACGGCGTGCGAACCTACGAGCCCAGCGGGGCGTGTCGCAAGCGGGGTTGGGCGGGGCTGCCCGGGGGAATAACTTGATCCCGATGGTCGAATCGCTCACCAACTCGGTCACCGAATCACGGGAGGACGGTCGCGGCCCGACCGAGCTCCGGTCGACGACGCTCGAGCGCAACGTCCTCGATTACCCCGAGGGATCGTGTCTGATCAGCGTCGGCAAGACGCGCATCCTGTGTGCCGCCTCGGTCGAGGACGGGGTCCCGCCGTGGCTGAGGGGCCGCGGGCAGGGGTGGGTGACCGCCGAATACCGCATGCTGCCTCGGGCCACCCAAACGCGAAAACCCCGCGAGTCTACACGCGGCCGCTTGAGCGGTCGCACACAGGAGATCCAACGGCTGGTCGGCCGGAGCCTCAGGAGCGTGGTCGACATGGAGGCGCTTGGTGAGCGAACGGTGTGGATCGATTGCGACGTTCTCCAAGCCGATGGCGGAACTCGAACCGCGTCGATAACAGGTGCTATGGTGGCGCTCTACGATGCGCTTAGAGACCGCGACACACGACCGGTGCGTGAATTCGTTGCTGCCACGTCGGTCGGCGTCGTGGGCAAGTTTCCCGTGCTCGATCTCTGTTACGGAGAAGACGTAGCGGCCGAAGTTGACCTCAACCTCGTCATGACCGAGAGCGACCGGGTGGTCGAGATCCAAGGCACCGCCGAGGGGGAACCGTTTGGGTTGGACGTGCTAGACACCCTGGTGGAGCTCGGCGCCGCCGGGATCAAAGAGTTGATCGGCCTGCAGAAGGCGGCGCTCGGCGTGTGACCCGGCTTGTTCTGGCGACCGCCAACCCCGACAAAGTGCGAGAGATCGAACCGTTGCTGACAGGAGCCAGCGTGGAGCTTGTCGGAGTGATGGATATGGTGCCCGAGTGGGACGTCGTCGAGACCGGCGAGACACTCGAAGACAACGCGCGGCTCAAGGCACGGGCGGCGGTCGTGGCCACCGGCGAAGCCGCAGTCGCCGACGATACGGGGCTCTTCGTGGCCGCACTCGACGGTGGCCCCGGAGTGCGTTCCTCCAGGTTCGCGGGTGAGACGGCGACCTACAGTAGCAACGTGGAGCTGCTGCTCGATCGTTTGCGAAAGGTCCCTGAAGAGCGGCGTCAGGCCGAGTTTCGAACGGCGGTGGTGGTCGCCAAGCCGAACGGCACCGAGCGCACATTCGAAGGTGTTCTCTTGGGGTACATTACCGACTCGCCACGCGGCGACGGGGGTTTCGGATACGATCCTGTGTTTGAGCCTTGCGGAGAGGATTTGACGCTCGCCGAGCTGCCTCTGAGCGTCAAAAACACAATGAGCCACCGAGCCCGGGCGTTCATCGCCCTGGCGGGGTTTCTCGTGGCGAACCCTGATTGGCTCGACGTGACCGACCCGCCAGTTTGACCCAGTATTCGCCGTGGCCGATAATGGGTGGATCCACTTGCGGTTGCGGGTCTCCAGAGGAGGTCGTAGATGAACGTGCAGACGATCCTCGATCAGAAAGACAGCCCGAACGTCATCACGATCGAGCCCGAGCGCGCGCTTCAGGATGCTGTCGAGCGGTTGGTCGAGCACAATATCGGGTCGCTCGTCGTCGTCGACTCGAGCGGCAAGCCGGTTGGCATCATCACAGAGCGCGACATTCTCAAGACGTGCGCCAACGGGTGCGAGAAGCTGGCCACGACGAAGGTGGCGGAGGCTATGACTGCCGACCTCATCGTGGGCGAGGCGGGTGACGCGATCGATTACGTGATGGGGATTATGACCAAGAACCGGATCCGTCACCTCCCGATTCTGAGGGAGGATGGCCTCTGTGGCATGGTATCGATTGGCGACGTCGTCAAAGTGCAGCGACAGGAGACCGAGTACGAGAACCGCCATCTCCGGGAGTACATAGAACGCGGTTACTGATCCGGCGTCGGGGCGTAGCGCAGCTTGGTAGCGCACCTGCTTTGGGAGCAGGGGGTCGCCGGTTCAAATCCGGCCGCCCCGACCAGCCTATCGAGTTGTCTTATAATATGTTATCTTTCGAGGCATCCTAAACTGCCGGTGCCTATATCGCTGTTGAGTGCGCAAGAAGTGCGCACAAGGTTAAACTTTTGACAAGAGCAGGGGAGTTCGGTTAAAATTTTGGATGTATAGAACGTCTGCCCCTCTCAAGGGGCTTTTTCTCCGGGGGCAAGCAATTGCCCCCTTTTTTTGTGCATCTAGGAGTCCCCTTGGATCGCTACGGTGTATTTGTGGACGCCGCCTATTTGTACGCTGCTGGTGGCAACATCTGCTATGGGGTGCGGAGCCGTCAGCTCCTACATATGAACTACAGACGAGCTGTTGAGAAGTTGAGGAAGATTTGTGACGAACACTCTGGCCTGCCTGCTCTCAGAATCTACTGGTATGATGCCGCGAAAGACGCTCAGGCCACACGAACGCATTTGGCAATTGCATCATTGCAAGGCGTTCAGTTGCGGCTGGGGAGACTAGCCCAAGCCGGGGATGTGTTTCGTCAGAAAGGGGTTGACTCTCGGATAGTCCGCGATCTGATGGTTCTTTCACGCAATGGAGCCATTGCCACTGCTTACGTACTGAGCGGAGACGATGATCTTCGGGAGGGTGTTTCCGAGGCTCAGGAACGAGGTGTAACCGTCACGCTGGTTGGTGTCGAGCCTTTGCAAGGACTGCGCAACCAAGCTCCGACTCTCATACGGGCGGCCGACGACACCATTATACTCAAGAAGGATCAAGTCAAGGTATTTCTTTCACGAGCGGTTGCCGTTCCGGAGGCAGATGCGAGGCAGATCGGCCAAGATTTTTACAGAGAGCTGATGAAAACGGCCCCAAGCAAACTAGCGGGGACCTTGATCGACATCGCAGAGTCCGCAGAGCGTCGGTTACCGGCACAGGTAAACCGTCTGCTATCTGACTTCGTGAACGACAAAGTCAAAGCCGACAGACTAGAGCCGGCTGCTTGGGGCTTCGTTTGCGATGGCTTTTGGGAAACAGTTATCCAGTCCCAGAAGGGTGAGATGAGTTAGATCGCCCAAGACTCCGTGAGTTGAGTAGGTTCAGCAAGCTTTACCTGCATTTGCGACACACACACAATTCGATTCACGCCGGGTCTCTAGGCTTCAAGGCTGTAGAGATTTGAATACCCCTCCGCCCATTAGCTTTATGCCAGTGACCAACTCTGCCGCCATCCTCTTCAAGCTTGCCGACTCCATCCCCGCTGAGCAGCTCACCAAGGATCTGAGCGCCGGTCAGCTGAATGGTGCGATTGAGGCGTTGTCCAACCCGGAATTAAGCGCGACAGCAAGCGCCTTGGGCCGGATAACGAAGGATCTCGAGAACGAAGGTAATTACGAGTTAGCTGCCGTGGCTGACTTGGTGCGAGACCGCGTGGCGGATGAGCAGAAAATGCGGGCGGCCGAGAACTAGAACCCTTCGGCTACAGCCCTTTCACCCCTGATGTGCAGCAGTCGTCCGGCTGGGGATTGGGAACCGCGTTCTTAAGCCAGCAGCGTGCGGTGTTGCCCTGGACACCGGGCTTCACGTAGGTCCAGGCGCGACACTGTTGGTCCTCGGCGCAGGCCTGCTGACAGAGCTTGGCGTCCGCCTGCGGCATCTCGAAGCTGCGATAGTCGCTCCCTGGCCGATTGACGCCGACCTCTACCCCCAGTTCCAGTAGTGGCTCATCCGTGCGCAGGAGCGGTGGCCTCTCATCCGGCACTACGGGGGCGGGCACGGCCGGGGCCTGTTCCGCTACACCTGGCACCTGGGGCTCCGGCTGTGCTGCTATGGGGACATTCAAGACGAAGTCTTGTTCGCGGGTGACAACCCCCTGCTCCACCTGAACGAGCATTTCTCGTCCTTGTGGATCGAACCATATTCCCGCCAGAACGACCTGCCGCTCGCCCATAGGAACATTGGGGAGCAGGTAATACCCATACGGGTCCG
>JBDGYV010000005.1:0-57788 GCA_039588915.1 Gemmatimonadota bacterium
CGAACCGGACTGATCCAGTACGAGGACCAGATCGAGCGGTGGAACGGTCGCCTCGGCCGCCGCCACGACACCGACCCGATCCCGTCCGAGGACGCGCATAAAGGTCGTCGGCACGATTTCGCTGGCGCTGACGGAGACGGTGTTCTCACCCTCGGCGTTGACGCTAAACGAGTAGTTGAGCAGCGCCGGATCGACTCCGTTGGCCTTGGCGAGTGCTATGATCCTCTGCTCGGCGGCGGCTTGGCTCTGTCGCAGCGCGGCTGCACCTCCGAGCGCCGCCGCATCTACCGCGCGTGACAGCTCGGATCGCTTGACGTAGGCGCGTCCAGAGTCGAGCGCCAGGCCGGCGATACCGAGCAGCCCAACCAGGCTTACCGCGACGAATGCCAACACGGTTCCCCGCTCGTTGCGTATCACTCGGTGCCAGGAATCGCTCTTTATTCTCATGGACGGCCTCCCCATCCCGTTAGTCATTATGGCTGCCCCGAGAACGGCTCGTTCTTCATCGCCGTCGCAACCGTGAAATCGTACTTGCCGCCGGGGAAGAATGTGCTGACGCCGGGGGTGACAAACTGAAACTCGAAGTTTCCGGTCACGGTCACGATCTCGGCCGGACCCCCACCATCGGCCGGATCGATGATGAGTTGATTGACGTCAAGGTCGAGCGCTGTCGCTTCCCTCGTGATGACGCTCTTGATCGACTCGGCCCGCGTCATCGTGTTGCCCTGGGCGTCGTCAAGCGCACCGCCCGTGACGGCGAAGCGCGTCGCCTCGTGAATGGCGTGCTGCAGCGTTAGCTGGGTATAGAAGAAGCGCGAAAAATCGAAGATCCCCATGAAGAGCAGTGCCACGATCGGGATGACCATCGCAAACTCGATCATCGTCTGTCCGCGCCTGCAGTTAAAACGTCCTGCTCTCATTACTCCCTCCGGTTCTTCCTCGAGCGACGGATTTCCTGACTCTCCCTAGACCGGTTTTGCCGCCGCTTCAAACAGTTTTCCTCGGGGGATGACCCACTGTACCCGAACTATGAAATTGGATCAATAGTTTTGGTGCGGTGCTTCCGATTATGAAAATGCTCATGCTCGAACGTGCACTCTCTTGCCGTAAGTAGGAACCACGCTTCCACAGCTGGGATAAACGGCTTTCCAACCCTGATGTGAGGCCTGGCGGCACAACCAAACATGTCGCCAGCGGGACCCCTGATTAGTTTGCCCGCCATGACAAACATCACTCAAACGAACCATATCACCGGCACGGCCCGAGTTCGGGCCTCGGCGTACCTCCTGATCGCTATTTTCCTGGCCGGGTGCTCCTCCGGAGGATCGACAACCGCCGACTCTGGTGAGCCCGAGCTCTTAGCCACCGTTGGCGACCACTCGATCACCACAACCGATGTTCGCGAGCGGATTGGCGAACGGCTCGACCTACTCGACGTCCAATACCGCCGTAGTCGTCATCAGCTGATCGAGGAGACAGTCGAGGAACTGCTTCGCGATCGATTACTGAGCGACGAAGCGGCTGCCAAAGGCATCACCGTGGACGAGTTGGTCCGGGCCGAGATCGACGCCACGATCAACAACGCGGAAGCCCCCGCCCTGGGTCCTGCCGACGCGCCGGTCACGCTGGTCGAGTTCTCGGACTTTGAATGTCCATTCTGTGCCCGGTTCTACTCAACGCTCAAGCAGCTCGAGGAGAACTATGGGGACCAACTGCGAATCGTTTACCGGCAGTTTCCGCTCGAGAACATCCACGCACACGCTTTTGACGCCGCTGAAGCTTCGTTATGCGCCCACGAGCAGGGCCGCTTTTGGGAGATGCATGACCTGCTGTTCGACGAGCAGGATCAGCTAGGCGTGGATGCGCTGAAAGCGAAGGCCGAACGATTGGGTCTGGACCGGCCGGCGTTTGATACCTGTCTCGGTTCAAATCAGTACGCCGAACAAATCCAGCGTGACCTTCGCGACGGCGCGTCGGTGGGTATCCAAGGCACGCCCGCCCTGTTCGTGAATGGCGTTCGCGTCCCCGGCGGTGCCGTCCCGTACGAGACGGTCGCGGCAGCGATAGACAAGGCGCTTCAACGAAACGGCTCCTCTGCCGAGCCGTCGCTGGGCCTTGATCGGAATAACAAGGTCGTGAACGAACTCGTCATGCGGCTGTGGGAGGAGCGGGGCGCCGTCTATTACCTCGAGCCGTTCCGCGTCGAGCTGGATAACGATGGGTCACCGGCCAAGGGTCCAGCCGATGCACC
The DNA here is from genome assembly GCA_039588915.1 of Gemmatimonadota bacterium. Classification (GTDB taxonomy): domain Bacteria; phylum Gemmatimonadota; class Gemmatimonadetes; order JACCXV01; family JAHWKZ01; genus CAMYLR01. Next base: position 2,252 of record JBDGYV010000005.1, read on the forward strand.
GGTTACGCTAGTCGAGTTCTCGGACTTCGAATGTCCTTTCTGCGCGCGGTTCTACCGCACCCTCAAACAGCTCGAGGAGAACTACGGCGACCGGCTGCGGATCGTGTACCGCCAGTCTCCCATCAAGAGCATCCACCTCTACGCATTCGACGCAGCCGAAGCCTCGCTTTGTGCCCACGATCAGGGTCGCTTCTGGGAGATGCACGACCTTTTGTTCGAAGAGCAGGATCAGTTGGATATGGAGTCTTTGAAGGAGAAGGCGGGGCGACTGGGTCTGGACCAACAAGGGTTTGACGATTGCCTGGAATCAGGAAAGTACACCGACCAAATCCAGCGTGACCTGAGCGAAGGTCAATCGGTGGGCGTCACCGGCACTCCCGCACTCTTTGTGAATGGGATCTTCGTTCCGGGTGGTGCTGTTCCCTACGAAACGATCGCTGCCGCGATCGATCGCGAATTACAGCGCGAAAGTAACTAGCCGAAGCTCCCTTCTAAACCCCTACGCAGTTACGCAAACAAGAAAGGGGTCCGGCCGAAGCCGGACCCCTTTTCGATATGCCTCCTGTTGGGTTCTAAGGATTGAACGGCGTCGGCGTGAACGCGGTCTTCTCCAGCGTTGCCGAGAAGCCGCTCGCGTTCCCGCTGTGCTGCTGACCGATGAACGGATCATCGGAGCAGGACAGGTGCACCTTCAGGTTCTTGGAGGGTTCTAGGTCTCCTCCGACAGGCCCGAGATAGAACCGGGCGTTCTGGCTGTCGAAGAACGGTCCCGGATTCGGCAGGATCGTGAACTCAGTCCCGGGCGGTCCCGCCGTAGCAGATGCCACCGAGCCAAGAATCGTCGCGCTGTTCAGGTTGCCGTTGTCGTCCGTCCACGCGATCTGAATCGGATCTGGGCTGGCCGACACAACCTTCAGCGTGACGGATGTCAGCCGATCGCCAGCCTCACAGACCGGAACTTCGGTGTTGGTGTAGGTGCACGTCACCGTCTCGCCGGGGTCGAGGTTGATGGTCGACTTTCGGGTACCCAGATCCCAGGTGCTCGCGGTTCCGCCCCCATCCGAATCCACACAAACCAGGTTGGACAGCTCAAACGTCGGTGACGGGTCATCCTCGGTAACCATGTACTGACCCGCCAGTACGTTGAGGAACGTCTTCGACTGACCATGATCCAGCGAGAACACGTTCGGCGCCGCGATGTCATCGGTGTACCCAAACCCGGTCGCACCCGTAGGATCGGTGACCTTCTCGATGACGATCGTCCCGCGTTGGGTGTTGGTGAATGTGCACTCCACCGTCTCGCCGGGGTCGAGTTCAATCGACGCCTTTCGCGTGCCCAGGCTTGTCGTACTCGGCGTGTCACTGGCGCCGTCGTCACAACTGAGAGCTGTGAGATCGAAGCCAGGTGTCGGATCGTCCTCGGTCGCCATGTAGCTACCCGGAACCACGTTGCTGAAGGTCTTCGTTTGACCGTGGTCAAGGGAGAAGCTGTTTGGCGCCGCGATGTCATCGGTGTACCCAAACCCGGTTCCACCCGTGGGATCGGTGATCTTCGTGATCTTGATCGTCCCGCGCTGGGTGTTGGTGAACGTGCACGTCACCGTCTCATCCGGCTCCACATTGATGGTAGCCGTTCGCGTGCCCAGGCTTGTCGTGCTCGGCGTGTCACTGGCGCCGTCGTCACAACTCAGGCTAGTCAGATCGAACCCCGGCGTGGGGTCGTCCTCGATCACCGTGTACTGACCCGGGAGCACGGGATCGAACGTCTTCATCTGACCGTGGTCCAGCGAAAAGTTGTTCGGCGCGGCGATGTCATCGGTGAAGCCGAAGCCGGTCCCGCCCGTAGGATCGGTGACCTTCTTGATGATGATCTTCCCGCGCTTCAGCGTGTTTGTGATTGTGCACTCCTTGGCGTCGCCTATCGCTAGCGTCACCGAGCCATTCGGAGCACACTCTCCGCCAACGACCGAGTTGTAGTCAGCGAGGTCCGTGCTGGTGCCGGCCGCCTCGCTCACGGTGTGCGAGCCAACCGTCACCTCTTGCGGACCGCAACTGTCGTTGTGACCGGCGTCAGTGAAGCAAACCACAGTATCGATCTTTAGATCGAACTTGCCGCCGTCGTCCGTCGGGTCCAAGAGCTTCGTGACCTTCAACGTCGGAATCAGAGCGTTCGTGAAGGTGCACGTCACGTCTTCGCCCGGACCGAGTTCCACTTCCACGCTGTTGCTCGTAACCGTATGGGCATGCGCGCTCGAGTCCGACGTATTGACGCAAACGATTGATCCTAGGTTCGTGAGGTCCCAACCGGTTGGCACAGTCTCTGCTACCGAATAGGTCCCGGCGTCAATGGCACCGGAGCTGTTCGTCTCGCCGTTGCTGAGGCTGAACGGCGCACCATAACCGGTCGGTGTGAAATCGAACTCCTGGTCGGGCTCGGTCGGGTCAGGATCGGGTACGGTGACCTTCGTAACGCGAAGCACCGACTTGATGTTGATCGGAAGGTTCAAACCCTCGCAGCGGCACTTCGCTTTCGTCTCTGGCCCTGTCCCATGACGGAAACCGGTCGGGTCTCCCGCCTTCGGCGGACTGAGCGGACAGATGACTTCACCGGCGCCGGTGGTTGAGTTGTGCCATGCGGCGCAGGCGTCGATGTCCACGGTACCGTTGCCGTCGTCATCTTTACATTCGAAGCTGAGGGTTTCGAGGTCTATGTTGAGAAGCTGGCCCGCGGAGACATCGCCACAGCTGTCAGGTGTGTTATCCAGGAGTGTCGAACCGCCCTGCCCCACAACCAGGTTGAAGTGCAGACACGATGTCCCCAGTTGAGCGCCTAACCCGTTCCCGGTCGGGTCGGCTTCATCGGGATCGGGATTGATCCACGCGCCGAGGTCGTAGCGCGCCTTGGCGTTGTTCTGGACTAGCAGGACGGTCTTGGCCTCGATCGTCTCGCCAGTCAAGCAATCAATCGTGCCGCCCGGCGGTAACGGAATGAAAGAGCCGGCAGGCGGGTTTCCCACCCGGAATTCGGTGATGACTGCCTGCGAGATGTCCACGTCGTTCGACGTGCAGTTCAGGTCTGAGCCATCTCCTGGAACCGCCAATCCGGACGTGATATCGCCGGCCACGGCGTCTGCACCGAGGCATGCGCCTGATCCGTTGGGTGGGGTGGTCGCATTAAAGCTCGGCGGCGGAAGCGATACGCTCTCAGAAGGCGCGACAAGCGTGTCTTCTTTTGAGCAGGCGACCGCGAGAATCGCCGTACATGCAAAAGCTGTAGACGTGAGCCAACGCTTTCGCGTTCGGCAGGGTACTGGTGAGATCATGAGTCTCTCCGTGGTTGTAGTTTTCCGTTCCACCGAAACTTCACGACCCGTCTTCGGTAGCTCGGCTATCTCGGAGAGACCCGTAGCTTTGCGGTCCAACCTTGCGGCTGAGTTGCCTTTATCGGATGGGGGCTAACGTTCGAACGACCGGCCCCGCTCGAGCTCAACGCAAACTCTACTGGGCTATCGCTCCCTCCTCCTGCCTGCGGATTCTGTACGGCCCTTGACGCGGGATATTGTAGGGTAGAACAAGATTGTAGCCAAGAATGGGCCTCTTGGTCAATAAGCGATCAGTTATCGTCAAAGTATTCATATAACGTCACATAATGCCAATTAGCCGAGGGGCTCGTTTGCCTTGTCGAGACAGTTGCTTCGAGTGTAATGGAACCAGGTCGCCGTTGTCTGTCGGGGCAAACCCGTTGGGTAAGAGAGGGTCTTACCTACACCGGACCGGATGTGGAATGGGAAGTCGAGAAGGCGGGTCGCATATGTATCCCGGAGCCTGCGAAGCCAATGATCAGCGTGGTGGGCCGCCTAGGAATCGAACCTAGAACCTACTGGTTAAGAGCCAGTTGCTCTGCCAATTGAGCTAGCGGCCCACAGAGATGTCTGCTGGAAACCGTTCCGTGGTTTTTGGGGTGAGCGAGGGGACTCGAACCCCCGACCCCCAGGGCCACAACCTGGTGCTCTAACCACCTGAGCTACGCCCACCACCCAGCATCAATGTATCACTCCAGGTCACAGCGCGTCACCGCTCATCGTCACGTGACTGGGTTACGCGCGTACCCTTTCGAGCCAGCGCTGAATCGCGGGCCGCGATCCCAAGTCAAAGTCCCCCTCGTCTGCGACGTGAGTGTAGGCATAGAGCGCGATGTCCGCGATCGAGTAGCGATCACGGACGAAGAACTCATGCTCCGACAGATGACGCTCCATCGTGTCGAGCGCGCCCTCGCCACGCCGATGGTTGAACGCGATGACGTCGGCGAATCGCTCAGCGCGGCCCAAGTAGCGTATGAGAAAACGGTTCACGGCGATCGTCGGCTCGTGGATGTTCTGCTCGAAGAACAGCCATCGCAGGACCTCGGTCCGATCGTCCTCATCGTCCGACAGGTACGGCGTCCTCCGGCCGAAGTGCCATAGAATAGAATTCGACTCGGCCATCCCGCGTCCGTCATCGAAGACGAGGACCGGCACCTTGCCGAGCGGGTTGTGGACGAGGAGATCGGCTGGCCGGGGCTCCGTGCTCGTGACGTCGATCTCGACCGTGTCGTAGGGAATCCCAAGGTGGGCCAAAATCAGCCGGACCTTGTAGCAGTTTCCCGACGGCGTCGCGTTGTAGAACTTCAGCATGCCTTATCCCTCGTCAATTCAATGCCCTCCACATCTCGGCGATCGATCCGTACCGGCGACCAAAACGTTTGAGACGGTGAAAATCGACCGGTGAAGGCCAGGAATAGTAGGTCGCTGCGCTCGAGTCTTGCGGCACACGTGGCGCCCGACCCTCTTCGATCAAACGAATCGCCTGTACCGTCAGCTCAGCGCCCAAATCGGCGACGTCAGCGGCCAGTGAAATGACAGTATGATGAGGCTCGATCGGGAGCTCTTCCTGCAACAGAATCGGTCCCGTGTCGAGCTCGGCGTCGACCCAATGAACCGTCGATCCAGTCTTCTCGTCTCCGTTTGCCATTACCCAAAAGTACGGAAATAGGCCTCGGTGACGCGGTAGAAAAGCACCATGTACGTTGATGACGCCGCAGGGCGGAAGAGCGACGAGCTCATCCCCGATACGCTGGTTCATGCTGACAGAAACGAGAAGATCCGGGTTCCACTGCGTCAACACCCTTCTCGCCTCCGGTCCATTGATGTCCGCAGACGCGACGAGCGGCACGGAGAACTGCGACGCGAGTCTCGCCAGGTGTGGGGCGCGCTGGCGTTTGCGCCCCAGCCGCGAACTCAGCTCGATCCCCCTGCCCACGAGGAGCTCCGCCGCCTTCCTGATCGCCATCGGTCGGTGGCTTGACCGAGACAGCAGGGGCCACGCCGACGCCAACCTGCTCTTACTCGGTAGTATCACCGCTGACTCGAGGATTCCCACAACTTGGTCGCCACACTCCGCCAGCAGCCGATGAATTATTCGGTTCACGAGCGGAGTATCATATGTGAGGAGAACGATCCTCATTGCCCTCTGCTCGTGGCTACTCGCTCGGTATCAAACGCAGCACAAACACATCTCGACGTGGCCCCGCGAACGCAAGCGCGAGGTCGTTGACGTGCCGCTCGAACATCGGCGCCAAAAAGGACTGGGTTAGCGGATCGACGATGATGTGTGTCACGCCGCGCCGACGCAGAAACCTCCACGTCCGGTCCGGGTCACCGTGAAACGGGTAGACCAGGCTTGGTCGTTGACTCCAGTACCATGCGAGGGTCGGTTTTCGAGCCGCGATCACCGCCTGCGGGTTCTCCTCCCTAATCCACCTGGCGGCCTCGAAATAATCTTGCCAGAACGTCGGGTACCCGGCCATCTCGTCACCGTCTAAGTATGCGCGCGTGTACACCCATTGTGCGGGCACCGTGCGTGTGACGCCGACAACGAGAACGAGCACTAGTCCTGCAGTCACGAGCGGTGCGGCCCAGCGCCGACCCGGAATGGACGCTAGAGCCCGATCCAAACCTGCTAACAAGTAAAGCCAAATGAATGGAACCAGGGTGAGAAAGAACCGATCCCCTCTCCACGGCCAAAGTAGCAGGATCGCACCGGTCGCCAGCACGTATAGATCCCACATCGCTAGGCCCCGGTGCCTGAAGAGTGACCATCCGCCAACGATGATCAGAGCGACCCCCAGCACAGCTCCGACCGTGCGCACCGAGATCGGAACCGGGGTCATCGGCCAGAAGAGCTGCGGCAGATCGATCTGCACGTAATATGAGAGGTTCTCCCACGCTCGTACGACGAATTTCATTACTGGGATCGCGCTGCTCTCGGGATCGAGTCGGTCGACCCCCCGTACCTGCTGGAGATACCCACCCGTCGGCGGCGGACGGCGGGCCGTCCACCACAGCCACGGAACCGCGCCAACAAGCGCCGCGGCCACGACCACCCCGGCGTGCCGCCAATGTCTTCTCAGCAACGCCCAACAGAGGACGGCACCAACCAACGCGACGCCGGCTGTCCTAACCCAGAAACCAAGCAGCATCAGGACGCACCCGACTACCCACCACTTCATAGAAGGGCACCCGCTTGGCTCTCTCCCGCTGGCATAGGCGAACGACCACAACGCGAGCACCACGATCGCGGTGTACGACATGTCTGAAAGGACAAAGTGGGTATACATGACGAAGACCGGTGCCAAGCCGACCAACCACACGACCGCGATCGATGCCCAGGCGGGGACGCCGCGATCCTGCGCGGCGATTCCCCAGCTGGCTATCAAGAGGATCGCCCCGGCGATCAGCGACTGGATCTTGAGTCCCACGATCGATCCCCCAAACATCCAGTAGAAGGGGACCAAGAGCGCTGGGTATCCGGGCGGGTAGACCGTCTCCGGCGGTGCACCGGGCGCGACAAGGTTGACGTACCCTTGACCGGTCGCCAGCGCCCGAGTCAGCGCATAGTAGGCGATGTTGTCGCCGCCTGTGAACAGGTAGGGGTCGAAAACCGCCAGCGCGACCCCCATCGCCACTACTCCCCCGACCAGGGCCCAGTATTTCCCGGGGTTTATTCCTTTGGTCCGGCACACAGTGAGAAGCCTACCTCAACCAGAGTCCGAGTTCACCTTGCGCTTCGAGCGCGATCCCGTTATTAGGATAGCCGTCAGGTTGTTATGCATCCCACAGTTTCTGTCGTCATCCCGACCCACAATAGCGCTCGCTTCCTCGGGGAAGCTGTCGACAGCGTCCTGTCGCAACAGTACGCGAGCGTCGAGGTAATCGTCGTCGACGACGGATCGACGGACGACACCGAACGTCTTCTCTCAGGCTATGAGGGCCGGATCCGACACATAAGGCAGCCAAAGCAGGGCGTGTCGGCGGCTCGCAATCGGGGCATCGAGATAGCCACAGGGGACCTAATCTCGTTTCTCGATGCGGATGACCTGATGCTTCCCGGCAAGATTCGAGATCAGGTGGCGTGCTTCGAACAATCGCGACGTAGTCCGGGGATCGTAAACAGTGGCTGGCGAACCGTGGATGTCACAGGAAAACCGATCAAAGACCACGAACCCTGGAAGGAAGCCCCAAAGCTCAACCTCCGGACATGGCTGTTGTGGAAGCCGATGATCCCCGGCGGCCTCATGATCGAGCGTAGCTGGCTGAATCGGGTTGGCGGGTTCGATACACGCTACTCGCAATCGGAGGATGTCGATCTCATCTTGCGCCTCGCGTTGGCTGGGTGTCGGGCGGCCTGGTTGCGGCAACCGACCGTCGCCTACCGCCAGCATCCGAACAGCGCGATGCAAAACGCACCCGCCCAGGCTGCAGGGATTTTGACGGTATTGAGGGCGTTCTACGCGACCGAGGGCCTGCCGAGATCGGTGCGCAAGCTCGAGCCAACGGTCTTCTACTACACCACATTGTGGACAGCCTGGCATCTATATCGCTGTGGTTTCCTGGATGACGCGGCGGCCCATCTCGCCAAGACAGCCACGATGACCCGTCACGGCACGGAGCATATCGTTTACCACTGGTTCGCGCAGTTTGCCCGCTTCGCGTCGCGCGATGGATGCGATCACGACGAACTCGTTGGCAGCGTCGATTTGCTTCGCCACGCGACTGACATCCCTGATTCACGATGGCTAAATGTGAAACGCACAATCGTTCACTGCGCGGATGTGTGGAGTCTGTACGAGAAGAAACGCTATAATCGGGCCGTGGCCAGGCTTACCACGTATGCTGACTGGGAGTACGAGGAGATATTCAAGATGACCCAACATTGGCTCTTGGTATCGCCCGAACCGGTCGGTGTCGAGGCGATCAACCGCTTTTGGAGCGATCTCAAGCGGCTTCAGCTACCCCCGCCACCCCGCCACCATGATATAGCTCTCCTGCACCTGAGCGGAGTCGCGCAGCACGTTTGGAACCGACGTTGGCGTCAGGCCCTCCACGCCTTCCATTGGGCGCTCCGAACCGGATTCCGGCCGCGCGCTGGCTATGTCTGGGGACGTTTTTTCCGCGCCACCTTCCGCCACTACGTGCTTCGAACGCGGCCGGCCGTAGGCGCGTTCGATTCCTGACAGACAGCGCGCGGCTCGACTTGGCGCGAGATCCCGAATCCACCACGCAAACCCCGGCTGACACACGGGCCGACTTCGCGACGCTGATCACAAATGCCGGTTGGGCGCTAAGACTCGCCTGGTCGACTACGCCAAATCTCGTCGCCACCCGTCTGGCGATCGCCGTCGTCACCGGCCTCATTCCAGCCGGGTTCGTTTTTGCCGTCCGGGAAGTCATCGACGCCCTTCGTTCGTCAGCATCATTGGCCGACGCGATGCCATGGATCGTCATCGTACCGGTGCTTTCGTTTGCCGCGGTTGCGCTGCGACCGATCGCCGCGTTCGCGAGCTCCCGGCTGTCCGACGAGCTTCAGCTGACGACCAGCCTTCGAATCCTCGAGCACGCTGCTAGGTTGGACCTGGCCTTCTTCGAGGACCCCGCAAATCAAGACTTGCTTGCTCGAACGCAGGCCAACTCTGCCCGGCACATGGAAGCGCTCGTTCGTGACCTGGCTGGCTTGCTCCAACACGCCATCCAGCTCGTGACGCTGCTGCTCGTGATTCTGCTGATCGAACCCATCGTTGTCGCCGCTCTCGCTGTACTCGCGGCTCCCTACCTCCTGTACCAGACGCGGCTATCGCGGACCCACTACTGGATCGAGCACAACCGCGAGGGACGGCGGCGCTGGACTCGCTACTTCTCGAGCCTGCTCATGAGCCACACGTCGGTCCCCGAGGTAAAGCTGCTCGACCTGGCCCCGCATCTGACTGACCGATTCCGGGCGCTCATGCAGAACATCCGAGATCAGAACAAAACGATCTACCGCCGACGGGCGGTCGGTGGATTGGTGTTCGGGCTGCTTGGGGGGATCGTCATCTATGCGGCTGTTTTCCACCTCGCCGGCGAGGCGATCCGTGGACAAGCAACGCTCGGTAGCGTAGCCGCCTACCTGCTGGCTGTGGAACGCTTCGCGGGCACCGTCACCGGGCTTGTCAACCTGATCGCTCATTCGATTCACAGCTCGCTCATGGTGTCGAATCTGACGCTGTTCCTTGGTACGACCCCAAGTGTGATCACGCCAGTCGCCGAGAAGGCTCCCACATCGATCCACGGCCAGATCGAGTTCCGCAACGTCTCATTCCACTATCCAGGGTCGGAAGAGCGGGCGCTGATGGATGTGTCGTTTGCGATCGAACCCGGTGAGGTCGTCGCACTGGTGGGTCCAAACGGAGCGGGAAAATCGACCCTCGTGAAGTTACTCGGGAGGCTCTACGAGCCCGAGCAAGGTACGATCCTACTCGATGGCCATAAGCTGGTCGACTTGTCTCCCGAGGACCTGCGCTCGCATCTGTCGTTTGTCTTCCAGCAGTTCGCTCGTTACGAAGCCACCGCCCGTGAGAACATCGCGTATGGGGATTGGCGGCGGTTGCGCGACGACCCCAAAGCGATCGAGGAGATTGCGAAGCGGACCGGGGCAGCAGAGATGATCGCGCGCCTTTCGGATGGCTATGACACCCATCTCGGACGCGCATTTGGTCACGCAACGTTGTCAGCGGGCCAGTGGCAACTCCTGGCGATGGCCCGAGCCTTCGCACGCGATGCCCGGATTCTCGTCTTAGACGAGCCGACGTCGAATCTGGACGCCCGGACCGAGTACGAGATCTTCTCGAAGTTCCGCGAGTTGGCACGTGGACGGACCACTTTGCTGATCTCGCATCGATTCTCGACGGTGGGGATGGCCGACCGGATCTTGGTGCTGGAGGGAGGTCGGCTGGTGGAGGAGGGCACGCATGATGAACTCCTCGCGGCGCGTGGCGTCTACGCCCGGCTGTACGAACTGCATCGTCGATTGTATGAAATCCGGCAAACTGGAGAAGCAGTCAGGACACATGTTGGTGGGTCCGCTTCACTCGATTCGAGAGCTTGATCTCAATGGAGACACGAAACCCGATAGACCAACTTGCCGAGCCCCCGATTTTTGTCGTAGGGGCGGCCCGTTCCGGCACGACTTGGGTCTACGACATTTTGACGAGCCACCCACAGGTGGCCGGGGTCCATGAGTCCTGGTTGTTTACTCGCGCGCACGGTTTGGGGTCGCTCTTCACCGAGGCACACTGGCCCCCCAATCGTTCTGGCTTGAGTGGATTGCTAGAGCGCCAAGTGCTGCTGGATGAGACTCGGGTCTTTGCCGATCGATTGTTGAGTGAGGCCATAGGTCCGACCCATCGTTTTCTTGTTGAGAAAAGCCCCTCTCACCTTTACGTGATGAAGTTGATACATGAGCTGTATCCTGGTTCCCGGTTCGTAAACGTGTTGAGAGACGGTCGAGACGTGAGCGTTTCCGTACGCTCTGCCGCAAAGTCGTGGGTTCCCGAGTGGAGCCAAACGTTTGGGCGTTCCATTACTGCTTCTGCTAGGGTTTGGAGTCAGGCGGTGCGTCACACGCGCCGAGCCGGCGCGGAGCTTGGCGATTTGTACCACGAAGTCCGCTACGAGCAGATCAAGCAGGATCCGATTAGCTCCTACAGCCAACTATTTGATTTCTGCAATATCCCATACGACGAAGGGCTACTGCAGCAGATCTTCGAGACCACTGACTTCGTTGCGAACTACACGCCCGGAGAGGACCGAAGGCGACGCGGAGGTCGAGTCGGCGATTGGCGAACTCACTTCAGTATTCTCGATGCAATCCGATTTAACCGAGCCGCCGGGGCTCGACTCGTCGAAACCGGATACGAGAAGAATCAACGGTGGATCGGGTCGTTTCTCCGAAAGACTTCTCAGCCGAGACGTAGATAATCGGCGACTACACTTTCTCGTTTCCTGATCAGCCCCCAAAGACCTCGACGCAATCGTTGCTTTTCAGCTATCACGTAGGTGCTGAGCCCGCAAACTCCCCGCCTGTTTGCCCAACGCTCCGCCCCCTGATACGGAAAGAGAATCGGCATGTTCTGGATGCGGTCAATCTCTCACAGCGACCATCCGTCAAACGCGAGCCCGGTGAGCGCCCTCAGGTCTCGAACATCCTCGCGCAGCCGATCTTCCAGCCGTTGTCTCATATGATCCGATAGAGTCGGCCGAGGTACCGGTTCTGCCGCGTACAACAGTGCGTCGATCGGCAACCTCTTGCGCAATCGCTGTACGTGGTGTTGTCCCACTTTCTCTACTGCGAACTGGCCCAGGACGGTCACCCGTCGTTTGCGCGACGACCGGTGCTCCGCTCGTTGGAAGCGAGGCGACACGAAAGAACTCTCCACGTCCAAAAAGTCAAAAACCTCGCGCATCATGCGCTCAGGGTGCGCCTTGAGCTGCTCGAGCGTCGTTACGTGGATCTGGGATGACGGATAGAACTCAAGGAAGGCCGAGAGTTGCTTATGGTATAGGCTGAGTTCGACGAAATGGTTGTGCTCGAGGTCGTCCAGGGCGTTCTCGAATGATCGCTTCTCCGCCCGACTCGCACACATGTGAATGTATTGGGAGACGATTCGCTCGATCGGATCACGGAGAATGTACAGGAGTTTTGCATTGGGGAGTGTCCAAAACATCCGCTCCGGTACCTGTAAGCGGGAGCCGCTCTTCGTGTAGCTCGTCGAGGACTCGCCGCGAACTGGCGCGTCGGCTGGAAAACATGAGCGATACCACTCGATGTCTCCCGAGCTCAACGCTGGCCTGGTGAGGAAAAAATCCAGCTCTTTGGGGCGAGACATTACCACTTGCGGGTGGAGGTCCAGGTACCAGTGTAGGCTCGTCGTTCCGCACTTCATCGCCCCAATCACGATGAGGTTCGGCAACGCTCCAGGATCGTACCGAACGGGTCGGGCGCGATCTGCTGCCGGGCCTCTAAGACCTAGCAAACGAGGCATATGTTGCACCCGAGGGGTCTCAGCGGTTCAATCCAGGACTCCCGACGGGTCAGACACGAACTGGAAGCTGTTCTAGAGCTGAATTCTGTCGCCATCCTAGTTTGTGTAGACCTCATGAGTGCTGCTGTTGTTGTTCGACGTGCACGCCGTTCTTGTAGTACAGCCACCTGACTTGGCGCCCCGGGGAGGACTCGAACCCCCGACCAACGGCTTAGAAGGCCGTTGCTCTATCCAGCTGAGCTACCGGGGCGCAGCGCGAAACGTACGTCTCCCTTACGGACGACGTACACCACGTTCTAAGATACGAAACTAAGGCCCGATTTTCAGGGCAGGGTAGCTACGATCTCGTCCCGGAGCTGGACGAGCTGGGCACCACCATCACTCGAAACGCGGTCGGTAGTTGTCGAGAACCGAGTACGGCTTGGGCCAAGGCAGTCCGTATCCGAGCTTCTGCGCTGCGTTCCGTGTCCAGTACGGGTCCCACAGGTGAGCGCGGGCGAGCGCGCAAAGGTCAGCCCTGCCGGCCGCCAAGATCGTGTTGACGTCCATGTACGACGAGATGTTGCCGACGGCGATCGTCGAGATCTCCGCCTCGTGACGGATTCGGTCACTGAAAGGGGTCTGGAACTGACGCCCGTAGATCGGCTTCGCGTCGGGCACCGTCTGACCCGCCGAAACGTCCACGATGTCGCAGCCGTGGGTCTTGAGCGTGCGCGCGATCTCGACCGCGTCGGCAACCTCGGTCCCACCAGGTGCCCAATCCACCGCCGAGATCCGAACTGAGATCGGCTTGTGGTCAGGCCACACTGGGCGAACTGCGTCTAACACCTCAATTGGGAATCGCATCCGGTTCTCGAGCGAACCTCCGTACTCGTCGCTGCGCTGATTGGTGAGCGGCGACAAGAAGCTGGCCAGCAGATAGCCGTGCGCGAAGTGAAACTCGATAATGTCGAACCCAGCCTCATCGGCCATGATCGCGGCACGCACGAAGTCGTCGCGAACCGCGTCCAGATCCCCGCGGTCCATCACCTTTGGCACTTGGCTGTGTGGGAAGTACGGGATCGGTGATGGGCCTAGAATCTCCCAGTTACCAGTTTCGAGCGGCTCGTCCATGCCCTCCCACGCCAAACGAGTCGATCCCTTCCGGCCAGCGTGGCCGAGCTGAAGGCCGATCTTGGCTTCGGTGTTTTTGTGTACGAAGTCGACGATTCGCTTCCAGGCCACAACGTGCTCGGGTCGGTACATGCCGGCGCAGCCGGGCGAGATCCGCGCCTCACCGCTGATGTCGGTCATCTCGGAGAACACAAGGCCCGCGCCGCCGACTGCCCGGCTTCCCAGGTGAACGAAATGCCAATCGGTTGGGCTACCGTCCTCGGCTGAGTACTGACACATCGCCGAGACGACGACCCGGTTGACGAGCACCATCTCACGCAGCTTAAACGGCGTAAACAGAGGCGGCGGTGGGTCGTCCAGATCGATCGGCATACCGCTCTGGTGACTCGCCTTCTCGGCAAACCATCGATCGATCTGCGCCGTCAGGAGCGGGTCGCGAACTCGCAAATCCTCGTGCGTGATGCGCAGGCTTCGTGTCAACAGGTTGAAGCCGAACTGAACCGGCTCAGTCTTCATGTAGCGCTCCGTTCCCTCAAACCACTGCAAACTGACTTGCGCCGCTCGTTGCAGGCTCTCGACCGGCGGCCTCCGCTCGGTCTCGTAGGCTGCCAGTGCGGTCGGCACGTCGGCCTGGGCGTGGACCGCGTCGGTAAGCGCGATGGCATCCTCCATCGCCAGCTTTGTGCCCGATCCGACCGAAAAGTGTGCGGTGTGTGCGGCATCGCCGATCAGCACCGTGTTGCCGACCGACCACGAACCGTTCGTCACGGTGGGAAACCGGCGCCAGATCGAACGATTTGAAACCAGCCGGTGGCCTTCCAGCTCGGTCGCGAACAGGGCCTCGCAAAAGGCCACCGTCTCCCTCTCGGAGGCGTCCTCGAGCCCGGCCGCCCGAAGCGTTTCCTCGGTGGTCTCGACGATGAAAGTCGAACGACCTTCCGCGTACCGATAAGCATGTACCCGCCAAAGACCATGACCATCGTACTTAAAGTAAAACGTGAAGGCTGGAAAGGGGCGCGACGTCCCCAGCCACACGAAGCGATTAGGACGCCTGTCGATGCTGGGCTGAAAACCGTCGGCGCCCTGCTCGCGAAGGATCGAATTGGCGCCATCGGCGGCCACCACGAGGTCCGCCTCGTCGATCTCAGTGAGACCGGTGATTTCTGATTCGAACCGTAGCTCGACGCCCAGCTCGTCGCATCGCCCGGCCAAGATCTCCAGCAATCGTCCGCGATCGAGTCCGCTAAACCCATGGCCGGTCGAACGGGTCACCTGGCCCTGATAGTGGATCTCGATATCGTCCCAATGCGCGAACTCCGCGATGATGCGTGCGTGCGTCTCGGCGTCAGCGACGGCCAGGTTGTCGAGCGTCGCATCCGAGAACACAACCCCGAAGCCGTACGTGTCGTCGAGCCGGTTGCGCTCGTGGACGGTGATCACATGCGCCGGATCTGCTCGCTGCATGAGGATGGCGAGGTACAGACCCGCCGGACCGCCGCCAACGATGGTAACTCTCACGAACTTTCGTCTCGCAGCAGGTGGCGAGCGATGATGAGTTGTTGGATCTCGGTCGTGCCTTCGTAAATGCGCAGCGCGCGAACCGAGCGATACAGTCGGTCGACCGGATGATCGGCTATCACACCGCGTCCACCCAATACCTGCACGGCGTCATCCACGATGCGCTGCGCCTCCTCGGTCGCGAACGCCTTGGCCATCGCGGACTCGAGCGTCACCCTCTCAGCACCCCGATCTTTCTCCCACGCCGCGCGGTACACCAGCAATCGTGATGCGGCGAGTCCGATTGCCATTCGTGCCAGCTTCTGTTGGACGAGCTGGAACTCGGCCAACGGCTTGCCGAACTGGACGCGATCCAATGCGTGTCGCCGGGCTTCCGCCAGCGCGCGCTCGGCCATACCGCAAGCGGCCGCGCCAACCGTGGTCCTCAGCCGATCGAGGGTCGCCAGCCCGAGCTTGAACCCCTCCCCTTCTCCTCCCAGGCGCGTGGCACTGCCCACACGGCATGCGTTGAACCGGATTTCCCCCAGCGGATGGGGCGCGCTCATGACCAGCGGCCGGACGAACTCGAGCCCGGGTTGATCGGCAGGAACGACGAAGCACGAGATGCCCTTATGGCCGGCGTCGCGATCGGTGGCTGCGAATACGGTATAGAAGTCGGCGATCCCGGCGTTCGAGATCAGCGTCTTGGTTCCGTCGAGCACGTACTCATCACCGTCACGCCGCGCGGTCGTTTCCAGGGACGACACGTCTGACCCAGCTTCGATCTCGGTCATCGCGAACGCGCCCATCACGCGACCCGCACAGGCGGGCTCAAGCCAGCGCTCTCGGAGTCCGTCACCGCCTGCCAGCAGGATCGGCGTTGCACTCAAACCCTGAAGGGCAAAAACCGCATCCGCGAGTGGCGACGCGGCAGCCAATGCCTCTCGCACGAGCGCACAACCGCGGAGATCTTGGTTTTCGATCGGTCGGAACCACCCCGCGTCGCCCAGCAGCGCGAGCACCTCGCGCGCTTGCTGGCGACAGCTAGCGTCGTCGGCTGGCTCTGGGAGCGGGGCGAGCATTGCCTCCGCAAACCGCGACACGTCCTCCGCCAGCTGAACGTGTTCGTTTTCGAGGAATGCTTTGACGGTGGCGACGTCGGGCACGGCGTCTACGTGAACCGCGGTTCCCGCTTCTCGCGGAACGCCGCATACGCTTCCTTGAAGTTGGGATGCTGCATGCAGTCGGCCTGAGCGCGAGCCTCCGCTTCGAGTGCGGCATCAAGATCCATCGACGCCTCGTCGTTGAGCGCCGCCTTGGTGACCGCTAGCGCTTTGGTCGGCCCGGCAGCCAACCGCGCTGCGAATGACTGCGCCACGGACAGTACGTCACTATCGTCAGGAACGACCTGGTTGTAAAGACCGATCCGGTGTGCCTCTCGAGCGTCGATGAAGTCGCCGGTCATCAGCAGCTCAGCTGCCCGACCCCATCCCACCACCCGCGGCAACAACCAAGCGGCTCCCATGTCGGCGCCGGACAGCCCGACCTTGGTGAACAAGAAGGCGATCTTCGCTGATTCACCGGCGATCCGAACGTCACACGCGGTCGCGATCACCGCGCCGGCGCCGGCAACCGTCCCGTTGAGCGCGGCGACCACTGGCCGCCGACAACGCCGTATCGCCTGGATCAAGTCACACGTCAACCGAGTAAAAGCCAACAAGCCTTCATCGTCGCGATCGAACAACGCGCCGATGATGTCCTCGACGTCGCCCCCTGAACAGAAGGCGCGACCGGCACCGGTGATGACGACCGCTCTTACACCCAGCTCCTCGTCGAGGCGCACAAACGCCTCGGTCAGTTCTTGATATACCTCGAACGTGAGCGCATTGAGACGATCGGGGCGGTTGAGGGTGATCGTGGCCACCCCGGTGGCTTGGTCGACCGTGTACAGGAACGATTTGGGCTCCAGCCTCACGTCGTTTCCTTTTCCGGCACAACTGCTGTCGCCTCGATCTCAACGACCGCGTCGGCCTCTACCAGGCCGGCCACCTCGACCAGCGCGATCGCCGGGTAGTGGTTCCCCATGAGCGCTCGGTATTTCTGACCCAAGGGCTTGCGGCTCGCCAAGTACTCCTCACGATTTGTCACGTAGATCGTCAGCCGCCCGATGTCTTCTGGGTCTCCACCGGCATGCCGCACGACGGCCACTACGTTTCCCAGCGCCCGGCTGAACTGCTCGACAAATCCGAGCGGCTCGACTTGACCCGATTGGTCGCTACCCACTTGACCGGCGACAAACAGGAGTCGCCCACCGGCCGGTGCCAGCATCCCGTTGTTCCAACCACTGGGCGCACCCAGTTCCTCCGGGTTTACGATTTCGAAGCTCAAGCCACCAACCCTCCACCGTCGATGACGATTGCCTGGCCGTTGACGCCACCCGCAGCCTCACCACATAGCCACACCGCGGCATCGGCTACCTCCACGGGCTCGATTAGCCTGGTTTGGCGCGCCGATTTCAACATCGCCGCCATCGTATCTTCGCGCGAACGGCCAGTCTGTTTCATG
The DNA here is from genome assembly GCA_039588915.1 of Gemmatimonadota bacterium. Classification (GTDB taxonomy): domain Bacteria; phylum Gemmatimonadota; class Gemmatimonadetes; order JACCXV01; family JAHWKZ01; genus CAMYLR01. Next base: position 19,821 of record JBDGYV010000005.1, read on the forward strand.
TTGCGCTTGAGCCAGGCCGCAGTCATGTCGGTGTTCACATAACCCGGGCACAACGCGTTCACCGTGACGCCCTTTGTCCCCAGCTCGACCGCTAGGCTGCGGGTCAAGCCGACCACGGCGTGCTTGGAGGCGGCGTAAGCGGCGATGTAGCTCGCTCCGGTTAGACCGGTGATCGAGGCCACGTTGACGACCCGACCCCAGCCCCGGTCGACCATCGGGACCGTCAGTGCCTGGGTGCAGAGAAACGTCCCCGTGGCGTTGCTCGCCAACAGGCGGTTCCAATCGTCAAGCGTCGTTTTCGCCAGCGGCGCTGCTTCGGCGACGCCGGCGTTGTTGACCAGGATGTCCATCCCGTCACTGGCCTCGGTCGCCCGTTCCGCCAGACGCTTCACACTATCCGGGTCGGTCACATCACACGTGATCGCCCATGCGGTGTGACCTCCCTGGTTGATCTCGGCTGCGACCGCCTCGACCTCGGCCTCGGAGCGAGCTGTCACTACCACCGCCGCGCCAGCCTCGGCCAGGGCTCGGGCGATCGCCGCACCGATCCCGCGCCCACCGCCGGTCACCACCGCGGTCTTGCCGTCAAGTCGCATCGGCGCGTCCGATCTCCTGTTTGATCGCTTCCACTAGGATCGACCCCAACACGCTTATCGTGCTCCGACCCTCTTCCTCGCTCGCCGCCGCCGGATCGCCAAAATAAGCCGCCGGTCCGCCAACTTCCTCGAACGTCGTTTGGCCGGATCGGATCCCGGTTGAGAGCGAGACCGGGTTGGGCTCGAGCGCCCGCCGCCGATCGTCCAGGACGAGACCCGGTTCAGCGGCCATCATGATCGAGCACTCGTACTGACCGGCATGGCAGGCGCCGCTTTGGAACTCCTCGGTGAGCCTGAGTACCCATGGTTTTCTCGTGATGTCCGGGAAGCTGACCCTGGCCCCTGCGGCACGGCATTCCCTGACCGCAGTGTGCAGTGTCTGCAGATGATCAGGATCGAAATGGGCATTGGCGATCGCGAGAATCGCAAACCCGTGTTTGGTGACGCTCCGTGCGATGTCGACGATCGTTCCCGTCACGGTCTCAGGTGATACCGAGATCGTCCCGGCAAAACCGGCCGCAAAACCGGCCGTCGTGTAGCAGATCGGTGGCAGAACCACGACTTGTTGGCCATGATCTTCGAGCTCGGCGGCCGCGGCATCAACCATCGCATTCGCGATGACGATATCGGTCGCCAACGGCAGGTGGGGGCCATGGGCCTCAATCGCGCCCACCGGTAGGATGGCGATCGCCTCTCCACGCCCAAGGTCGTGGGCTTCTTCCCATGTCAAATCCGCCAACTTCCGTATCGCCATGTGTCGCCTTTCCTCGCGCCCACATTCGGCGTATCATCGCTGGATGTCGTATCGACCACCGCCGGATCTCAACATCGCCGGGTACTTCTTGGATGACCGTATCGCCGAAGGACTCGGTGATCGCAAAGCGGTGTTGACCGACGACGCGCGGTACACCTACGCTGAAATCCAAGCCCTCGCCAACAAGTTCGGAAACCTACTACGTCAAGCCGGAGTTGAGCCCGAGCAGCGGGTCATCATCGGTCTTCCCGATGGCCCCGAGTTCGTCGCCGCCCTGTTTGGCATCCTCAAGATTGGCGCGGTCGTGGTGATGGTCAACCCAGACCTCAAACCAGAGGTCATCACCTATTTTCTCAACTACACGCGAGCCCGGCTCGCCGTCGTGCACGAAGACGCGCACTCGCGGTTTGCTGCTGCTGCCGAAACGGCGCCCCATTTGGAGACGATGCTCGTCGTCGGCCGACCGGACTTTGCCGATCAGCTGAGGGGCGCCCTTCCGACGCTAGAGAACTTCCCCACTCACTGTGACGACGCTGCGATCTGGCTTTTCTCCGGCGGAACTACAGGGCAACCCAAGGCGGTTGTGCAGACCCACCGCTCGTTTGCCAACACCACCGAGTGCTACGCCAAGCAAGCGCTGGGTTACAGGCCGGAGGACGTCACCCTGTCGGTTCCCAAGCTCTTCTTTGGCTACGCCACCGGCTCGAATCTGTTGTTTCCGTTCGCTGTGGGTGCGTCGACGGTGTTGTTTCCCGATCGGTGCACGGCAGACGCATTGTTCGAGAGGATCAATCGATTCAGACCGACGATTCTCGTAAACGTGCCGACAATGGTCGATCGGATGATCAATCACCCCGATGCCGCCGACCATGACCTCTCGTGTCTCCGGTTCTCCACCTCGGCCGGCGAAGCGCTCCCGATCCCGCTGCATGAACGATGGAACGAGGTGTTCGGGGTCGAGCTCCTCGATGGGCTGGGCACAGCTGAAATGTGGCACATCTTTCTCTCGAACCGCCCCGGCGACGTGCACCCCGGCACGCTCGGCAAGGCCGTGCCCGGGTTCGAGGTCCGGGTTTGCGATGACGACGGGAACGAGGTCGACCAGGGCGAGGTCGGTTGGCTCTGGGTGCGCGGTGGATCGAGGGCGATCGGCTATTGGCAAGCGATGGAAAAGACTCAACGCGCTTTTCGCGGTGAGTGGTACGTGTCCGGCGACATGGTGCGCCGCAACCTAGACGGGACGTTCATCTACTGCGGTCGCTCCGATGACATGCTCAAGGTGTCGGGAAAGTGGCTATCGCCCCAGGAGGTCGAGAACTGTATCCGCGAGCACCCCGCCGTGGACGATGTCGCGGTGGTCGGTATTCAAGACGGTACCGGCCTCTTCAAGCCGCACGCCTTCGTGGTCGCCAACCAACCCGATAGCGAGTTGGGAGCCGATCTGCAGCAGTTCGTTCGCGACCGTCTGGACTCCTACAAGTATCCGCGCGCGGTCGTTTTCGTGGAGGCGCTGCCGCAAACCCATCTCGGCAAGGTCGACCGCGGCCAGCTGCGCCGCGACCACTCATCGTAGTCCTCCTAACGACGCATCGCGAAAGCGACCTCGGCTAGCGCGTCCATCGCCATGACCAGCTGATGGTCCGACACGTAGGGTGCGGGTCCCAGCCGGAGCGTCGTCTCCCGGTAGTCGGTGCTTACGCCGCGGTCGAACAGAGATCGCCACACCTCGGCGGCGTAGGGCGTCTCCAGCGCCAGGAAGCCGCCCGTTTGTTCGAGCGGTGCGGACCGATCTCGAGTCAGCAACTCGGGCTCGAGGTCGAGCTTGTCGAACGCCCCCGCGAGCAACGCCACCTGGTGCTGGCTGACTTCTCGGAGCAACTCGGGTTTGAGATGCCGCTCCTTGAAGAAGTCAAACACCTCGGCGGCACGATAGTGGCTGGTCGGATCGTAGGTCGCACCCGCGAAGCGGTCGGGGCCCGCGCCATAGACGACGGGCTGCGCCGAGCTCTCGGACAGCGCCGAGAACTCGCTGAACCACCCGGTGATGACTGGCCGCATCGTGCAATCCGCTGGGAATCGCAAGAACGCGTTGCCTTCCCCTAGCTGGCAGTACTTGTACCCACCACCCACGACGTACGCTCCGACCAATCCCTCTTCGACGAGCGAGAACGGCACGACGTTGAGCGCGTGGTACGCGTCGACAACCAGCTCTGCTCCGACCTGCTGTGCCGCGTTGAGCACGTCACCGAGGCCAGAAACGATGCGCGCGTTCTCGTAGAGCACGCACGAAACGAACACTGCCGCTGTTCGCTCGTCGACCGCTTCCATCAGCCGTTCCGGTACTCGATCCGGCGGTACGCTCGAGACCTTGACGATCTCGATCCCTTCTTCGACCAACCGATCGAGCTGTCGTCGTAGGGTATGAAACTCGCCGTCCGTGGTCACGATGCGGGGGCGATCACGAAGCGCCAACCCGGACAGCAATCGCACCACGAGATCGTGGGTGTTGGCGCCTAACGCGATCCGCTCGGGTACGTCTCCGAGCAACGCGGCGTAACCCTGCCGGACGCGTTCGGCAACCGTGAAGGCGAACTCCCACTTGTGATCGACGTGCTCCTCGGCGTCGCGCCAGGCTCGGACCTGACCGTCAAACCCCCGATCCGGCCACGCCTGATGCGAGTGTCCGGTGAGCAACAGGCGTTCGCCAACGCGAAACCGCGAGTAGTCGGGCGCCAATGCATTGGGATGCTGGTACAGGTCTGCGGCTTGGATCACCGCGTCAGAGCTCGCTACGGATCGCCCACAGATCGGGAAACGCCGGATTGAACAGCGTTCGCCGCAGGAACCGAACCCCGCTGGAACCTCCTGTGCCTTGCTTCGTTCCGATCGTCCGCTCGACCATCTTGACGTGCCGGTAACGCCACTCCTGGACGCCTTCATCGAGATCGACCAACCGCTCGCATAACTCCATCGTCTCGGGGTCCTCGCGGTATATGCGCAATAGGATCTCCTGCATGGCGGGCGATGGCTTGACTGGTTGAGTCACATCGCGTTGCAGCAGATCGCTCGGCACCGCGTAGCCACGACGCAACAAATGACTGATTAGGGCATCCCAAACGGTCGGCTCGACCAAACGGGCCTTCAATCGGTGCCGGTCTTCGCTTTCGGGATCAAAGTCGTCCAACACGGTCGACTGCTTTAGGCCGAGCACAAACTCGAGCTCACGGAACTGAAACGACTGCGAGCCGCTGGCTGTCTCCAATCGATCGCGAAAAGAGACAAATTCGAGTGGCGTCATCGTCTCGAGAATGTCGGTCTGGGCCACGGCCAGCTTGAGAATCGTGAGGGTTCGCTTGAGCGTGTGGAGCGCCGGCGCCACTTCGCCCTCCCGCAACAAGCGGCAGAGTCGATCGAGCTCGTGCAGCAGTTGCTTGAACCACAGTTCGTAAACCTGGTGGATGATGATGAACAGGACTTCGTCGTGCTCGTCGCTCTGTGGGTCCTGGAGCGCCAGCAGTTCATCGATCTTTAGGTAGCTCGTGTAGGTGAGCGTCATCCTGGTCGCGGACCCCGTGTCCGGGTGAGTTGGTCGTAGCTCCGCAAATACCTCAGCGCCGCCGGGCGATCCCCGGACTCTTCGTACAGCCGCGACAGATTGTAGTAGGCGTCGGCCATCGCCGGATCGGCGTCGATCGTCTTGAGGTATGCTGTGGCGGCCAAGTCGGTCTGACCAAGATCTTCCATTACCACGCCAAGATTGAACGCGGCGGTCGCATGCGCGGGGTTTATCGCCAGCGCCCGTTCATAGTGTTCTCGGGCCTCTTCGAAGACCCCCTCCTCGTGAAACAGCCGGCCCAGATTCACAAGCGCATCGGTGTGCTCGGGATCGATCTCGAGCGCCCGCGCGTACATCTCTCGAGCTTCGGCGGTCGAAGAGCTTTCGAGCGAGAAGGCCAGCTCGTACCAATCGTCGGCGGTTCGGCCGTCACGTTTCTCGACTTGCCGCGCGTCGCCAAGGGCCAACGGCTTCGCGCGGGCAGCCAGATCCGCGACGCGGAAGTCGATCTGGACCTGGCCCGATTCCGGGCTCCAGGTCGTGTCAGCTTCTTGGACGACGACCCGGTCGCCATCGGCGACGACTCGTAGCGCCGTGAGCGGCTTGTCGGCCGGTAGCTGGTTTCTCAAGTCACGCAGCGCGCGATGGATGCGGCGAGGTGAAATCTCCGCCACCTCCAGCTCCCGAGCGGTCCGCATCAACACCAAATCGTGGAAGGTGAAACAGTACTCGTTGCGTGGACCACGCTCCGGCGCCAGAAAATCCGCCCTCGCGTAGCGTCGCACTTTGTCGGCCGGTAGGTCCAGAATCCGGGTGACTTCGCGGGTCGTAAAGTGTTTCATCTTGGGGACGTTGGCCTCCTGCTCCCCGCCCTACTCAACCCCGGCTGGACTTGCGGGCTTTCGTCTTCTTGCGACTCGCAGTTCGCTTGGCCGACTTGCGAACCTTCTTCTGGGGCTTCTCGGTCTCCGAGAGGCTTGCTTTGAGAGCATCCATGAGGTCGATGATCTTGGTGTCGGACTTCGGTTCCGGCGCGGCGGTAATCTCCTCGCCTTCGATCTTCTGCTCGATCAGCGCCAGGACCCGTGCGTACACTTCGTCCGCATACTGCTTCGGATCGTACTCGTCATTCGACCCCTGCTCGACCAGCTGAACCGCCAGCTTCATCTCTTCCTTCTTGATTTCGCCGTCGCCGATCGGCACCTCGGAGAAGGGGCGAATCTCATCCGCGTATCGAAGTTGCTCCATCACGAGTCCGTCTTCGATCGGGCGGACCAGGACCAGGTATTGCTTGCCCCGAGCGGCGTAGCTCCCGAGAGCCGCTCGGCCGGTCTCTCGAAGTGTCGCACTCAGCAGCCGATAAGCGCGTTCTCCTCCACCTTCGGGGCCCAGATAGTAAGCCCGATCGAGATACAACCGTTCGACCTTTTCGAGCGGGACGAACTCGGCGATATCGATGCTGTTGGTGGCCTGCGCGTCAAGCACCTTGAGCTCTTCAGGAGACAAGAGCACGTACTGATCCTTGGCGAACTCATAACCCTTCATGAGCTCATCGCGCTCGACGATCCGCTCGTCTGCTGGGCACCAGAAACGCTGCTGGACCCGCGAGTTGCACTCGGCGTGAATCCAGTTGAACGCTATGCGACGGGAACTCTCGGAGGTCGAGTAGAGCTTGACCGGCACCGAAACCAACCCGAACGAAATAGTAGCCGATCCCATGGGGCGCGCCGCCATATGCGATTCCTCCTGGTTGACCGTCCGCCGGCCCCGGTGGTCGACACGCACCCGGAGCTGTGACTCGTGAAGGATGGAACATAAGAATATAAGCTAGGTCCATGCCAAAACGCGATCCTCTAGGCGATTACCGGGCCAAGCGAACGTCGGCAACAACGCCGGAACCGGTGGGTCGACTCTCGACTACCGACCGTCATCTCGCCGGTGGTGGGTTCGTCGTTCACAAGCACGCCGCACGCCGACTGCACTACGATCTGCGACTCGAGATGAGCGGCGTTCTCAAGTCGTGGGCAGTCCCCAAGGGTCCTTCATTGGACCCAGCCGACAAGCGCCTCGCCGTGCACGTCGAAGATCACCCGATCGAATACATCGACTTCGAGAACGTGATCCCGGCCGGTAGCTACGGCGCCGGTGCGATGATCATCTGGGACGTCGGCACCTGGCGTCCTTTGGACAATCCGATCGAGGGGCTTGAATCGGGCAAGCTCCTGTTCGAGCTCCGGGGCTACAAGCTGCGTGGGGTGTGGACGCTCGTGAAGCTGAAGAAAAGCGAGAAAGAGTGGCTCATGATCCGTGAGAAGAAGTACGCCGACCGCGGTCCAGACGATCCCGGAGGTGTGGATGATCTTCCACCCGAATCGGTGCACTCGGGCCTCACGGTCGAGCAGCTGGCGGAGGAGCACGACCCCGGCTCGGAGCTCAAGGACCAGCTCGAGGAGTTGGACGCACCGCGACGCGTCTTGAGCGTGTCCTCGGTCAAGATGATGCTGGCTCGCTCGCGTCGTGAACCGTTCTCCAAACGCGGGTGGATCTTCGAGCTCAAGCTCGACGGTTATCGGATGCTGAGTGGCAAGTCGGCCGCTGGTGCCGAGCTGATCACCCGCAACGGCAACGACATCACATCGAGCTTCCCCGAACTGGCGGCAGCGATCGCCGCGTTGCCATACGACGGGTTGATCCTCGACGGAGAAGTCGTCGCGCACGACGATGCCGGCCTGCCGAGCTTTCAGCGGCTCCAGAAGCGTGCGCGGCTGACCCGGACGATCGACATCAACCGAGCGTCCCGACACCAGCCGACGACGTTCTACGCTTTCGACATTCTAGCCGCGTTGGGTCACGACCTGAGATCACTCCCGCTGATCGAGCGCAAGCAACTTCTGCAAACAGTCCTGCCCCCCACCGGGCCTCTCCGTTACGTCGAGCATTTCGACGAGAGCGGCGAGGATCTCTATCACCAGGTTGTCGGCCTGGGACTCGAGGGCGTCGTCGGCAAGAAGGCCGATAGCCGCTACCGCGGCGGTCGATCCGGCGACTGGATAAAAGTGCGCGCCGATCGCACCGCTGATTTCATCATCGTCGGCTACACGTTGCCAAAGGGGTCGCGCTCCGGGTTCGGCGCGCTGCACCTCGGCGCCTATCAAGACGATGAGCTGCGCTACGCCGGACGGGTCGGGACCGGGTTTACCGACGCTCAACTTCGCTCCATGCGCGAGACGCTGGATGAACGCGAGCGTGATACCCCAGCGTTCACCGGAGCCGCGCCGACCGGTGCTGGGCACCGTTGGGTCGAGCCCGAGCTGGTGTGCGAGGTCCGGTATCTCGAGGCGACTGAAGAAGGGTTGCTGAGGCAACCAGCCTTTCTGGGCTTGCGCGATGACAAACCGCCCGCCGAATGCCAACTACCGTGGATCGACGAAGATCAACCAGTCGAGCCGGCGGTCGCTGAAGTCCGCCTGTCGAACCCCGACAAGGTGTTCTGGCCGAGCGACGGGTACACCAAGCGCGACTTGTTCGAGTACTACCGGAAGATCGCCCCTGCGTTACTCCCCTACCTTCGCGATCGACCACTGGTCCTGACCCGTTTCCCGGACGGGATCGAGGGCAACTCGTTCTACCAGAAAAACACGCCGGGCTTCGTGCCGGACTGGATTCGAACCGTACCGATTTGGAGCGAGCATTCAGAGCGCGAGCTCGCGTACGTGGTGTGCGACGACCTCTCGACGCTGCTCTACCTGGCCAACATGGCGACGATCCCGCTTCACATCTGGGCCAGCCGGGTAGAGTCGCTCGACCACCCCGATTGGTGCATCCTCGACCTCGATCCCAAGGACGCCCCGTTTCAGAATGTGGTCGAAGTAGCGAGGGCTATCGGTAAGCTCTGCAAAGAGATCGAGCTGCCGGCCTATGTAAAGACGAGCGGGTCGACCGGGCTGCACGTGCTACTTCCGCTCGACGGCCGCTTCGACTACGCGATGTCGCGGGCACTGGGCGAGCTCTTATCGCAGGTCGTCGTCGCTCGCCACCCGAAGATCGCCACCCTCACACGCACGATCGCCGATCGTGAGGGCAAGGTGTACCTCGACTACCTGCAAAACCGCCGGGGCCAGCTCCTGGTCGCTCCGTTCAGCGTTCGGCCGGTCGCCGGTGCGCCGGTGTCAACACCGCTCAAGTGGGGTGAGATCAAGAAGGGGTTGGACATCCACCGCTACACCATCCGCACACTGCCACGTCGCGTTGTCCAGCTAAAGACCGATCCCTTCCGCGGCGCGCTCGAAGACTCCCCCGATCTGCTGGCCGTACTCGAGCGACTGCAAGCCGAGCGCCCCACCGAGCGCTAGACACAAAAAGAAGGGGCCCTCGAATCGAGGGCCCCTTCGCACGGGGGATTTAAGTGCTGTTGTCCGTGCCGACCCCTAGAGGTCGGTTAACCAGCTCAAATCACTACCGGGGTAACGAGCAACCGAGGTTGTTGTAGTCGTCAAGCTCGGTCGCCAGGTCGGTCAGTGCGTTTCCACCCGCCGCCAGTGCGGCATTGACGTCCGCGATGATCTCACCTTCCGTGAGCGGATAGGCGACCCCCGGGTGCGACGCATTCAGGAGAGCTGCAACGGCTGCCCGCAACAGGATCTTCTGCTTCCCCACGTCGCCCGGGCCACCACCGCCATCTAACGCCTCTAGGAGGGTGGTCGCGGCGAGACTTGCGTCAACGCCCGTAAACACGGAACCAACCGTTTGAGCAAACGTGTAGCCCGTCGCTGCCCAGTGGTTGCTCTGGTTTCCGTTACCAAGGCCGGTCCAGTTCTTCCACTTCCCCGGCGTGCACCCTTCGCGCCCGCGATCCGGCGGCGTGAAGACAAGGTCGTCAACCGCGCCCGAGGTCACAAAGTGGAAGACCATCTTCACAACGCCAGCAGTCGGACCGAGGTTGATCGGTCCAGTAATCCCACCATCACCAGTGTTGGGGATGTCAATCGAGGTGATAAATGCGTCACCTGGACCCAACAGCTCGATCGTGTTGGCTCCAGTGGCCTGCTCGATGTCGAGCACCTTGACCGACTCGGCCGTTACCCCCGCGGCATCTACGCCAGAGAAGTCGATCGTCAGGTCCCCGCCGGTCTCGCAATCGTCGGGGTCGCCGTCAGCGTCGCCGTCAGCGAGATCTTCTTCGATGACGAGCACGTTCCCCTGCTGCGACTGAAGGTCGAGATCGAAGGTGTCGCCGCCGTTTCCGCTGGTGGTATCGTAGATGATCGCGGTGTCAGCGTCTGGACACCTGGCGGTCACCCCGTCAGCCGAAGTCGCGATCGGTCCGCTACCCAGACTTCCGAACACCGCAGGGTTCTGATCGCCTTCGCTCTCAGCTTCGAAATCGATCGTCTCCGATACCGCAGCGAGTGTGATCCCATCTGACTCGAATGATGAGATGCCAACCGGACTCGAGCTCTCCGAACAGCCCATGGTAACCCACCCCAGGACGGCGAGTCCTAGGACCCAACGTGCAGTTCGATTCATGATTTGCCTCTTCAGTGAAGTGTTGAGGTCGTCGGCCGACAACCCCATGTTCGGCAGCCCGGCCATCTCGATGAGACCCGTCGGCTTTGCGGACCGACCTCCCGGCCGGATCGCCCTTGTCGGATGGGGTCTAACGTCGGTATTAGACCACTATCGGTCTAAAAAGTCAAGATATTTGTTAGGAAAACCGTTTCCACTTCAACGCGAAATCGACTCGGGCTCAATGACTTGCGGCGATCCCGTCAACAGCTCCGGCTTTGTCGAAACGCATGGATTTGTGGCAAGTCACAAGACCCGATAAATCACGAAGTTCTCTTTGTACTCCTCGTTGATCGCCCCGTGGACGCGTCTGCCGCTCTTGTCGTCCTTTGCGAATTCCCAAAGTTCGCGCACACCAGAGAACAGCACCGACAGTAACGCCACGCGGCAGGGGTCCGTTCGGGCAGCCGATTGCAGCCTGTGGTAACGAAACGCCACCAAAGGCGACCACCGTTTCCACTCCTGTGTCGCCCCATGTCACTGGCACACTGCTTGCTCTCAAATGCTGCGGAAATCCCCCGCTTGGAGCAGTGGTTTACTCTCCCCCGACGGAGGGTTGGGTCCACCAGCATTGTTCGAATGCGCTTTGTGCCGACAGTATCGATCAGGTTCAAGCTGACCGCTATCATGGTGGCCACGAGCATCATCGTGCTGCTGCTGGCCTCCGCGGTCTATCTGATCACCGACGTGGTCGGGCAACGAAACGATCTCGTGGAAGACGTTTCCACGGTCGCTGAGATCATCGCCAGCGGTACTGGCCAAGATCTCGTCCGTAAGAACCACAAGGCCGTCGAGACACATCTAGGCAGCCTGAAAAGCGATCCCCACGTCATCTCGGCGTTTGTAGTTACCGCTCATGACAAGATCTTTGCGAGCTACATACGCAGCAACCCGGATGGGAACCCCGAAGCGAACGAAGATTGGATCCAGAGCGTACTGAAAGCCCATCCCCAGCTGCTAGCCCGCGGCGGAAACCACAGGTTCTCGAGGGACGCTCTAGACCTCACTAGGAAGATCGTCGTTGACGGGGAAACGATCGGTACTCTCTGGATTCGCTCAGATTTGGCGGTTCTCCGCGCCCGTATCGAATCCTACGGAGACGTCGGCGGGATCGTGCTGCTATCCCTCTCACTTCTCGCCTTCATCTTGTCGGCCTTGTTTCAGCGACGTCTTTCCGACCCGATCCGTTCCCTGACGGCCGTCATGAAGAAGATCGCGACCGACGGCGATTACAGCGTTCAGGCAGAGCCAAGAAAATCAAAGGACGAGATCGGCACGTTGATCAGCGGCTTCAATCAAATGCTGGGCCACATCCACGCGCAAAGCATACAGCTGGCACAACACAGCGATTTTCTGGAAACCGAGGTCGAGAAACGCACGCAAGCGAACATCGAGCTCAAGCGGGCTAAAGAGTCAGCAGAAGGTGCAAACAACGCCAAATCAGACTTCCTGGCCAAGATGAGCCACGAGATCCGGACCCCGATGAACGGCGTTCTCGGGATGAACGAATTGCTGCTTGAGACCGAGCTAACTTCCACTCAACGTGACCTCGCGACGACTGTTCGCAAGTCAGGCCAGACGCTGCTGGAGCTAATCAACAACATTTTGGACTTTTCGAAGATCGAAGCTGGGAAACTCTTCTTGGAAGAAGTCGAATTCGACTTGTGGATAGTGATCGACGAAGCGGTCGGGATGTTCGCCGAGGAGGCTTACAAGAAGGATCTCGAGCTGGCCTGCGAAATCGGAAGCGATGTACCTCGACGAGTGGTCGGTGACCCCAGCCGGTTGCGGCAGGTGATCGTCAACCTCACCAGCAATGCGATCAAGTTCACCCAAGAGGGAGAGGTGGTGGTCAGCGCCTGGTGCCCGCAGCACTATGAAAACGAAACAACGCTTCAGATCGAGGTCAAGGACACCGGCATTGGCATCACGCCTGAGGCTCGAGAACGCGTCTTTAAACTTTTCGACCAGGAAGACAGCTCGACATCTAGACGGTACGGTGGGACAGGCTTGGGTTTGGCGATCTCCAAGCAGCTTTCTGAAGCCATGGGCGGCGAAATCGGCGTCGACAGCAAAGAAGGCAGCGGGTCCACCTTCTGGTTCAGGATTCAGGTCGCCAACGTCGCCGGACTCGAGACCGAGACCGGGCGCGCCGATTATCTGCAACTCCGAGGACTTCATGTTTTGGTAGTCGATGACAGCCAGACGAACCGCGAGATCCTGGAGAACCAGCTGCGTTCCTTGGGCATGCGGAGCGATTGCTCGGCTGATGGTCTCGAGGCCATCGCCATGCTCAGAAAGGCGGTCGCAGCAAACGACCCCTTCGACTTGGCGATCTTGGACATGAACATGCCGGGCATGGACGGGTTGGAGCTCACGTACGCGATTCGGTCTGATCCAAGTCTGGCCAGCACTCAACTCGTTCTGTTGACTTCTCTCGGATTCGAGCGCGACTCGCAGTTACTACGCGACCAAGGCGTTCTGTGCTGCTTGACCAAGCCCGTCTCCCAGACCCAGCTGTTCGAGCAGCTGGCTGTCTTTGTATCCCCACCGGCGGAAACCCAGGTCCCGAGAGTACAACGTGGCAGCCAGGAAGGATCCCCGAGCGGTGTTGATACCACCGGTGCGCGGGTCCTGTTAGCGGAGGACAACGCTGTCAATCAGAAAGTCGCTCTCGCAATGCTCGGAAAAATCGGGTGCGAGACCGCGGTAGTCGGCACTGGAACGGCGGCACTTGAAGCACTCGAAAAAGAAGATTTCGATCTCATCCTGATGGACTGCGAGATGCCGGAGATGGACGGATTCGAAGCCACGCAACGGATCCGGGAAAACGAAACGTCAAGTGGCACAAAGGCGATCCCGATCATCGCCCTGACTGCGTACGCACTGCAGAGAACCCGAGACGCATGCTTTGCCGCTGGCATGAACGACTTCTTGAGCAAACCGTACAGCTGCGACGAGCTGCGAGAGACCGTCGCGCGTTGGGCTCGCCAACAATCGAGAGAGGAATCGCCAATGAACCCACCAGAACCGAGCAAGGACGAAGAGCGCGAAGACCTTGGCCTTCGCGTGCTCTTGGCCGAAGACAACACCACGAGCCAGGATTTAATCTCAGTCATGCTGAAACGACTGGGTTGCGACGTCGATGTCGTCAGGGACGGCGCCCAACTGCTCGATATCGTTGGCGAGGCCAAGTACGACCTCATCCTCATGGATTGCCAGATGCCCGGTATGGATGGGTTTGAGGCTGCACGCGCGATACGCGCGCGGGAAGTGACGGCCATTGACAAACAGCCCATTCCGGTTATCGCGGTAACGGGTCATGATCTGAACAGTCGATCCCAGGGCGGCCTTCCCTTCGGAATGAACGATTACCTGAGGAAGCCCTTCCGCCTGGATGACCTGGCGGAGGTTCTGAAACGATGCGGGCCCGACGGGTCTGCTCCACAAGTGGATGAAGACGACCATGAAGCGCAACCGGATAGGGCTCCTGCACAAGCGAGCGTGCTCGACTCCAGCAGACTCGAGGAGATCCGCTCCCTGATGACTGACGACGATTCAGAGTTTCTAGCAGACATTGTCGAGCAGTTTATCAAAGACACGGGAAAGCTGATTCAGGAGATGAAAGCTGCGCTCCGGGCCAGTGACGCTCCTGCCCTCAAAGTTGCCGCTCACACCCTGAAATCGAGCAGCGCCAGCCTCGGTGCTACCGACCTGTCTACGCTTTGCAAACAGGTCCAAACGATCGCGGCCGAGGGTTCCGTTGAACCAGCGGAATTGGTCGTGGTCCAGATCGAGAATGAGTTTGCTGGTGTCATTTCCGCGCTTCGGGCCGAGCTGGAGGCTCCTGCGCCAGACCAGCAACGGCTAGCCAACACAGCATGAGCGAGAACGGGCGAGAATCGCCGCTGATCCTGGTCGTCGACGACGACGCCACGCAGCGGGCCCTGCTCCGTAGAGCACTGGAAAAGGATGGCTTCCTGGTAGAGGAGGTCGCCGACGGAGCACATGTCGTGCACGTGATGCGCAGGGTCATGCCGGATATTGTCCTGCTGGACGTCGTCCTGCCACATGTCGATGGGTTCACGATCTGCGCAAAGATTCGAGCGGACGAGTGGTCCAGGAACATACCGGTCGTCATGCTGACGGGGTTGGAAGACACCGAGTCAATTCAGCGCGCCTACCAGGCCGGCGCCACAGATTTCATAACGAAACCCGTCAATTGGCAGATACTCAACCAGCGCCTCCAGTACATCCAGCGGGCCAGCGAAAACACACAGAAACTCCTTAGTAGTGAAGCCCGTCTGGCACACGCTCAACGCATCTCAAATCTCGGGAGCTGGGAGATCGATCTCGCCGGGATCGTGACCCACTTATCGGACGAGACACGACAAGTATTTCGCCTTCCCGAAGAGGAAATAACCCTGGAGACTCTTTCGCGATCTATCCATCCAGAGGATCTCCAGTTGATCGGCGATGCTAGGAGCCGAGCGCTGGCAGCAGGCGATCCATACGAGATTCACTATCGGCTTCTTTGGTCGGACGACAGCGTTTCTTTTATTCACGAACAGGCCGAGGTCAAACTGGACCGGGATGGCAAACCGGAGGGCATCGTGGGCACGATCCAGGACGTCAGCGAAAGAAGGCGGCTGGAGCAAAAGCTGGAGCATCTCGCCTATAACGACCTGTTGACCGGGCTTCCAAACCGGCGTTCGTTCAAGGCAGCCCTTGAGAGCGCTCTAAAACCGACGAGCTCAGGCTGGAGCGCCGGGGCAGTACTGTACCTGGATCTCGATCGTTTCAAGCGGGTCAACGACAATTTTGGGCACTCAAGCGGCGATGAACTGCTTCGACTCGTGGCTTCCCGATTGACCAAGTGCGTGCGCCATAATCCGACAGACCAACGGGGAACCTTCAGAAGCGAGGACTTAGTGGCCCGTGTCGGTGGGGATGAGTTCATCATCCTGCTTTCGGATGTCCAGAGCGCGGACAAAGCGTCCATGGTGGCGGAACGAGTACTGAAGAACATCGCATTCCCGTTCAACATCAATGGGGCCGAGCTCTTTGTGTCGTGTAGCATCGGCCTCATTCTTTGCTCGGACGAATCGGACGCTGAGTCCTTGCTCGTGAAGGCCGACAACGCCCTGTATCACGCCAAGGACGTGGGTCGAAACAACTACCAGTTCTACACGGAAGATCTGAACGACCGGGATCAAGAACGGTATGAGATCGAGAACGATCTTCGGCATGCGATGCCGCACGGCGAGCTGGAGCTTTTCTACCAGCCGCTAGTATCGCTCACCAACCACCAGATTACGGGCGTCGAAACTCTGATCCGGTGGAACCACCCACAGCGCGGGTTGGTAAGTCCCGGAAAGTTCATCCCGGTAGCTGAAGAGAACGGCCTCATTTTGCCCATGGGCGACTGGACGCTACAAGAAGCCTGCGTGCAAGCGGCGTCATGGGTCGAAGCCGAGATCGGCCCGCTTCGGCTTTCCGTCAATTTGTCGGCACGCCAGTTCCTCGATTCGGAACTCGTGATCAAGGTTGCCAACGCCATCATGGGAACCGGACTCGATCCCTCTTATCTCGAGTTGGAGCTCACCGAGAGCGTTCTCATGGAGGACACGGCAACGAGCCAGACCCAGCTGACGAACCTCAAGGATCTGGGTGTTCGCATTGCGATCGATGACTTTGGTACCGGCTACTCTTCTCTGAGCTATTTGCAACGGTTTCCACTCGATCGCCTGAAGATCGACCGCTCCTTCGTGCGCGACCTGATCCACGACTCGACCGATGCCAGCATCGTGTCGGCGATCATCGCGATGGCACACGAGCTACGTTTGGAGGTGGTCGCAGAAGGTGTCGAGACCCAGGAGCAGTACGACTACCTGCACGCCGAAGGGTGCGATTTTGTTCAGGGCTACCTGATCGCGCGGCCCATGCCGCCGGACCAATTGCAGGCCATGTGGGTCGAGCGCAAGCAGGATCCTCACCCCGATCTAGAGCTGCGGACGGCTAGCTAGCAGGGCAGGACCCAAGCGGGTACCCGACACAACGGGTCGCCGAAACCGTCCACATGCGTTAACTCACTCCACACGTACTCTCTCCCAGGCCAGCTCACGACTTGCCAGCCGGGCCTTCGCCTCTTAAGTACTACGCACGCTTCACCATCCAGCACTACCAAACGATCAGGCCAACGACAGTGTATCCCTCACCCCGGAGGAGTCGTCCATGAAACGTCTCTTTGTTCTAGCTTTCCTGCTCCTCTTCGTCGCGTGCGGCGACGACGCCGTCGGTCCCGCTGAGGACAGCGGCGGTATCGTTCGCCTCTCCCAGGGCGGACAGGATGACCACGTTCACTTCTGGCTCACCGTGTTGCACAACAACGATGCGGAGTCGCAGCTCGTCGACCGCGGTCTCGAGGACTTCGGTGGCATCGCACGATTCGCGACGCTCGTCGACGAGCTCAAGGAAGAGGCGAAGCGACTTCCACGAGCGGGCAACAACGGGCGCCGGATCAGGGGCGCGCTGGTGCCCGCCGGCGCGACCGGCAACCCGCCGCGAAACAACGACAATCCCGGCGCAGCCGCCGTCCTCGTCTCGTCGGGTGACAACTTCCTGGCGGGCCCCGAGTTCAACTTCAGCCTTCAAAACGGGGTCCCCTTCTTCGACGCGATCGGGCTCGACCTGATCGGCTACGACGCGTTCGACATCGGCAACCACGAGTTCGATTTCGGACCCGACGTACTCGCCGACTTCATCGAGTCGTTCAGCTGGACGGAACCGCCGTTCTTGAGCGCGAACCTCGATGTTTCGCCCGAGCCCCGCCTCGCTGGCCTCGCCGCAGCCGGAAGGATCGCCGAGAGCACCATCGTCATGAAGCGTGGCGAGGAGATCGGGATCGTCGGCCTCACGACCCCCAACCTCCCATTCATCTCGAGCCCGCGTAACGTGATCGTGAGCCCGGACGTCGCGGGCGAAGTTCAGACCGAAGTCGACTTGCTGACCGCGATGGGGGTCGACAAGATCATCCTCATCAGCCATCTCCAGGACGTAGACGGAGATATCGCGCTGCTCGCCCAACTCGACGACGTCGACATCGTCGTCGCCGGGGGCGGCGACGAGTTGTTGGCGAACCCCGGCGATCTCCTCATCCCCGGTGACGGGCCCCCCTTCGGCCCGTACCCGATCCTCGCCTTCGACAGCGACGGGACGGAGGTCCCGGTCGTCACGACGGCGGGCGAGTACGGATACGTCGGGCGGCTGATCGTCGGCTTCAACAAGGACGGCGACTTGATCGCGATCGACGGGGCGAGCGGTCCCGTGCGGGTCGCGGGTGGTGCGAACCCCGACGCGGTCGAGCCCGATCCGCTCGTCCAGTCGCGGGTCGTCGATCCGGTTGAAGCCGCACTGGCGGCGCTCGCGTCCAACGTGATCGGCGTCAGCGAGGTGGATCTCAACGGGATTCGCAACGAGGTGCGCTCGCGCGAGACGAACGAGGGGAACCTCATCACCGACGCGCTCCTCTGGCAGGCGGACCAGCTCGCCGCCGGCTTCGGAGTCGCGAGCCCGGACGTCGCGCTTCAGAACGGCGGCGGGATCCGCAACGACGACATCATCCCGGCCGGCCCCATCACCGAGCTCCAAACGTTCGACATGGTTCCGTTCGCGAACTTCGTGACGGTGCTGGAGAACATCCCGAGGAGCCAGTTCAAGGAGATCCTCGAGAACGCGGTGTCGCGGGTGGCACCCGGCGATATCCCGGGCGGGACCGGGAGGTTCGCCCAGATCGCGGGGTTCACTTTCGAGTATAGCATCTCGGGTACCGCACAAGTGCTCGACGGCGACGGGAACGTCCTCGTGCCGGGCACGCGGGTCCAGACGGTGACGCTCGATGACGCAACCTCGATCGTCGCCGGTGGGGCTGTAGTGGCGGGCGCTGACGTCACGATCGCCACAATCGACTTCCTCGCCCGGGGCGGAGACCAGTATCCGTACCGCGGCGCACCGTTCACGACGCTGGGTGTCACGTACCAGCAGGCGCTTGCGAACTACATTGTGAGCGGCCTGGGCGGCACGATCACGGCGGCCGACTATCCGGTCGGCGGCGAGGGCCGCACCACGGAGTTGCCCTAACGCCTAGCTCACCCGTCGGCTGAGACGGCCTCCGGCCCGGAAGGGACGGGGGCCGTCTCGCTTCGGCCACAACCCCAACAGGCGTCTTTTTGTTACAGCAGCACTTAAGAGAAGGGCGGCCCCGTTTCTGCGATCGTCAGGCGTTGGACTTCTGTTCGGCGTCAACCCGAATCCGCACGTCAAGGGCCTTGGATCCAGCTGCCGTCGGAGCGGCGAGGAAGGGATTGACATCGAGCTCCTGGATCTGGGGATGACGCTGCGCGAGCTGTGCTATCCGTAACAGCATTTCGACCAGGAAATCGATGTCGGCCCCCGGCTCACCGCGGACCCCTTCGAGAAGCTGAAACCCTCGGATGCCCTTCACCATGGCCTCGGCTTCAGCCGGTTCGAGTGGGGTCACGCCAAAGCGGACGTCGCCCAGCACTTCCACGTACCGGCCGCCGAGTCCAAACATGAGAAGTGGCCCAAACTGCGGATAGCTGGAGATGCCGTAGATCGTCTCCACCCCACCACTGACCATCTCCTGGATCAGGTAGCCACTGGCCTTGTAATCGGCCGCGCTAAGCGAGACATCGATTTCGTCGACCGCACGCGCGAGATCGTCGGCGTTCCGCAGGTCGACCTTTACGGCACCAACGTCACTCTTGTGAACGAGCGCCGGCGCTTCGGCCTTGACGACCACCGGATATCCGAGTTCCTCCGCCGCCGATCGCAACCCGTTCAAGTCGTCTACCTCGCTCCAAGCGGCCACCGGTACGCCATACAACTCGAGTACGCGAACCGCATCGGCGGTTGGCAGGTACCCGCTCTGCGTTTGATCGAGTATCGCCGTCACCCGCTCGTCGTCCACCGTGAATGCCGGTGTCGGAACATCTGCCGGCCGACGTCGCCATGACGCGTAGCGATGCAGCTGAGATAACGCGCGCGCGGCCGACTCGGGAAACCGATAGACCGGAGGTTGGTCGCGGCGCCCGAGCACTTCGTCGTAGAACTCTTCGGTGGCCATCATCACGGCTAGAACCGGCTTGTCAGGCCCTTCCTTGGCACCCTGGCGAATCGCATCCAAGACGTCGGTCGGGTGCGACAGGAGTGGTGTGACGTTGATCGCTAGAATCATATCGACGCCGGGGTCAGCCAGCAGGCAAGCCAGCGAGCGGTGGTAATCTGCCGGTCCCGCCGATGCGATCATGTCGACTGGATTGGCGATGCTCGCTTCAGCTGGCAAGAACGACGTAAGCTCCCGGCGGGTCTCCTCCGATATATCGGCGATCCGCAATCCGAGGTTGACGCAGGCGTCAGTGGCCATGATCGCCGGGCCGCCAGCGTTGGTCAGGATGCCAACCCGATCACCAGCCGGCAAGGGACATCGATCAAGAGCGCGGGCGGTGTCGAACAACTCCTCGATCGTGTTAGCACGCAATACGCCACATTGCCTGAGGAAGGTCGACACCGTGACATCGGTGCCAGCGATCGCGCCGGTGTGACTCGTGGCTGCGCGGGCCCCCTCTGCGGTGCGCCCGGACTTTACTACCAGGATCGGTTTCTTGCGGCCGACCCGCTTGGCGATGGTCGTAAAGTGTCTCGGGTTGCCGAACGACTCCAAGTACATGCAGATCACCCGAGTTGCATCGTCGTCCTCCCAGTGCTCGAGTAGATCGTTGCCCGAGACGTCGGTCTTGTTGCCCATCGAAACGAACTGTGTGAGCCCGATGCCCAAGTCAGCGGCAGCATTCAGAATCGCAACTCCCAGGGCGCCGGATTGACTGACAAAACCGATCGTGCCGCGCTCGGCTGGCGTCGGAGCGAAGGTCGCCTCCATGCGCACGCTCTCATCAGTGTTGATGACACCCATACAGTTGGGTCCGATCATGCGCACGCCGGCATGACGAACCCTCTCGCCAAGTTGGGTCTCCAGCGCGGCGCCAACCGGGCCTACTTCGGCGAACCCCGCCGTGATGACCACCAACCCCTTCACGCCATGCTGGATGCATTCCTCAACAACGTCGAGAACGGCGTCACGCGGCACCATGACGATCGCCAGATCGATCGGGTCGGGGATATCGCCCACTCGGGGGTACGTCTTCAGCGAGTGGATGACCTGGGCATGCGGATTGACAGGGAAAATCGTCCCGTTGAACTCGTTGACGACGAGGTTGTGGAGGAGAGCAAACCCGATTGAGTCGCGACGCCGCGAAGCGCCGATCACGGCTATCGATCGGGGTGAGAAGACGGGGTCGAGTGGACGGTCCGACAGCGGGTCGCTCATACCGCGCGCCGGGGGTGGTTCAGAAGCTCATACCGCCTCTCCTGATAGAACGGCATCGGCGGGAGAATCTGGTGTCTCAACCGGTATCTCATTTGGTACCTCGATCTGCTCGGCGGCGCGAGTGAGATCAGCGATCAGGTCGTCCGGGTGCTCGATGCCGACCGACAAACGGATCAATCCCGGCGTGATGCCTATTGCCAGCTGCTCTTCCGGCGGCACGTCAGCGTGGGTCATGGTCGCCGGATGCTCGATCAGTGACTCGTTGCCTCCTAGGCTGACCGCCAGCTTGATCAATCGGACCGCGTTGAGGAAACGAAACGCCTTGGCCTCATCGCCATCAACGAGCTCGAACGACAGTAGCGCCCCGGGGCCAGAACATTGCCGATCGTAAACCTCTTTCTGTTCGCCCGATGTCAAGAGGCCCGGGAAATTCACCTTGCTGACCCACGGCTGCTTCAGCAGCCAGTTTGCGATCGTTTCCGCGTTCTTCCGCGAACAGGTCATCCTCAGCTTGGCTGTCTCAAGCGACCGCATCAGCAACCAGGCCGAGTGCGGGTCGAGCATACTGCCCAAAATCGTTCGAAACATCTTTATTTGATCAATATGCTCTTTCGCGCCTAGACATACCCCCGCTACTAGATCGCTGTGCCCCCCCAAGTACTTGGTCGCAGAATAAAGGACCAGGTCAGCGCCACATTGCAGCGGCTGTTGGTAGAGCGGCCCCAGCAAGGTGTTGTCGACGGCGCAGAGCGCGCCAAAGCGGTGGGCCACTTCGGACATCTTTTCGATGTCCGTGAGCGTCGTGGTCGGGTTGGCGGGCGTCTCGAGGAAGACCACCCGGCACGATGTTCCAGCCGCTTCCAGCTCACGGCAGATGCGTTCTACCTCGGCAGGCTCAGCGCCAGCGCTGAACTCACGCGTCACGATTCCCATATCCGGTAGCATCTCCTCCAAGAGGAAATCCGTACCCCCGTAGAGGGGTCGTGAGAAAACGATCGCGTGACTAGGCTGCACGAGCGTCAGCAAGCTGGTTGAGATCGCTGCCATGCCCGATGCAAACACGACGCTCGCCTCCGCGTCGTCCCAAAGGTTCAGACGCTCCTCGAGGATCTCAAGGTCGGGATTATTCAACCGGCTGTAGATCAAGCCAATCGGATGCTCGGGGTCCTCCTTGGTCAGACCGTACGCGCACGCGAAGTACTCTTTCCCTTCTTCTGCCGAACGGAACGCGAACGTGGAGGTCTGAAAAACCGGTGGCTTGACCGCCCCCTCCGACCATTCGGGGTGGTAGCCGTAGGTCATCATCAACGACTCCGGCCGTTTGCCTTTTAGCCTGACAGCGGGTGGCTTTCGCTTTTTTCGCATGGTTCCGCCTCCTGTGGCGTTATGACGAGATGCCATAACAACCGTAGCGCCGAACGGATGGCGCTGTCTGTAGGGAGAACCCCCCTACAAGCGTAGTCGCGATCCCTCAGGCGGGATCCCGCACTAACGGCCGGGTGAGGCAGGTTGGGCCGCCGGCCCCTTTGACGCTGATCTCATCCCCAGCGTACTCGTGAACCGTCACACCAGCCGCCTCCAGCCGCCGACGGGTCTCCGGATTGCCGGCCAGTGCGATACAACGGCGCGGTGCAACCGCCAGTACGTTGCACGCCATTGTGTCGTACTCAGCGTCCGGTACCTCGATCAACTCGAGACCGATTGCGATAAGCGCCGCCCGGAACGGCACTGGAAGAAGTGGCAAGTACACCAGCGCCAAGTCAAGATCCAGCGGACTGAAGATCGACATCAAGTGAAAAACGTCATCTTCGCCGCGCCAATGCGGTAACGGAACGATCAGCAACTCATCGATCGAATCACCGAGAATCTCCCCAAGCTGTCGGATGCCTTCTTCGTTGGTGCGATACCCGAGCCCAACCGCGAGCGTACGCGGACCGACCCAAACCACGTCGCCCCCCTCGAGCCGACCCTCCGCATGTATCGCCCCGGCGATCGGCCAGCCGAGCTCCCGGAAGAAAGCCTGTTGGACCTCGGGCTCGGTCCCCCGGACATCTTTGCCCATCCGGCACACCACCACCCCCTGATCACACACAATTGAAGCATCTCTCACATAGACCGAGTCGAGCCCGACCGAGTCGTTGCGGGGCAAATAGTGCACCTCGATGCCGAGACCCTCGAGCAGCGCAGAGAACCGGTCGTGCTCACGAATCGCGTCTTCGAAAACGGGTCGAGCCGTGTAGTGGAGCGACTCCCACTGACCGTCGACCGCCCGCTGGCTTACGAACGCCTCTTCGGGTCGCTTGAGAAGCACGCTGCGTAGAGTTCCGACGTCAGATTCGCTCTTCAAACCGAGGCTTCCCGTTGAATCGGTACGAAGCTCCAGCCACCAACGTCCGCTCGCCCTACCTTGATGGCGGTCCGGATCGAGGGTCGATTGGTGGCATCGATAGTTCCGAACACCAGGTCGCCTTTGCCGACCGGCAGCTGATCGATAAAGTGTCTCTGCAGGGCCGGGCCGAGTCCGTGTCCCCGATACGGAGTGTCCAGCACCTCTTCGACCACCAAGTAGCCACGCAACCCGTGTTCACGGGTCGGTAGACCGGTGAAGATCCCCGCCCACTCGCCGTCGACTAGGACCTTGAACAACCCGCCGGCGCTGGCACAGCGTTCCATCAGATCGCGCTCAGTAACGTTCACCCGATGGCGCAGGGCTGGCCGCTCCGCGTGAAGGCGTTCATACATCAGTTGATACTCTTCCCAAAAGTCCATCGACTTCGCGTGTGCCAGATCGATTCGGTCCATGAACGGCGGGACAGGCCTGGTCTGCAGCTCCGTCACGGAACCCGCCACGAGCCGAATGTCCGGCTTCAGATCCGGTATTCCCTCGAGCCGGAACTCTCGAGAGCCGACACTCTGATAAACCCACATTGACTGCGGCGAGAAGCGAGCGAACTCGTCGTACATGCGGTTGGCCATCCGGGCGACCTGCTCCCGACTGTCGAGCGGCTTCGTTCGCGCGGTCAGCCCGACGAATGGTCTGTCAACGTCGAGGCCAAAGAAATGAATGCCGGCTAGCACTTTTCCATCCACACCGAGATCCAGTATCCGCAGTTGGTACTCCCGGGGTTCGGCCTGTGCCACGGGGCAGCGTGTGGCGTAGCCTCGCGCCCAATCCAGGTCGGCGGTGCGCCGCCTCACGTCCGCAGCGAAGCTTTCCCAAACATCCGCGCGCAGGTCCTCCTTGCCACACCAGCGGACCAGATTCTGAGAGGCCATCTCCGCTGCGAAGTCGACAAAAGGTGTCAGATCAATCGTCATGGTCGTCGGTCTTGCAATTGTTTTTCGTCTCGCCTACTCTGACTGGAGTCACGACTCACACCCACTCTTTCCGCACAAGGGGGCACGGATGGTTCCTCTGACAGAGCTATGGCTGGCAATCATTATCTCGGCGGCGCTCGTTTTCGTCGCTAGCTCGGTCATCCACATGTTGCTTAAGTATCATCAGAGCGAATACAGAAAGCTGCCCTATGAGGCCAAGTTGTTGGAGGCGATGCGAACCGTCGGCGTGCCTCGCGGCACCTACTCCTTCCCGCGGGCGGCGGACTACAAGGATATGAGCTCACCCGAGATGGTAGAGAAGTACAACCGCGGTCCAGTCGGGATGATCACGGTGATGCAGAACGGCCCACCGGCGATGGGCAAGTACTTGACGATGTGGTTCATCTATTGCTTGGTGATCGGCGTCTTTGCCGCCTACCTCGCCGGCCGCACCTTGAGTCCGGGGGAGGAATACCTACAGGTGTTCCGCGTCGTGGGAACAGCCGCTTTTCTTGGCTACGCCGGCGCCCTGGCCCAGGACGCCATTTGGATGGGGCGATCGTGGAGCGCCACGATCAAAAGTGTGGTTGATGGGATGGTCTACGCGTTTCTGACGGCCGGGGTCTTCGGTTGGTTGTGGCCTCAGTGACCCGGTCACCTTCATAGAAGCTCGACGCGCATCCGCAACCCACGCCGCGGACGGAGCGTGATCCCAGCGAATGGATCGACCCGACCGCGATCGACGGGTTCGAACCGAACGTCCTGCGCTAGGCTAGCCACTGCCAACACGCCCTCCAGCTTCGCCAGGTGCTCACCGAGACACTTATGCGGACCGTCACCGAACGGCAGGTAGACGAATCGCGGCCGTTCCCGACCAGGCGCGAACCGGTAGGGATCGAACCGTTCTGGATCGGTGAAGTAACGCGGGTGACGGTGCAGCACATATTGACAGATGTAGAGCTTGGCTCCCGCGGGCACCCATGTCCCGCTAGGGAGTTTATCGTGCGCTTCTGGGATGCGCGCGAATATCCAGGTCGGCGGGTAGAGACGCATCGTCTCGGCCAGAACCATCTCGGTATAGCTCAACGTGGGAAGATCCGCGGCCCCGGGAGGACGGCCTGCAAGCACCTGCTTCAATTCGGCTCGCAGCTCCGCGTCCGCCTGTGGGTGGCCAGCGAGTAGATACCAGGCCCACGTCATCGCCTCGCCCAACGTTTCGTAGCCAGTGCTGGTAAACGTCAGAACCTCGTCTCGCACTTGTTCATCGCTCATCGAGGAACCGTCTTTGTAGGTCGCCTCCACAAGCTGGCTTATGAGATCCCGTGGCTCGCCCCTATTAGAGCGACGTCGCTGAATCGCCGAGTAGATCTCTGCATCGATGACCTCCATCGCCTGACGGTATCGCCGCGCAACCCCAGTCGGCAGGAATTCTCGAAGCGGCAATCGACCGTGATAGACATACTCGGTGTAGCGACGACGTCTTCGAATCGCCTCAGCCAGCGTGTCCAGACCGTCACCGGCCAGCTCATCACCAAACAAAACCGCGAGAATCACCGACTGTGTGAGATCGGTCATCTCAACCGCGAGGTCGATCTCTTCGCCATGCCGCAAGCGCGACTTCAACCGATCAGTGCAATCGAGAATAGCGCGCTCGTACCGCTCAACCGATTGACTGTGAAACAACGGCTGCAGCAATCTCCGCTGCCGACGATGCTCTCCTGCAGCGCTGGTGAGGAGCCCGCGGCCCGCCCGCCGCCGACCCCGTTCGCTAGCTAGGAAGGGCGTCTTCCTGTAGTTCGCCGCGTTCTTGACCAGCACATGCCGGACGTCGTCAGGATGAGTCAGCAGATAGGTCGGCTCTCCGACGCGGAGCTTGACGGCGCTGTCGTACGGGAGACGACCACGAGAGGTGTAGCCGAGCGTGCGACGCAGAGAGAACGGCAGGGTGGCATAATGAACGGGCGTCCCCGGACCACTCGTTGGAATCGGCGTCGCGGTCGTGACGGCCGAGCGGATCAAGCCCCGATAAAGCTCGACGAACCTATCGACTGACGCCTCAATACTCAGCTTATCGACTGCCCTGGCGTAACCTGCCGAACCCATCTCCTCGGTTCGGCTACGATCGCCGAGCACGTCGTTCAATGCGCTCGCGATCGCTGACGAATCCCCGGGAGGCACCAGCAGGCCGGTGCGATCATTCTCCACGATCTCGCTCAACCCACCTCCCTTCGTCGCCACCACGGCCGTACCGCGCATCATCGCCTCCGCCGCCACCAAGCCAAATGGCTCCTCCATGAGCGATGGGACGACCTGAACCCACGCGACATCCAGTGCTCGCTCCATCTCCGATCGGGGCAGCTGACCCAAGAACTGGACTCGAGCCTCGAGCCCTAGATCGGGGACCAGTTGCTCGAGGCTTCCGCGTTCGGGACCATCGCCAACCACCAGGAGTCTCGCCGTCGGATTTCGCTCCACGGTTTCTGCAAAGCCACGGATCAGGACATCAGCCCCCTTCTCCCAAGACAATCGCCCGACATAGCCGACCGTCGGCGGATCCGATAGCGGTGGGCGTGGCCGTCGCCGGGGGACGCCATTCCATGCGACCACTGTTGGTTCGATGCCATGCTCAACCAGGCACTGTCGCGTCGCCTCGCTGTTCGCGACCACGAGGTCGAAGGCGTCGCGCCAGCGTTCCCATAACTGGCGCTGGAACATCAACGCCGTCCACGCCTGCAGGGACAAGCAGCCTGAGCTATGGCAGACGCGGCCTGCGCGTTGTCGGCAAACGGTACGATCGGGCAGGAGCTTCAGTCCCGTCGGACAGATCGTCTCGTACCACGCCGCGTGATAGAGGCTTGGAGTGTTGCGCAGTAGCGGTAATATCAGTGGCGAGAGCTGAGTCATGAACATTCGCACGTGCACGAGGTCGGGCTTGAACTCGCGAAGCACGCGCTTCAATCGCCAGAACGCGCCTGGGTTCGCGGCACGATTCAAGGTCCGCAACCGAGAGGTCGTTCCGAAGCATCGATAATCAGCCATGTTTGAGTCGGGGCCGCCCAGAGCAGTGCTGGCGAAGACACGGGTGTCATGGCCTCGCCTGCGGAGCTCATCACGGAGGTCAAACGTGAATGTCTCCGCACCACCGGCGGGCACGGCCAAATCGTTGACGATGAGGATTTTCACGGACTGTCGACGGGCGCGGGAAACAACCTGGCACGCTGACTCAGTGCTTCAAGCACTCTCAGGGTTGATCCCTTCCTCATTCGCCCCAACGACTTGGTCACGGCCCCTCTGCTTCCCCAGGTAGAGCCGTCGATCCGCCAGTCGAAGTAGGTCGTCTGCGATTACCGTCTCGGAGGGACTCGAGGCGACTCCTATAGTCACCGTGACACGATCCGCCGATAGCGACAACTCTGCCGCGTGACATCGTGATGCCAGCAAGGCGCGAATGCGCTGCCCCACTTCGATACCCTTCTGCAAGCTAGCGTATGGAAGGATCACCGCGAACTCCTCCCCACCAATTCGACATGCGACATCTGCCGAGCGAATAGAATCCTTCAACGTCTCGCCCAACAGCTGCAGCACCCGGTCCCCCTCCTGATGCCCATACTCATCATTGATCTGCTTGAATCGATCAATGTCGACAACCAGAAGAGTCGTCGGTCGTTTGTAGCGTTTTGCTCGCTCGAGCTCGTTGGGTAAGAGGCTATCAAAATATCGTCGGTTGAACAGTTCCGTCAGGGAGTCCTTATTAGCGAGTAGTTGAGCGTGCTCGTACTTCTCCCGGTACGTGAGGGTGTGAAACACGTCCCGAACCGCTCCCCCGTGGCTCTCTGTCGTTCCTCCGGGGTGCTCGACGAATCGCAAGTACAAAACCAACGCCAGCGCGTATACGGCTGACATTCCAGGCTTGATCATCAAACCTGACACGAGAAAAGGCGCAAGAACCGCTTGGCCCCCAAAGCTTCCCGATACGAAAAGGACCGTATCGACGACGAGTACGATCGCCATCGATGCGAAAAGCCGAATAAACAAGAAACGCCGGAGGAGCCGGCCTAGGGCTTCATAGACCAGAATGATCAGAATCACATCAAGAAAAATGACGGCTGCCCCAACCATCATTATTCGTACATTCTGAAGCAACATCGCGTACGGCAGATTGAAGATGTTCCGAGTACCGGGGAGATCGAGATGCAGACCGAACAGAATCGACAGAATCGCCAGACATACGTTCGCCAGGACGATACCGTAGATCAGCTTCCTGGCCCCAACCGCATCCTCCCACAGATAGACCACCAGTATGGCAAACAGGCTGGCGATAAACAGAACCGCTGCGGGACTTATCAATAGCCCGGTGGAGTACTCCACCACCAACGCTGGCGTCAGGACAAGCTGAAAGTACTGGAATGCCCCGATCGTCACGTACAGCGGTGCCAACCCCAGCCGGGATCTCAACCGGAACAGCGCCAGAACCAGCGCTGCAATGACGGCCGCCTCAGCTGCCATCATGCCGATCTGTATGATGGGGCTACTCACAATCGTGTAGGAAGCCCATCGCGCAGGGTGGACAAAACGATCACTCGCGGAGGATTGCGGGGATCGGCCTACCCTCGGTGGGGATCTCGTTGGTAATTGACACGATCCACCAACGACCTGCTTTCCTGATCAACTGGAAGCTGTCAACCCCTTGGTGCGGCGGTCTTTCGGAACCGGGGATGCTGGCCTCATAGAGGACGAGAACGTGGGCCATGTCACCAAATTCCATCGATTCCATGTGGATGATGTTCTCCGTAAACCCGGTGCGCTCAGCATCGGCCCGCTCAATGAAGGCGACAAAATCGTCAACAAAACCATCTACCGAAAATACCGTTGTGCTGTCCTTGCTGGTTCTCAGGACGATCACGGCGTCCTCGATAAACATGGATCTCACGTTGTCCCAGTCAGGCATTGTACCCGCCTGGAATGTCACGCTGTCGTAGATCTCTCTGACCAATCCATCCGGGGTCTGGAGCGTCTCAGCGACTGGGGTTTGCGCGCCGATAGACGCGTTGGCGCATAAACAGAACGCCACTGTGAGCATCAAGCGTACTGGGTCGCTGCGGTTCGTGTCCTTGAGCATTACGAACCAACCTGCTGCCTGCGACCGCGCCACCAATGGATTCCGCCCGAGATGGCGGCGCCAATCAACGCTCCTTTCCAGAGACTGCCGAGCGCGAAACCCAATACAGCTCCGACCGCAGCTCCAAGCAGAAGATGAACGATCATCGGCTCTCCTTTCTCCTTAGCTCGATTTTGTGTGGCTTCCATTCCAGCGACAAGTAGAAGAACTGGGGGTCCCCGTCCTCTCCCGTCTCTTCGATGAACTGGTCGGCAAACAACCGGCTGTAACCAAGAAGCCCCGTCAGCGTCGGGTGGAATTTGTAGCGAGCCAAGAAGTCCAACTCACTTCCCACCGCTTTCGATCCATCCGACTCGGATTGCCTCGCAACCCCACCACCCGCGTTGTAAAGAGCATCCTCATCGCTCGCTCGCCAGAACCGATGTCCCGTCAGCGTAATCGTGAGACCCGCGAGTGGCTCCACCCGGACCCCACTATTGATCGCCACGATATTCTGCCGCCCGACCACATCGATCCATCCCAAATAAGCATGACCGAGAGGAAAGAGTTGGTTGAACGTGCCGACGTCTCCGCCCGGAGCGTCATCCCCACTTCCAGCATCGAATCCAGCATGAAGACGCGGAGTCATCGCTGTCCCCGAGAACGTGTGCCCAAGTACGGTGCCAATCATGAATGCCGAGATGTCGGCGTCCGAGACATCGCCGATCTGATAGGCGACTTCACCGTCGTAGTCCCAGCCTGTGTCTCGAACTTTGCCGTTTAGACGGAGCCCGAAGGTATGGCGCCGTTCGTGACCCGTGGTCTCGTTGAACGAAACCGATGCTCGGTCGAGAGCCAGCCAGTACAGGTCGTACTCAAAGCCTCGCGTGGGCACAGGGTGGCTGGCGTGGACACCGAAGAAATCGGTGTTGTCATCGCTGGAGTTGAACTCCGACTTCTCAACCAACACCGGTCTGACAAAGAAAGCTTGGACTTTCCAGTCACCAGCGCTGAGTATCGCCCGCGCACCGTCGAATGTGCGCCGTGTATTGGCCCAGTCGAGCGGGCTCACCAACCGCTGCCGTCCGAACAGGAGCTCTTGCCGACCGGCTCTGACCGTCAGGGTGGAGCTTTTTTCAAGCGGGATTACCACATCGACGAACGCGTTTTGCAGATCGAGATGATCGGCATCGAGAGCTCGCGTCCCGCCTGGGAGGTCTCGATCCGTCAGGAATGACGACCGAGCCTGGACGTAACTCCGAAAGTGAGGGCCTAGGCGAAGGTCCGCGCCCAACATGATCCGCCCCAGGACAAACGTGTCGTCCCGTTCTGGACCCGAGCCGAAACCGAAGTCGCTCCAGTGCTCGCTACGCGTGCGGAACTGGGCGTCCAGCGTCAACTCAGGGGCCCTACCGCTCTCCCCCGCCCCATCTGCCTGCGCCACCAGCGACCTGACATCCAACATGAGCTGACAGATGCCAAGCGCAACGACCAGAAGGCAGTATGCGCCTGCCTGGGCGAGCAGCTTAGTCCTCGACAGCTTGGATGTCGAGCTGACCCGCTGCACGGTCGACCACTCTCACCTCGTAGGTGAACCGCCCGGGCCCGAGCGGCGTTTCGCCGACGTAGTCGGTCGGTTGGAGAATCATCTCATCTCCCTCGACCTCGAGTCGGACGTAGTTGTAACGGTAAGCGATACCAAACTCACGATACCGGGTCTCAGCGCCGGCCGGTAGCCTGCCGTACGTTTCCTCGCCTACCTGAAGACCATCGTAGTCGAACCCACTGACGTTGCGGATGCGGATCTCGGAGGGATCCTCGCCGCCGGTGACACACCCGATCGAAAGTGCCGCCGCGAAGAGAACAAGTGGAAGCATCCCCCTACTGAACATCGGCATTCCCTCCCCACAATTAGAGTTTCTACAGCGTATGTGCTCGATTCAAAGAACGCCAGGCTCGACGCCGTGGGCCGGTGGCCTCCGTCGGCACCGCGCCCTGAACTTGTCGTGAGGAGATCCCCTACACTCGAGCGCGGCATTTCTCTGACAAGACGGACGAAGGGGGGCCGTTAGGCTGAGTCAGGCGAACGGCTAGCACAGCCGGTGGACTCAAAGGAAGCGAGCTGCCATGCCACATCAGGCTATCCGCCTTGCTGCGATTTTCGCGCTGATCGTGGTCGCCTTCGTGGCTGCTCGAATCTTTCTCGTTCCCGAGACCTTTGGTGATGAGGGTCCATACCGCGCCGCCGCGGTGGATGCGGTCGTCGCCCACGAGATCAAGTACGCCGGCCACGACGTGTGCTCGACGTGCCATCGCGGAATAGCCGAGCGACGCCTCGCATCCAATCACCGGGGAGTGGTGTGCGAGGTGTGTCACGGCCCCGCGGCCGCCCACGCGAAGGCCCCCCTCGACGAGAAGCCACCGGCTCCGAGAGAACGTGGATTCTGTCCGTTGTGCCACGGATACGATCCGTCGCGCCCCACCGGGTTTCCGCAGATCGACCCGGTCACGCACAACGCGCTGACACCCTGCATGTCGTGCCACGACCCGCACATGCCCGAGCCTCCCACCGTCCCGGAGGAGTGTGCCGCCTGTCACGGCCAAATCGCCAACCAGAAGGGCGTGTCTCACCACGCCCCCCTGCCCTGCGTCACCTGTCACGCGGCCGACGATGAACACAAGACCTCGCCGCGATCCGCGCGCCCTACGAAACCCGCGGAACGGAGCTTCTGCGGCACGTGTCACGCGGAAGATGCACTGACTCCGTCGACGATCCCCAAGGTGGACCTGTCGACGCACGGGGACGACTACCTCTGCTGGCAGTGCCACTACCCCCACTACCCCGAGACGGAATGATGAGGGACGCGGACGAGAAGGTCGGAGCGTGCGATCGGCCGGAGTGGGGTCCCTGCCTCACGGCCGACAACCCGGCCGGTGAGTCGCCCGCTGGCGACGGGGCGTTGGCACGGCGCGAGTTCCTCGCCGAGGCCCTCGGGGCGTGCAGCCTCGGCGGCCTGATGCTGCTGGGCATCGTGCGCTTGCCAGAGCTGGACGCGCAGGAAGCGGAGCAGGAAGGGCACGATCCGACCGAGCACTATTACGGCATGGCCGTCGACATCTCCAAATGCATCGGGTGTGGCCGCTGCGTGCAAGCCTGCAAGATCGAGAACGACGTGCCGCTGGAGCCCCATTACTTCAATACGTGGGTGGAACGTTACGTCATTGACACCGAAGGCGAGGTGACGGTCGACAGCCCGAACGGGGGGATGGAGGGCTTTCCGGCCACGGTCAGCGCGGGGGGCATCCGGCGCACGTTCTTCGTACCGAAGCTGTGCAACCATTGCGACAACCCGCCCTGCGTCCAGGTGTGCCCGGTGGGGGCGACCTTCACGACCTCGGACGGAGTCGTGCTCGTGGACGACGACTACTGCATCGGCTGCCGCTACTGCATCCAGGCGTGCCCGTACGGGGCGCGTTGGTTCCACCCCGAGAAGCACGTCGCCGCCAAGTGCACTTTCTGTTATCACCGGCTGACGCGCGGTCTCGAACCCGCCTGCGTCGAGGTGTGCCCAACCGGAGCCCGAATCTTCGGCGAGGTCAAGCAGCGGGTCACGCCCCTCGGCCGGTTCATGCGCCTCAACGACATACAGGTGCTCAAGCCGCACCTGAACACGAAGCCGAAGGTCTACTACGGCAATCTGGACGGCGAGGTGAGGTAGGCTATGCAGGGCTACATGTACCCGAACGAGTTCGAGCTCCCCTGGGGCTTGCTCGTGGTCGTCTACCCCTTTGTGACTGGGTTGGTGGCGGGGGCCTTCATCCTGGCGTCTATGGAGCGTGTGTTCAACGTAAAGGAAGTAGAGCCCACCTATCGCCTGGCGTTGCTCACAGCTCTGGCGTTTCTTCTCGTCGCTCCGCTACCGCTGCTGGCGCACCTCGGTCACCCGGAGCGCTCGTTCGAGATCTTCCTCACGCCGAACACCAAGTCCGCCATGGCCATGTTCGGCTTCGTCTACCTGTGGTACCTCGCGGTAGTGCTGCTGCTGGAGATCTGGTTCGAGTACCGCAAGGACCTGGTCCTGTGGGCCCAAAAAGAGCGGGGAGTCAAGAAGTGGATCCATTACGCCCTGACCCTTGGGGCGACGGACCTCTCCGAGAAGTCTCTGCGATTCGACGACCGGGCCGGTCGGTGGATCACGATCATCGGGATCCCTTCGGCGTTCCTGTTGCACGGCTATGTGGGGTTCATCTTCGGATCCGTGAAGGCGAACCCGTGGTGGAGCAGCGTGCTGATGCCGGTGGTGTTCCTGTTCTCGGCCATCGTATCCGGGATTGCGTTGGTCCTGATTCTCTACATGCTGGCGGGCATGATCCGGTGGAAATCGCTGGACATGGAGTGTCTCGACAAGCTCGCCGTCTTTCTCTTCTTTGCGATGGTGGTCGACTTCTCGTTGGAGTCGCTCGATTTCGTGCATCGCCTCTACGAGTCCGAGGAGTCCATCGAGATTCTCTCGCAGCTGGTCCGAGGCCGCCTGTTCATCAGCCTCATCGTACTCCAGATGGTGCTTGGGACGCTGTTGCCCATGACCCTCTTGGGCTTCTTTTCGCCGGCCCTGACGAGGAGAGGGGTCAACAAGACCAGCCCGGAGCTGCGACGGCTCATCTATCTGATCTGCGGCATCTTCGTGCTGATCGGGATCTTCAGCATTCGTTGGAACGTGGTGATCGGTGGACAGCTCTTCTCCAAGAGCCTGCGCGGGTTGACCCTCTACAGGCTTGAGCTGTTTGGGATGGAGGGCCTGCTCATGTCCGTTGGTCTTCTCATCCTTCCGTTTCTGATCCTCTGGGGCCTGGTGAAAATCTTGCCCCCGTGGCTCGAACCGGAAGGGTCCGCGTCAGCGACCCCCGGCGAGGTCGCCTAGTTCCTGGTCGGGGCGGCCGGATTTGAACCGGCGACCCCCTGCTCCCAAAGCACCCGACATCTGGTAACATGTTCTCACATTATACCGGCATAATCCCATCTTTCGTATTGACTTACAGCGCTCAGTTCCCCATCTTAGAACGTGGTGCTGAACTCGTTTCTGCGCACCATATGCGCACTCGACGCGCACCATATGCGCACTTACTTGATACCGTGCTTTCCTGCCAGGAGCCCTCATGGCACTCACTGTTAAGTCCGTAAAACAAGCTCGGTACAAGGGTGGTCAGGATATTCGTTGGGACAACGATGTGCCAGGGTTCGGAGTCCGAATCAACCCCGGCGGCAGCAAGACTTACGTCCTCAAGTACCGAACACGAACGGGACGTTCGAGACTTCTAAGCATCGGACGAGCCGACATTCTGCCCCTCGCCAAAGCCCGCGCACGAGCGAAACGGGCACTCGTCGATGTTCTCGACGGGGTGGACCCGTTAGCCCAGCGAGAGCGAGAGCGAACAGCGGTCACCGTTGCAGAGTTCTTTGACCACTACGTGGAACGACACTCCAAGGTAAGCAAGCGAAGTTGGCAAGAGGACGAACGGCGACTCGGCAAGGTCGCGAACGAACTCGGAAGGCTGGCTCTGCCCGATCTCACAACGGCCGACCTCGCGGAGTTTCACGCTCGAATCGGCAGAACCGCGAAGGTCGAGGCCAACCGCTGTATTGAGGTCGTGAAGGCAGCGCTCAACAAAGCTAAGGAGTGGGGTTATCTGCCGGAGTCAGCCCTGAACCCGGCTGTGCGTGTCGAGAGGTTCCCCGAGAAGAGCCGCGAGCGTTTCCTAACCCGCGACGAGTTCCCCCGCGTATTGAACGCCGTTGGTAACGAAAAGAACGCCTACATCCGGGGGGTTTTCTTACTCATCCTTCTGTCGGGGATGCGCAAGAGCGAGGCACTTCAACTCAGATGGCAGGACGTGGACCTTGAGAACCGTCTTCTCCGAATCCGTCGCACGAAAACGGGCAAGGGTCGCACGGTCCCGCTTACGCCTCCCGCTGCTCAGCTGCTTGAGTCCCTCCCGCGCGAAATGGAAAACCCGTGGGTGTTTCCTGGTCGAAAGAGAGGAACACGGCTCTCGTCGATCAAGGAAAGCTGGAAACGCATCCGGCAGGAAGCAAGCGTCGAAGACGTTACCATTCATGATCTGCGAAGGTCGGTTGGTAGTCACCTCGCCATGCAGGGCGTGGGGCTTCCGATCGTCGGTGCAATCCTGGGCCACACTTCACCCGACGCCACGGCTATCTACGCTCGGCTACAACCGGACGCGGGCCGCGAGGCCCTGGACCGCTATGCGGCAATGCTGACCGAGTTGGGCGGCCAGGATCTCTGGAGGGTCCGAGGCGAATGAAGGATGGCGGCGGAGTTGGTCACTGGCTTGAGCTAATCGGCGCTGTTGCGGCAACGCAGCGGGCTGTGCTGAACTCGAACCCTGGACCCCCTGCTTGTAAGGCAGGCTCCAAAATACGCTTTTTCGGCAATATGCCGTAAATCCGCGGAGTTTTCCGCCTATTTGCCGAACGCTCCGCCCGCTGATACGGCAAAAAGCCGGAACTCAACTAGCACACTTACTAACACAGTTTTGAGCCAACACACGCGGCACATAAAAAGAGGGGCGGCCCCGAAGGACCGCCCCTCTTTGCTGTGTCGCTGCTCTGACGTGCCTCCCGAGCACCTAGGTGCGTATGCAGGCGACGGCACCAGCAATCACCCGCAACGTCCCGTGTTCAAAGACGATAACAAGGACCGCTCTCTGTTTGTCACCGGTGGACTCGTTCGTCAAAATGTCAGCGAGAGTGATTTTGTCGATCTGTCCGTTTACGACATTGATGAACGTCCCTCCGCCCTCGTACCCGAGACTGCCGGTAACCGTCCGTTTGATGCGGACGACATTGCCTTTGATGAACATCGTGCCCGTCATCGTGTACGTCTGCGGAAGGCCGGTGCATGGGTCAAAGTCATCAAACTGAGCGAAGAAGGGCACCTCTACCGGCCCGTCGGAAAGCAACGGTATACCCATGGGAGTAGACACCGCTTCGTTTACCGCGGTGGGCGGTTGCTCGCCACACCCGACGACGAAGGCCGTCAGGAGTAAGAACGCTGCCGGAATTTTGAACTTGTTCATCGGAGCCTCCAATCAGCTGTGCCATCGGCGGGCAGGGGGGATCGCCTACCCATAGGATTCTCCTTTGGCAGAGATCAATGGTTCACCGGCAACTCGGCGGTCTTGGGGTCCTTCGTGGTGTTGGAAGGCGTCGCGAAGGAAGCGAGGACCCGTAGCTTTGCGTCCCCGGCTTTGGCCGGGTTTGCTCTTGTCGGGGTTACTACCTCAACCGTATGCCGACTAAGACACGGTTGTCTGTGGGGGAACACCCGTTGTGATGTAGGTGAGAACCTTACGCACAGCAGGACTAACTAGAAACGGGAGATGCTGAATCCAAAGTTTCAAGTACTACAAAGGAACCAGTATCCCTCAGACGTGAACGACATCGACGTGCGAGTGGTTGGAAGCAGCGTTAGGCTGGCGCTTCATCCCCAAACAAAAAGGGCTGCCAGATCACCTCAAACGGTGTAGTGACCCCAGTCGGGTCGATCAACACCACATCATGGCAGCCCCTTCTATGTCGCCGGGGGCGAACCCAACGAACCTCTGACAACCTCTTGAGCAGGGACGCGCTCTGGTCCAGTCGCTCCGCAATGGAGTCACGTCCCCTGGTCTTAAAGAACGCGTCCCTGCTACTTCAAAGTATAGGGTAACTCGCCCGCCAGTGTAAAACAGTTAGGCGTGTAGGGGGCTCTCGGCGTTCAGGCGTTCAATCATTGAACAAGTGGTTGCACACACAAAGGTGGGCGGTTGCAGGACTCGAACCTGCGACTTCCTGCACGCCCGGGGATGTGGGGTATAATGTGAACGAGTGGGTGCCGCCAACGGACATGGCGGCGATCTCTGGCAAAGAAATTAGGAATCATGCAAAAGGAACGGTGTGAGCGTGGCATCATCGGGCCCGAGATGACCGTCGGACAACTGCTCGACACATACGGTCCAGGCCAACGCTTCCGCGACCCTGGCGGTAAGTCCTGTTGGGTAGTGGGACGCGACGATGACGGTATCGTGATCCGCAAGGGACATCGCGGTAGGTGCTTCACGTGGATACCGAGCATCCGTGTTTTCCCGGTTGATGATGGCTGGCGTCCGGCGAGGCAAAAACGTCAGTAACCCCCCAATGGAAACGCGGGGGTGGGTGGAACGATGCGTCCTCGGCTTGGCTGGAATGAGCGGTCTGGCTGAGCATGGCACGGCAAGCTGCGTTGCACGGACAGCGAAAAGACCTGCGTGTCAGAGAAAGAGCCTGGACCACTGCAAGCGATCTGGGCTCTTTCATTGTTGTGGCAAAGTCTTTAGGCTGTAACCTCGTTTAACGCAGTGGTCAGTTCTCTCCCGCCCGCACCCCTCATCCGCCACGCGGTCTCGCACCAAGTCAGCCACTGCAGCTGACTCGTGATTGCCTTCGTCCTCGAGATCCTTCCTTATCCGCCACGCGGTCTCGCACTAAGTCAGCCACCGCAGCTGACTCGTAATTGCCCTCGCCCTCGAGCGCGCGAGGGCCTGGCGGTTAACTCACTCGTGCAAGGCCACCCCATGAAGTTCTCGTCCCACAGATTCAGGTAGACCTCCGTGCCGCGTCGCCAGCACCAGCAGGTG
>JBDGYV010000006.1:0-84724 GCA_039588915.1 Gemmatimonadota bacterium
ATTGCGCCAAGCGAATCCCGGTGTTCGTCAGCTTTGGCGCGCAAGTCGTCGATGTCGATGTTGCCTTTGTCATCGGTGGCGATGGGTACGACCCGCATGCCGGCCATGACCGCGCTGGCTGGGTTCGTTCCGTGCGCTGAGTTGGGGATCAAGCACGTCGTCCGATCGTGTTCCCCTCGCGACCGGTGGTACGCCCGGATCGCCAGTAGTCCCGTAAGCTCACCCTGTGAACCCGCGTTCGGCTGCATCGATACCGCCGCGAACCCAGTGATCTCGGACAGCTGGGCTTCGAGTTCAGTGATCAGCGATTCGTAGCCGCGAGCCTGATCGCGTGGCGCGAACGGATGAATGTTCCCAAACGCTTCCCATGTGATTGGAATCATTTCCGTCGTCGCATTGAGCTTCATCGTGCACGAACCCAGCGGGATCATCCCGTGGGTCAGCGAGAAGTCACGGTTCTCAAGCCGCTTGAGGTAACGCAGCATCTCGGTTTCGGAGCGATAGCTGTGAAACACCGGGTGCGTAAGAAAAGGCGACGTCCGTTCGAGGTTATCGGGGATCACACCGGGCTCGCTGGAAGAGGAGCCACCGGTCTCCAGCGGAACTTCGTCGCGAACAAACACTTCGAGCAGGTCATCCACGTCGTTCGCGATCGTCGTCTCGTCGAGCGACACGCCGACCCGAACGTCGGAGATCGGTCTTAGGTTGATGCCGTGCTCGGCAGCCGTTTGATGGATCGGCGCCGCGTTTTCTACTTCGATGGTTAGCGTGTCGAAGTACGTATCGTTGACGACGCGATGACCGAGCTCTTGCAAACCCGTCGCCAGCCGCTGCGTCAAACCGTGGACGCGACGGGCGATTCGCTCGAGCCCTTCGGGACCATGGTAGGCGCCGTACATCGCCGCCACGACGGCGAGCAGAACTTGCGCCGTGCAGACGTTGCTGGTCGCCCGCTCCTTTCGGATGTGTTGCTCGCGCGTCTGCAGCGCCATTCTGAGCGCTGGATCGCCGGCTGCGTCGCGCGTCAGGCCGATAATCCGCCCCGGGACCTTGCGAGCGAACTCAGTGCGTGTGGCATAGAACGCGGCGTGCGGCCCGCCATACCCCATAGGCACACCAAACCGTTGAGTGTTGCCGATCGCGATATCAGCACCCCACGCACCCGGCGGAGATAGCAGCGTCAGTGCCAGCAGGTCGGTCGCCACCGTCACTAGCGCGTCCGCTTGATGAGCGCGCTCGCACAACGTTCGGTAGTCAACGATCGTGCCCTCGGTCGTCGGGTACTGAACCAACACCCCGGCCGTATCGGGACCGATCTCGGCGTCGAGCGCATCAACGACCCGGATATCGATCTCGCGCGCCGCGGCCCGCGTCTCGACGACCGCGATCGTCTGCGGGTGGCAGCCCCGATCGACGAGAAACACGTTGCGACCCTGTCTCACACGAGCCGACATCGCCATCGCCTCGGCCGCCGCCGTCGCCTCGTCAAGCAACGACGCGTTGGCGACCTCGAGGCTGATCAAGTCAGAAACCATCGTCTGAAATGTGAGCAGTGCCTCCATACGGCCCTGAGCGATCTCGGCTTGGTAAGGCGTGTAGGCGGTATACCAGCCGGGATTCTCGAGAATGTTCCTCAGAATCACCGGCGGCGTGACACAACCGTAGTAGCCCATGCCGATGTAGGAGCGGTACACCTCATTCTGGCCGGCCATCGCTCGCAGTTCGGCGAGGACCTGCTCTTCCGGAGCGGCCGGCAGAAGATCGAGCTCGTCGGCCATTTGGATTCCCGTGGGGACCACCGCGGCGGTCAGCTCATCGAGGCTCGAGTAACCGAGCGGTTCGAGCATCGCCCTGATGTCACCATCACGCGGTCCGATATGTCGGTCGGCGAACCGGTCCGGTGGTGGGATAGCCGTCATTTGCGTGAGAGCCTAGCCGATGTGTTGTTGATACGCGTCGGCGTCGAGGAGCCCATCGACCGCTGACCGGTCGTCGACGCGCAGGCGGATCATCCAACCCTCGCCGTAGGGGTCGGTGTTGACCAGTTCCGGACGATCGTCGAGCGCAGCGTTGACTTCGGTGATCTCGCCGCCGAACGGTGCGAACAGATCGGCCACTGTCTTGACCGCTTCGATCGTGCCTGCGGAGTCGCCCTTGGCAACCTTGGCGCCAACCTCAGGGAGCTCGAGAAACACGACATCACCCAACTCACCCTGGGCGTAGTCGGTGATCCCGATGGTGGCGATGCCACTCTCACCATCAAACGCCACCCACTCATGATCCTCCGAATAGCGGAACTCGTCGGGCACGTTGGACATGCGGCTCTCCTGGATAGCTTGGCGAGTAGGTAGGTACGAGTGTGGAAACGTTAGCGGCCCGTTTTTGACCCGTCAACGATTTGCAGACTGTGTCGCACCCCCCTGCTGAACCTCCACAAGCGGCGTCGAGCAAGGTGCGCCA
Source organism: Gemmatimonadota bacterium (assembly GCA_039588915.1). GTDB lineage: Bacteria > Gemmatimonadota > Gemmatimonadetes > JACCXV01 > JAHWKZ01 > CAMYLR01. The sequence goes on from JBDGYV010000006.1 coordinate 2,461, forward strand.
TCAGCGTAACTGAGCTCGATCGAGCCCCCCGTTCCATGTGAACCGATCCGCCACACCGCCGCGCTCCGCGTCCCGTACCGCGCACCGTGCAGACACAACGCGTCGTCCCCGGAGTGGCCGTGGTCGCCTAGAATCAGGGCCAGCGTCGACACCAACGACTTCGGCGCCGGCGATCCCGCAGGCAAGTCCCATAGACCGGCCGCCCCGAGGAGTTCGATCGCCCGCTTCACCTTTGGCTCCGACGCGGTGTTATCGATGGCGCGATTGGTGACAATGTGGCAACCGATATCGAGGGGCTGCGCGGTTGCGCGACCGTCGGCGTACTCGACCAGGTGGCCACCGTCAGCATCGATGGTGAGCAGGTTAAACGCGTTGTAGAGGTGGTCCAAGCGCGTCAGCTGGGCCACGACCTCGTTGCTGTCCGCGCAACTCAGCAAATCTCGGCATAACAGGCCCCGCGACCGGCGGTCGCGTTCGATCGGATAGTGCTCGGCATTCGTCAGCCCGACCCACAATCCCGTTTCATTGGCGCCCATCCACGTTCCACCTGCCTCGTCGTCGCGTGGCGCCAGAAACCGCGGTCGATCCCCTCCCCAGGCGGGAGGTGAAGCCGGCCGCGCGTACGCCTCGTCCCGGTTGGTAGCCACTACGAGGGGTGCGTCGTCAAAAACGTGGTGAAAGGCGATCAGCGTGCACACGACAGTGCTAACGCCACATCAATCGTCGTAGCGGCGGTACTCGGCCCAGGTGTCACGCCTGGCCATCCGTCGAAACCCCGCGAAGATCAGGACACCGATCGTGAGGTGCAGCAACAACAGCGCCAAGGCGATGATCGAAAAGGCGTTGTCGAGCAGCGTCTTGAGGTAGATCGCCGAGTAGACGAGGTACAGCGCACCCAAAGTGAGGAGAGCGAACTTGCCGAATCTGGAAGGCTTCCCGCGACCGCGCACCGCCTGTCGTACAACCGCCGCATTCTGGTGGATAGCCACAAACGGATCGTACACGCTGCGATCGAGTGGGACACCACATCGCTCGCATGCAGCCTGAACACCCGGCTGCAGGTGACCACACTGATCGCAAAACGTTAACGCGGTATCGTCTTCCCACGATTCAGAGCTCATGGGGTCAATATACCCGCCGGATAGTACGTTGTACGACGGTTGGCCACTGCCCAGTGCACACCGATTAGGAGAGATCATGAAAGCCGTACTTCCGATTCTGCTCGCGCTGGCCACGCTCGCGCTGGTGGCGACGTCGGCCCGCGCGCAACGGAACTCCGACGAGGAGTTCGACACCGTGGCCGAGGCCTTTCTCGATCGATACTTCGACTTTTACCCTACCGCCGCAATGCGGGCCGGCCTGCACGACTACGACGGTCGCCTGGGCGACCGGAGCGCAGCCGCGATCGAGGCCTACCTGGCAGACATCGACGCGTTCGAGAAGCGGCTCCTGGCGGTTGCGCAGGAGGGGCTCTCGCCCGACCAGCAGGTGGACCGCGTAGTCATTCTGCGCCAAATCGATCGCGACCAATTCTGGTTGGAGGAACTGGCGACGTGGCGCAGTAACCCGCGCTACTACGCAGGCCAGATGGATCTCACGTTTCTGCTGTTGCTCGATTACGCTCCACTCGAGAAGCGGATGGTGTCGATCGTCGAGCGACTCGAGCAGTTTCCGAGCCTGGTCGCGGCGGCGCGTGCAAACATCGACACCCCTCCGCGCCCATTCATCGAGACGGCGCTGATCACTTACCGCGGGCTACCCAACTTCCTCGAGAAGGATCTCGTCGAAGCGCTCGCATCCGTCGACGATCCGGAGCTCCAGCAGCGATTCCAGCGGGCGATGTACCAGGCGGCAGCCGCGCTCAACGACTACGCCTACGACCTCGAGACGCGTCTCGACACACCGCCCTTTGGCGAGTTCGCGATGGGCGCCGAGAGCTATCGACGCATGAACGCGCATCTGTCGGTGGTCGACCTGCCGCTCGACCAGTTGAAAGCGATCGGCGAAGAAGAGCTGGCCCGGCTCCGGAACCTTGCTTACGAGCTCGCGCTCGAGATCACCGGTGACGTTGAGAACTCCGACCGTGACGCGGTCGTGCTCGCAGCGTTTGACGCGATCGGTTTGGATCAGCCCGCGCCGGAAGAGATCGTCAGCAGCGCCGCCGATGTCATCGGCGACCTGAGAAGGTTCGTTGACGAGACGCCGGTCGGGACGGTACTGCCGGGCGATGTCGAGGTCCGAGAGATCCCACCGTTTCGACGTACGAACTTCGCCTACATCTTCATCCCCGGTCCGTTCGAGACGGCTGCCACGACCGGTTTTTACTTCATACAACCGGTCGAGGAGAATTGGTCGGAAGCGGTCAAGACAGAGTTTCTGACGCGCAACAACGACTGGGCGATCTTGAACACCAGCGGTCACGAGGCGTACCCAGGCCATTATCACCACTACAATCACATCAACCGCGCCCCGACTCGGGCCCAGCAACTGTTGACCGCATATGTCACAACCGAGGGGTGGGCCCACTACGGCGAGGAGATGAGCTGGCGCCAGGGTCTGGGTGGCGGCGGACCCAAGCTCGGACTGGCAGTTGTCCAGGACGCGCTGCTGAGGGTGGTCCGTTACCTGGCATCAATCGGCCTCCATACCGAAGGCATGTCGGTCGAGACAGCCGAGGAGATGTTCCACCGGGTGGCCTATCAGGACTCGGTCAACGCGCGCCAGCAGGCGCTGCGCGGGACCTACGACCCGGAGTACCTGAACTACACGTTGGGCAAGCTGATGATCTTGCGCCTGCGGGACGACGCGCGGGCGGAGGCCGAAGCCCGTGGCGAACCTTTCGATCTCAAAGCGTTCCACGACGACTTCATGAGCCGCGGCGCACCAGCGGTCCCGTGGATCGGACGGCGGATGCTGAACGATCCGGAGTGGCAACCGTTTCGTTGATGCGGGCGGTCTACATCGAGCGCCACGGTGGCCCCGAAGTGGTAACCGTCGGTGAGCTAGCCGTACCCGAACCCGGACCCGGTGAGGTCCGCATCAAGATCGTCGCGGCGGCGCTCAACCACCTCGATCTGTGGGTGCAGCGCGGTATCCCAGGCATCGAACTTTCGATGCCACACGTGCTCGGTTCTGACGGAGCAGGTGTCATCGACGCGCTCGGCGATGGCGTCGAATCCTTTGCCGTGGGCGACAAGGTGCACCTGCAGCCAGGTCTCTTCTGTGGCGATTGCGAGTACTGCGAGCAGGGTGAGGAGTCGCTTTGCACTCGCTATCGGTTGCTCGGCGAGCACGTGTCGGGAACGTTCGCTGAGTTCGCGATCGCCCCCGCGGTCAACGCGTACCTCAAGCCGGACACGTTGACGTGGGAGGCGGCGGCCGCCTTTCCGCTAGCGTACGAGACCGCCTGGCGGCTGCTCATGTCGGCCGGGCGGTTGAAACCCGGGGAAAGCGTCCTGATTCACGGCATCGGCGGTAGCGTCGCCGGTGCCGCGCTTCAAATCGCCAAGCATGTGGGAGCGCGCGTGTACGCGACGTCATCGAGCCAGGCTAAGCTCGATCGAGCACTCAAGCTCGGCGCTGATGTCGTCCTCGACTACACCGTGCAGGACATACCCGCGGCGATTCGAGAGCACACTTCCAAGCGCGGCGTAGACCTGGTTATCGACAACGTCGGCCAGGCTACGTGGCGCGACTCGATCGAGAGCGTCCGCCGCGGCGGGCGGATCGCCACCTGCGGGGCCACTACCGGGAACGATGCCGTGACGCCAATCAACCGCGTATACTGGAAGCAGATCTCGATACACGGCTCGACGATGGCCAACCGGCGGGAGTTCGAAGCGGTCTCGAAACTTGTGATCGACGGCGATATCGAACCGATTATCGATCGTACCTTCCCAATCGCCGAGGCCCCGGCGGCGCTGGAGCGCCTCGCGAACGGAGATCAGTTCGGAAAAATCGTGTTAACCACGGGAGCCACAGCTTAGGCGAGTAGGGACGAATGCGAGTTCGATTGCTGTCGATGTGGGCGTGGCTGGTGATCGCCGGTGGGGTCGGCTTTGGCGCGTGTCAACCGAGCGACCCGGCGACCACGACGGTCGATGACCCCGAGGCCGAGATCCCCGATACCCTTAGCACCGAAGAACAATCCGCGTTCGCCGTTGACCTCGAGCGGTATTCGGAGATGTCAGACGGTCGCTTGGACACGGTCGACATGCTCGGACGAGCCGATGATGCGGCGTGGCACGTGCAAGTGTTGAACTACCGAACCGATCTTATCGCTATGACGTATGCGACCTGGTATGAAGGCCCAGACAGTGCGGCGCTGATCGCCGCCGATGGCCAACCTCACCTCGAGGACAACCTCGGTAACGTTTACAACGGAGTCGTGATCCCCAGCAATCCGCGCTTCAAGATCGATTCCGGGACGACCGCCGTCGGAGTATACGTGTTCACCCCCGCAGTCAAAACCACAGCCGACTCGCTGATGCTGTTCATCAACGACTCAACAGCGCCGACGATTCGAGTCGGTCCGTTTGGGATCTTCCACGATCACACATCTGGTTCGGGTCCGCTGTCGACGGGCATCAGCGGCGGTCTCTCCACATACCAGCTCGAGATGCAATCATGGAGATGCTCCAAGGAAGCGGGCTACGTGCGCGTCAACGGCGAGGTGAGGAACATCTCGGGCGAGCCGCTGGAAGACGTCGAGGTGGTGGGAAGCTTTAACGCTGCGGATGGAACGCTTGTCAAGTCGGGCAGCGCCTTGATCGATTTCAACCCGCTTCTTCCCGGCCAAAGCTCGGCCTTTGAGGCGCGAGCCGAGGACGACCCGGAAGTGTCCGATTGTAACGTTACCTTTAGAAAACTCGGCGGCGGCGAGATCCCGGCCCGTATCCCCTAGCTCCTACAACTAGCGTAGCCGGCTAGCCGACCCCACTCGCGTACTCGTGATAGAAGTGCGCCGCGGCAGCGATCCCACGATGGAAGTTGTCCAAGTCGAGGTTCTCGTCGGGGGCGTGCGCATTCTCGTCGGGCAGGCCGAACCCCATCAGAATCGACGTCAAGCCCAGTGTGCTCTGAAAAGCGTTGGTGATCGGGATTGAGCCGCCCTCGCGCGTAAAAACGGGCTCGGCGCCGAACGCCGCCGCCAGCGCGCGTTTGGCCGCCTGGTTGGCGGGGTGATCGAGCGGCGCCAGGTACGCGTGGGCGCCGTGGTGGGGAGTGACCTTTACGGTGACGCCCGGTGGCGTGACTCGTTTGACATGACTCGTAAACAGACGCGCTATCTCCTGCGGATCTTGATCCGGCACAAGCCGCATCGAGACTTTGGCCGACGCTTCGCCCGGCAGCACCGTCTTCGCGCCATCACCTGTGAAGCCGGAGATCATTCCGTTGATATCCAACGCCGGCCGGGCCCAGGTGCGCTCCAACGTCGAGAAGCCCGCTTCTCCAACCAACTCTGAAACGTCGAGCTGCTTCTTGTACGCCTCTTCGTCGAACGGGAGCCGAGCGTACTCGCTGCGCTCCTCTTCGGTCAGTGGTCGAACACGATCGTAGAAACCATCAATCACGATCCGCTCGTCGTCGTCTTTGAGTGATGCCAGGATCTTCGCCAACGCCTGCGCCGGGTTCGCAACCGCACCGCCAAAAGAACCGGAGTGCAGGTCGGTATTCGCACCCCGAACGTGGAGCTCCATGTAGCATAGCCCGCGCAGACCGTAACACAGCGACGGCACCCCGCGGGCGAACATTGGGCTGTCGGAGATCATGATCACATCGGCTGCCAGATCGGTGTTACGCTCGACCAAGAACGGCTCGAGACTCTCAGAACCGATCTCCTCTTCGCCCTCCAGCAGAACCTTCACGTTGCACGGCAGCCCTCCGTGAACGGTGAAGTGCGCCTCCCACGCCATCAAGTGCGCCAAGACCTGACCTTTGTCGTCTACCGATCCGCGGCCGTAGATCTTCCCGTCACGGACCGTTGCTTCGAACGGTGGTGAAGTCCACAGCTCGATAGGGTCCGGCGGCTGGACGTCGTAGTGGCCATAGAACAGCACGGTCGGGGCGCCCTCCGCCTCGAGCCACTCGGCGTACACGATGGGGTGACCGTTGGTTTTGATGACCTCCACGGTTTGAAATCCAGCATCTCGTAGAGAATCGTGGCAGTAATCCGCACACCGCTCAACGTCCTGAGCGCGTTCGGGATCGGTCGACACGCTCGGGATCGCGACGAACGCCTTCAGCTCTTCGACGTGCGCATCGCGCCGAGACTCGATGTGATCAATTACCGCATCCATAGGCTCACCAACAGGGTTCGGGACAGGTACGTTTGAAGCCGCCGCCAAGCATCGACAGCCGGAGCTAGTCGGCGGTCCGGTTCGCGGTCCACCCACAGCCAAAAACCGTGATCGACAGCATCATAGACGTGAACGTCGTTCGGCACGCCAGCTTCACGAAGGGCAGCCACAAACCGCTCCACCTCGTCGGGTGGGATGCCACTATCCATCTCAGCAAACGTGCCATAGATCTCGTGATCGATGCGGGCCAACTCCGCCGGGTCCGTGAGCAGTTGACCGTAGAAGATCGCCGTGCCTTCGTGGTGCTCTCCGCCAAGTGCATAGCTGAGCGCGATGCCCCCACCAAAACACCAGCCGATCGTGGCGATGCCACCGGTCACGTCGTCACGTGCGCGCAAGAAACGCTGGGCACCATCGAGGTTCGCAATGACGGTCGTCATGTCGCCTCGTGCCTCGCGCACCAGCGCCATGTTTTCGTTCTGGTTGCTGCCGGTGCGGGACCGGTAGAGGTCGGCCGCCAAGGCAACGTATCCTTCCTCCGCGAGCGCATCCGCTACCTGTCGGACGCGATCGTTCAAGCCGTTCCACTCGTGGATCAGGATCACGGCCGGGTGCGAACCGTCGTCGGTCGGCACAGCGAGATAGCCCATGGTTTGAGAATCCGGCGCGAAGTACCGCACCGGTTGCCCGGCCGGCGGAGGCGCCGTTCCCAGCAACGCCGCCGGCAAAGAGTCCGCGTCTGTGGCGACATCAGATGGACGAGCGTCAACCCCATCGGAATCCGACGCCGCGCCCCCGCACGCGGAAGCGACCAGAATCGCGTTCACAACCAAGCGTATTAACAGCTTTCGGTATGCATCTTTGCGCATCGTGTCTCCTTCTCTCGACTAGCTGAGCAACTCTCCCCGAAACACCGTCACGGCACGCCCGCTGAGAATCACCCGATCACCGACTGGTCGCGCCCGAACGATGCCACCCCTGGTCGAAGCCTGATATCCGACCAGCTCTTCTAATCCCAGCTTTGCGGACCAGTACGGCGCCAGCGCACAGTGTGCCGACCCGGTTACCGGATCTTCATCGATCCCGTAGCGGGGAACGAAGAACCGGGATACAAAATGGTGCTCCTCGCCGTCGGCATGGGCAGTGACGATCGTCCCCCGTGCCTTGACGGTAGCCAAGCGACGAAAGTCGGGGTCGAGGCTCCTGACCTGCGCCTCGCCCTCGACCTCGACCAGGTAGTCCTGCTGGTCGCTCTTGCCGACAAACAGGGGGTCGACGCCGAGCGCGGCGAGCAGCCCCGGTGGCGGCTCGGTTGCAACCGCCGGAGTGGCCGGAAAGTCAAGCTCAATCCAATCGTCAACCCGAGACGCCGAAAGCTCTCCGCTTCGAGTCAGGAATCGGATGGCCGCGGACCCTGCCACGATGGCGTTCTCCCATAGCACATGTGCGCCAGCCAGCGTCGCGTGGCCGCACAGATCGACCTCTCGCAGTGGGGAGAACCAACGCAGTTGATAGGCTTCTCCTTCGGGCCACAGAAACGCGGTCTCCGACAGATTCATCTCGGCCCCCACCGCTTGCATCCAACCGGTATCGGCCTGTTTGTCGAGCAAGCACACCGCCGCTGGGTTGCCGGTATACGGGCGGGCCGAGAAGGCGTCCACTTGATAGATGGGAACCGGCTTCGTCACCTCGAGCATGCCCCAATGGTAGCCGCTCCTGGTGGCGCGACAACTGACCGGGTTTGACTGTCCTCACGACCAAAGACCACATTGCAGAGGCGATGGTCAACGACCCGATTCCTCAGATCACGCCACCAATCGAAGACTACCTGAAGGCGATCTATACGATCGGTCGGGAGCGGGGCGAGCCCCGGGCTTCGACCTCGGCGATCGCAGCCCGGATGCAGGTGTCCGCCGCCTCGGCCACAAACATGATGCAAAAACTGGCCGAGATGCGGCTGGTCGAATACACACCGTACAAGGGTGTCCACCTCACGGTCGCCGGCGAGAAGATCGCCCTCGAGGTCGTTCGGCATCACCGGCTGATCGAGCTCTATCTAGCAGAAGCGCTGGGGTATTCGTGGGACGCCGTTCACGACGAGGCCGAGCGACTGGAACACGTCATCAGCGAGGAGTTCGAGGATCGCATCGATGCGATGCTCGGCCATCCAACCACCGACCCCCACGGTGACCCGATTCCACCCAAGGAGGGCCGGCCGCCTGAGGACGTCCACCGCCCGTTGAATGAGGTCGCCACCGGTGACCGCGTGATCGTTCGTCGGGTGTCCGATCGGGACGGCGAGCTGCTGCGCTCGTTATCGTCGCTCCGTCTCGTACCCGGCGCTCGGATCACGATCGTCGAGCGCGCCGGGTATGGCGGCGCGATAACGCTCGAGCGTAATGGCGAGACGGTCTCGATCGACGAACGGCTGGCCAGCAAGGTCTTCGTCGAACTCGCATGACCGTCGAGTTCCCTCTCCATTTCATGGTCCAGGGCGAAAAGGGCCGCGTGGTCGGTATTCGCTGGCGTGAACAAGACGTAGCAGATCGGCTGGCTGAAATGGGATTCGAGAAGGGTGTCGCCTTTGAGGTCGTCGCTCACGACCCAGAGCGTGGCATCACCGTCCGCCTCGACGACCGTGAGCTTTCGCTCGTACCGTGGCTAGCGCCGGTGATCTACGCCACGGAAGACCCCACCAACTGATCCGCTACGCTACCAGGTCGGCTCCGCGGCTCCGGCCCTGTGGTTGACGTAGCGGGCACACACGAACAGGAAATCGCTCAGTCGATTGATGTAGGGCAGGATCGTTCCCGGAAGATCATCCGCCTGCAGTCCCACGATCGCGCGCTCCGCGCGCCGACAGACGGTGCGTGCAACGTGGAGAAAGGCTGCCGCTGGACATCCCCCCGGCAACACGAACGCTTCGAGCGGTGGCAATTCACCTTGCCACGCATCGATCTCGCTCTCCAACGATTCGATCCGATCAGCGACAAGATCGAACTTGGATCGCTTGCGCCGGTCGGGGTTTGGAGTCGCCAGGATCGCACCGACCACGAAGAGGTCCTGCTGCACCCGTTCAAGGACGGCCGATACATCCTCGTCGATGCCCTGAGCGCGGGCCACGCCCAGCCAGGCGTTGAGCTCGTCCACGTCACCGTACGCCGCGACGCGTGGATCGCTCTTCGGCACCCGTCCACCGCCGAATAACGCGGTGCCGCCATCGTCGCCGGTTTTCGTGTAGATCTTCACGCCCTGACCGTCGTCATCGGGAGATCGATGACCTCGGCCTCGAGATTGTCGCTCCCCAAACGGGTACCGGCATCACAGTAGTTCCGGTGGACGAACGCGAGCGCGATCGAACCCAACTCGGGACTGATCCCAGCGGCGGTAATCCGCGCCACACCTGGCTTGTCGCCGCTATCGAGCAGGGTGCCCGGAGGGGGCGGCCGATCAGTATCCAGCCGCAGCCCGCGCAAGTGCCTGGCCGGTCGGCCCCGAGCCCACAATCGAGCGATCACTTCCTGGCCCGGATAGCATCCCTTGTCATGGCTGATGGCGTTTTCGGTCGGCGCTTCGAGCGGAATCATTTCCTCGGTCAGCTCCCGACCGAAGGCGGCGATACCGGCCTCGATCTGGAGTACCTTCCACGCATCCTCGTCGCCGGGAATCGCCCCGGCCGCGATTAGCGCGGCTTCTGCCGCTGGAGCGCCGGACTTCGGGGTCCACAAGCGAAAACCGCCCCCCCCAGTATCGGTCCAGCGAACGATGCGCACCGCCGTCGACCCGATCTTCGTTTCGATGTGTGCGCCCACACGATCGACCGGCAGGGTCGCCCCGGCGCGGGTCACGATCTCGCCGCTCATTGGCCCTTGAAGCGACCCGATCGACCACTCATCGCCGTGGTTGCGGAATTCAACTTCCTGACCGAAGTAATACCGTTGGAGCAGCGCTTCAACCGTCGAGGCGCAGCCGCCGTCGCAATCCAGCCACAATGCGTTCTCGGTAGCCGCGACGAGAAAGTCAGCCAGTACACGTCCCTTGGTTGGGTTTAGCATAAACGCCCGCGTGATCTCGCCTGGCGTCAAGCCGACGACGCGGTTGGTGCAGAGGTTGTTTAGGTACTCCTCGCGCTCGGAACCGGTCAACTCGATGAGTGCGTTATCGGGACGCGGAAAAAACGCGGCGCTTTCGTGCGCGCCGGTGTACGCCGCATGCCACTGCCGAACGCTGTCCATGGCGATCAGGGACCAGCGGGTTCCAGGACGAGTTCCAGCCCTTCAGACCCGAGCGCGACGGGCTCACTCACCGCGCGCCAGTCGCCCGCCCCCTCCGTCATGGCGTTGCCGTCGCTGTCCAACCGTGCAACGACCCTCACTTCGTCGGGGAACTCAACCCCGTCGAGCATCGCGTCCGCCCGGCCAATCGTGAAAGCAAACGGGAACCGAACCCCCTGATGGCGTTGGACGGCCAACGGTGGCCCACCTTCACCCTCAGTTCGGCGAATGAACAGGAAGAGCACCCCGTCGTCGGCGACCGTTCCAGCGTTCGCCGGAAAAACGATATCGCCTCGCAACTCGTCGCCCGCCGCACTCGCCGACCGCGTCTGCTCACGCGTGACGCTCAGCGCCGGCGGCAGCCCGGTTTCGGAAACGAGCGGTCGGTCGCGAGCCTCGCGGGCAAACTCGTCCTCGGGTGTGACTCGTTGACTGCAAGCGACAATTGCGAGTCCAAAGACCATGAACGTTTTCAACATCAATCGCATGGCCGATAACTTACGATCTCGCTATATAAACTGCATGCTCACCGATCGCGTGCTCGCGGGCCTCGCGGAGACGACGTCGCCGGCTCGCGTGTTGACCGCGCGCGAAGACCTCCTCACGTACGCCTCGGATGCCACCGCCCTCCATCGGTGCGTGCCCGAGGCGGTCGTTATTCCCCGCGACACAGGACAGGTGACCCGCATCGTCAAGCTGGCCAACGAGGAGGGGTTCGCGCTCGTGCCTCGCGGAGCCGGAACTGGATTGTCGGCCGGTGCGGTACCAACCATTGATAGCGTAGTGATGCTCTTTCCATCGTGGAATCGGATCGTCGAAGTCGACCCGGTGAACCACACGGCATGGGTCGAGCCCGGGGTGATCACTGCCGATCTCCATGCTGCTGTTGAACCGTACGGCCTGTTCTATCCACCCGATCCGGGTTCGATGCGGATCTGTACGCTGGGCGGAAACGTGGCCGAGAACGCCGGCGGGCTTCGCGGCCTCAAGTACGGAGTCACAAAGGACTACGTCATGGGCCTCGAAGCGGTCTTGCCGACTGGAGAATTCCTAGCGCTGGGTGGGAAATCGTTCAAGGACGTGGCCGGATACAACCTGATGGATCTCCTTGTCGGCAGCGAGGGCACGCTGGCGGTCTTCACGCGGATCCTCGTCAGGTTGGTTGCCAAACCTCAGTCGACGCGCACAATCCTAGCGTCGTTCGACTCGGTCGGTGCGGCGGGTCACACGGTCACCGCGATCTTGGCTACCGGGATCGTGCCGGCGACCCTCGAGTTCCTCGACCAGGTCACGATCCGCGCCGTCGAATCGTTCGCCGGGCTCGGACTGCCCGCCGATCTGGCGGCCCTGCTGTTGATCGAGGTCGATGGGCGAGCGCATGCGGTCGCAGAGGACGCTGACGCGGTCAACCGAATCTGTCGACAGCACGGCGCGCGTGAAGTGCGGAGCGCCACCGATGCGGACGAGGCGGAAGACTTGCGCGCAGCGCGACGAGTGTCGTTCACCGCTTTGGCCAGGATCGGTCCGACCACGATTCTCGAGGACGTCGCCGTGCCGCGCAGCGCGGTGGCATCGATGCTCGTTCGCATCCAAGAGATCGCTGCGGAGCACCAAGTTCAGATCGGCGTGTTCGGACACGCCGGCGACGGCAACTTGCACCCCACCTGCATCACAGATGCCCGCGACGCCGAGGCGATCGTGCGTACCGAGGCCGCGCTAGAGGAGATCTTCGACGCCGCCGTCACGTTAGGGGGAACAATCACAGGTGAACACGGCGTCGGGCTCGCAAAGCGCAAGTTCCTGGAACGCCACACCGGCGACCCGGCGCTTCGTTTCATGCGTCAGATCAAGGCCGTGCTCGACCCGAACCAAGTGCTAAACCCCGGCAAAGTGCTGGGGCACTCAGCGCGTTGCGAGCACCCACCTCTTGGTCACCCGGCCTACGAGGAGGCGCTCTCCTGAAGGCGGACCTCGCTCCGCTTGACCCCGTCTTTCATCCGGACAGCGATCTGCTGACCGCGTGTATTCAGTGTGGGCTCTGCTTGCCATCTTGTCCCACGTTCGCGATGACGCCGCGCGAGCGAGCCGGTCCCCGCGGCCGAATCACGCTCATGCGGGCGGCCGCGAGCGGTGAGATCGAGGTCGGTTACCCCCCGTTCGCCGAGGCCATGTACTACTGCCTCGGATGCCGAGCATGCGAGACCGCGTGCCCGGCCGGGGTCGAGTTCGGACGATTGCTCGAGGCGGCCCGAGCCGCAATCGACAGCAGCAACGGGCGCGAAGCGTGGCGCCCGGAGCCCGCCCAGAATTGGCTCCTAAACCGGATCATCACCCACCCCACACGGCTCCGGTGGATAGCACGCTCGGTGAGGTTGTATCAGCGTGTGCTCAAGAAACGCGCTCGATTCAAGCGGTGGATCGCCAACCGATTCCCAGACCTCGAGCCACTCGAGCCGCTGGCACCCGAGATCCCGCGTCAACGCCGCCGGTGGCGGACACCAGCTGCGCTTGGGCCATCGGATGTCGTGATCAACGGCGATACGCCGTCTGTCCGCGGGACGGTGGCGCTACACCCCGGTTGTGTGCAATCGGTGTTCTTGCCCGACGTCAACGCCGACACCGCGCAGGTCTTGGCCTACAACGCTTGGCAGGTCGTGGTGCCGAAACAGTTTCGGTGCTGCGGCGCACTCCACGCTCACTATGGCCAACTGGATGTCGCTCGTTCGTTGGCGCGCAAAAACATCGCCGTGTTTGAAACGTCGAATGCAGACCGACTGATCTCCAACGCCGCTGGGTGCGGCGCCCACATGAAGGCATATGGTCAGCTTTTGAATGGAGATCCTGATTGGGCGGAACGAGCAGCAAAGGTCGGCGCTGCGGTCGTCGATGTCACCGAGCATCTTGTCGATCGCGGGGTGCGCCGGCCGCGTCGCCCGATCGGCTTGAGAGCGACGTATCACGATGCGTGTCATCTGCTCCACGGCCAACGGGTGGCCGAAGCCCCGCGGATGCTCTTGCGTTCGATCCCTGGACTCGACCTGGCACCGCTTCCAGAGTCAACGTGGTGCTGCGGGTCAGCCGGGCTATACAACGTGACCCACCCCGAGGCCGCGGCCAAGCTTCAGCAGAGAAAGGTCACCCAGATTTTGGCCACGGGTGCCGAGCTCGTCGTCACTGGTAATCCTGGCTGCACGTTTCAGATCGCGGCCGGGCTGCGCGCTGCCGGGTCACCGGTCAGGGTGGTCCACCCAGCGACCGTGCTGCGCATCGCCTATGAGCTGCCGCCGCTGTTACCGAGGCGGCGTTGGCGTCCTACTCCGTTCCGTCGCCCGGTGTAACCCTCCGCCCCGTCAGTTCCATCACTTGGTACTCAGTGCCGTCTTCGGACATCGTGTACATCTCGAAAACGAACGTGTCGGGACCCGTCCAGTGCGTAACGGACCGCACCGGGACGTCATCCCGGCCGGTCATGAAGTCATCGGGGTACCCATCAACGTCACCGCATTGGTCGCCGGATCGTCGGTGCCCCGCGAGACCATCGACGCGGTGGACAAGGGCAACAAGAGCTACCACCAGCTGGACTACATCCTGATCGGCAAATCGCTCGCGGCGAAGAACAAGACCGTGAAGCCGTACATCGAATGGCGTGTACAACCCACGCGCGTGAATCAGAGGGGCAAGCCGCCCCGAGTCACGAAGTTCTTCAAGGGTGTGACGAGTAGAGCAAAGGCATCGGATCACTGTCCCGTGGCGATCAAGGTGAAAGGGTAGAGTGCAGGGCACTCGGCGAGTAATCGAGCGTGTCCGAAAACGAGGACACACCGACCTCCGTACCGGCTCTCCACTTTCCACGACCTGCCATCACTGGGTCTCAGGCCCCAAGCGGAAGAATGGCGCGGAATCTGCGGCGATTCTTTGGGCTCATCTCAACCAGAGGGCGTTCCCATTGAAGATCCTGCGATTTCGAAAGTCGGAGCGGCTCATCCACTGGGCCCTGGCCATACCCTTCCTGGTCTGCTATTGCAGCGCCCTCGTATTGGTCGTGTTTTACAATCCGGCGCCAGATCGTCCCTATAGAGATATTTTTTCGTGGATCCACCGCGTCTCCGGTATCTGCCTGACCGTCTTACCGCCGCTGGCGGTGCTCCGTTGCAGCGGGGACTGGAAGATTCATTTTTCCAACATCAAGCAGGCCTGGATGTGGACGATCGATGACATCAAGTGGCTCTCGCTCATGGGATTGGCTTTCATCAACCCTCGCGTCCGACTTCCGAAGCAGGGTAAATTCAATGCAGGCGAGAAAATCAACTTTATGATGCTGATGGGTACGTATCCGCTGTACCTGCTCACGGGCGCTTTGATCTGGCTCACCGGTGGTGCCCTTCTGGCGTGGCTGGTGCACATTGCCATGGCCATCGTGGCGACGCCGCTGATCTTCGGTCACATCTTCATGGCAACCGTCAATCCCGAGACGCGCGCGGGCCTTTCTGGGATGATCACGGGCTTTGTGGATCGGCAATGGGCGAAGCACCACCACGCAAAATGGTACGAGGAAGAGATCGAGTCGGGCTCGCCGAATCCGACGGAAGCGCCCGAGGAGGAGTCTGCCCCGTTGGGCGTACCGGGCGCGGCAGACATTCCTACACTCTTTGCCATGTACGTGGCGGCGCAGTCAGACTCTGAAGATGCTGATTCCGAGGAGGCCTCCGAGGACTCCAGCGATCGGCTGATCATCCCCCGGAATCCATAGTTCCGTGCTTAGAATCGATAGCTCGTGCTGACGTAGACCTGGTGGCTGTCCCCATCATCGAGGCCTCCATTGTGACCGGTGGCTCTTCGGGCGCAAACCACATCACGATCGTCTCCTCATATTCTGCGTTTCAACGTTGGTCTCCTTTCTCCTCGCTGTTCATCAGTTGTCGTCACCGCTCTCCTACGTCGTACTCGACCGCGTCGCGCCGTTGGAACACGAGATCAACCGTGCGGACGTGTTCGTCACCGCCGGGCGCCGACCCGGTCATGACGTACACCTTCTCTGAATCAGGGTATTCGCAAACTTCGGGCTCCTCCATCGTCGAGAGCGTGAAGATCTCGAGCGGTCCGTCACCGGTGTTCTTGATGGCATGCGCCCCGTCGGACCCGGTCGGGCAGAGGATCACGTCGCCGGGTTGGATGTCCCGGGCACCGGCCACGGTCCGCAACTCCCCATAACCCGAGCGAACCCAAAAGAACTCTTCGTTTACGTGATGAAAATGAAACGGCCACATCCGGTCCCCGGGCGACAGGCGATACAAGCTGTAGCCTAGCAGTCGCGCGCCGGAGGCTCGGCCAAGCCGCTTTCGGTCACCACGGAACGGTCCGGCCTCAAACGCTTCCCACGGCGTGGCGTCGATCGATACGATGTGAGCGTGCGGTGCCTGCGCGAGAACCGGGTCCGGGAGTGGTTCGTCAACCGGCTCGCCCTCGAAGTAGCTCTCAACCACCCGACCGTCGCGAACCAAGAGCTTGGTTTTCGACGGCTCCGCGGCCAACCCCTCGAGCCAATACATGCGTTTCCCCGAATCCGGGTAGACAGCCACATCTCGGCTCAAGAGCGTCGAAGCCATCAGGAGATTGGCAGGCCGATCGGTGCGGTTCAGGAACTGATGTGCATCTTTGGCTCCGGGTGGCAACGCAATGATGTCGCCGGCTTCCAGCTGATACTCTTCGTCGTCGAGCCGGATCGATGGTTCACCTCCAAGCACGACTACCACCTCCTCGTTGACCAGGTGGTAGTGGTAGGGCACGTTCGCCTTGCCCGGAGGCAAGACCCACATTCCACAGCCGAGCTTCTTCCCGCCGAGCGGCCGGGAAACATCACCCCACTCGGCTCCAAACCGAACACCGGTTTCCCATTCTTGGAGCGAAAGCTCTGCCAGGTTGGCTACACCTACAGCCATCGGATACCTTGCTCCACATGCCCGACCAAACCGAGATCGAACGCGCGATCGATGCTGTCTTCGCAGCCGACGAGTTGCAAGAGGCCGGCTTGCGTCAGCGCCGTGCGCTCAAGCTCCTCGACCAGGGTGTTTGGGAAGGCATAGTAACGCCATTCTATCAAGCGCGCGCGGAGCAACGAATCAATAGTCACATTCGACAGTTGTGGGATGATGCCACATTGGAGCGGTTGGCCAACCCGGAGCAGTAGTCACTCGCCCTCGCTCCACGGCGCTTCGTACACGACTTTACCGCCAATCACAGTACGCAACACATCCACCCGCCAGATGTCGTCTTGCGGAACGAGCATGAAGTCGCGGTCGAGCATCAAGTAATCAGCCCACTTGCCCGGCGAGAGAGTTCCGACCTCGGCCTCCATACCCGCCGCGTAGGCGGCGTCGCGTGTAAAACAGGCCAGCGCCTCCTCGCGGGTCATGCGCTCTTCCGGATACCAGCCGCCCTCGGGCCAGCCCTCTCGATCCTGTCGGGTGACTGCGGCGTAGAGTCCGTAGAACGGGTTGGCGCTCTCGACCGGAAAATCGCTCCCACAGGCGATGTGAACCTCGGCACGACGCAGCTTTCGCCACGCGTAGGCGCCCCCGATTCGATCCGGCCCCACCCGATCCTCGGCCCAGTACATGTCGCTGGTCGCGTGGGTCGGTTGCATCGAAGCGATCACGCCGAGATCGACGAACCGGTCGATGTCATCGAGCGCCACGACCTGGGCGTGTTCGATGCGAGGGCGTTTCCACGTTAGATCGACGTCTCCGTGATCCGGCGGATGGACATCGTACGCTGCCTTGATCGCGGCCAGAGTCACGCGATTCCCACGATCGCCGATGGCGTGAATGACCGGCTGAAGGCCGAGACCGACCACTCGCGTCATCTCGGCCGCTAACGTCTCGGGCGGCGTCACCAATAGACCCGAGTTACCGGGATCATCGCGGTAGGGTTCGAGAAGCGCTGCGCCGCGGCTGCCAAGGGCGCCATCCGCGTAAAGCTTCACACCCGCAACCCGGAAATGAGGACCGGCAAAAGCGGCCGCCCCGCCGTGCTCGTCCAGCCAGTCGAGGATCCCCTCGTCGTCACTGTCGAGGTACACCACGATGCGCGGTTTGAGCTTCCCGGCTCGAGCCCACGCGTGGTACGTCTCGACGCTCTTGCGACCGTCACCCATCGTATGCACGCCGGTGACGCCAAACGAGAGTAAGTGGGTCTGGGCCGCCTCGAGGCGTGCCGCGTACTCGGCGTCATCGGGCGTGGGAATCGCGTTCCCAACCAAAGCCATCGCGTTGTCGACGAGTACGCCCGTCAGTTCGCCGGTGTCGTCGCGTAGGATCTTGCCGCCCTCTGGATCGGGTGTCTCGGCCGTGACACCTGCCAGTTCGAGCGCCCGTGTGTTGACCCATGCCGCATGGCCATCGACCCGCGTTAGATAGACGGGTTGGTTCAGGTGATCCCGAGCCACCTGGTCGAGCAGCTCGCGCGTCGGGAACTCCTGCACCGGCCAATCATTCTGATCCCATCCTCTTCCGATGACCCACTCGTCTGCGGAACGCGTCCCCGAGGCGGCGTGGACCATCTCTGCGATTTCTTCTGCGCTCGACGTCCCCCGGAGGTCCAGCGTTCGCAGCGCCAACCCCAATCCAATCATGTGCGCGTGCGCGTCGATGAGTCCCGGTACGACCACGCGACCGCCGAGATCTTCGACCACCGTCTCCGGCCCTCTAAAATCGGCTGCGATCTCGTCGGCCGTCCCAACCGCCACGATCCGTCCGCCAGCAATCGCCATCGCCTCGGTCCGTGCGACTTCGGGGTCCATGGTGTAGATGACGCCGTTGGTCATGATCTGATCGGCCGGCTCTTGAGCCTTCGCGGTGAACCCCATCGGCGTAGCGACACAAATCGCCAGCGCCCAAGCCAGCAGCCAGATACGATGAGAGCCACAGATTGGAACGTGCATCTAGGATCCGGGGTCTTCGAGAATCGTAGCGCGCCCCGCTGAGTACCAAACGCAGGGCACAGCAGATACCTTGGCGCGGCCATCCATGGCGCGACCAAGACCAGCGCCGAACTTATGAGGGGTCATGCAGGAGCGCATCCTAGAGTTCATCGTCCCGTTTCTCGACCAGTACGGCTACCTGACGCTGTTTCTCGTGACGTTTCTCGAGACCAGCGCCTTTCTCGGGCTCATCGCCCCGGGCGAGACGGTAATCGTGCTGTCCGGCTTTTATGCGTTTCGGGGCGTGCTCGATCCGTGGGCGGTTGGGTTGATCGCCATCGTCGGCGCGTTCGCCGGCGATCAGGTCGGCTACTTGCTCGGCCGTACCTATGGTCACCAAGTGATCAGCCGCTTTGGTCGGTACTTCTTCTTCGACGAGAAACGGTTGTGCGCCACCGAGCACTATTACGATCACCACGGTGGCAAGACGGTCCTTATCGGGCGCTTTATGTCGATCCTCCGATCGTTCGGTCCGGTGGTCGCCGGCATTAGCCGCATGTCGTACTGGAAGTTTCTGCCGTGGAGCGTGTTGTCGTGTATCGTTTGGGGCACGACGTTCACGTTGGTCGGTTACTTCTTCGGCGCTTCGTGGGATGCGATCGAGCGCTATCTCGGTTGGGGGGGCGCGGTCGCATTCGTCGTCGGCATCGTGCTCATCATCTGGCTCCTTCACCGTAAACGCGAGCATCAGCTCGAGCAGGAGTATGGGTAGGACCCGCAACATCGTGCTCACAGTAGGCGCCTTGGCGATGATAGCCTGCGGCGCGGGTGGGCCGCAATCCAGGGTCGTCGACCGTAATGTCCTGCGGCTCTACCTGGAATCCGACCCGGCGAGCCTGGACCCCATTCAAGCCGTCGACGTCTACCGTGGCCGTATGGTCGTCTACCTGTACGACGGCTTGGTTCAGTATGCGAACGACGAGGTTCAAGCCAACCTGGCGTCGGAGTGGGAGGTCTCGGACGACGGGACCCGCTACCGGTTCACGCTCCGCGACGACGTCGTCTTCCACAACGGTCGTCGGCTAACCGCCGCGGATGTCAAGTACTCGTTCGAGCGAGCGCTGAGACCGGAGAACACCAGCCCGCTGACGTGGGTGTTCGAGTTTATCGTCGGCGCCAAGGAGATGATCGACGGCGAAGCCACAGCGCTGACCGGTGTACGCGCAGTCGGGAGCGACCAGATCGAGATCCGGCTGACGCAGCCGTTCGCGCCGTTTCTCTCGTTGCTCGCGATGCCAGCGGCGCACGTCGTACCTCGCGAAGAAGTCGAGAGCAAAGGCGATGGCTTCTCGGAAGCGCCGGTAGGCACTGGGCCCTGGGTGTTCGAGTCGTGGGCGCACGACGACGTCATTCGATTGACGGCGAACACACGCTACCACGGTGGCCGACCCAAAACCGATGGCATGGAGATCCGAATCATCCCCGAGACCACCACGGTGATCGCTGAATTCGAGCGCGGCAACCTGGACTGGGCGGATTTGAACGAGTTTCCCAGGCCGGAGTACGATCGGTTTGCCACCAACCCGAGCTGGGAATCGTACGTTCACACCCGACCCGCGCTGATCACGTACTACCTCGCCCTGAACAACGGCAAGGAGAAGTTCAACGATCCGAGAGTTCGCCGTGCGCTCAACCACGCCATCGACGTCACCGCGATCGCTGACGCGATCTATCCATCGGAGATGGTTCGGTCGCACGGCCCGATCCCACCCGGCTTGCCCGGCTACAGGGAGGCTGGCGTGCCTTACGGCTACGACCCTGACCGGGCCAGAGACATGCTGGACGAGGCCGGCGTAGCCGATCTCTCGTTCGATGTATTCTTTCGCACGCTAGCTCTGAACCAGCGATTCCTAGAGGCGGTGCAGGCGAATCTGGCCGAGGTCGGGATCACGATGAACCTCCGCCAGCGCGATTGGACCGCTGTTCGTCAAGCGATGGAGAAGGGCGAGCTAGACGCCTACCTCGCGAACTGGTACGCCGACTACCCTGACGCCGAGAACTTTCTCTACCCGCTCTTCTACAGCCAGATGGCCGGCGCCGGCGGAAACGCCGCGTTCTTCTCGAACATGATCGTCGATTCGCTGATCCTGACCGCTCGATCGACTCTCGATGAAGCGCAGCGAGAGTCGATGTACGCCCAGGCCGACTCGGTTATCCAAGCCGAAGCGCCGTGGATCTTCACCGTGCACCCGGTGGACGCCGACATCGTCCAACCATGGGTCAACGGATACCAGATTCCGCAGGTATTCTATGGGATCAAGTGGATCGACGTGGGGTTGAGAAACGAATGACATGAGTGGTCCATGCCCATCCCGGTTTTGGTGGGTCCTCGACAACCCGCTGCGCCGCCTCGTGGCCGATCCGGCCAAGGTGGTCGGGCTACTCGGCCTGTCGCCCGATTCACGGGTGCTCGAAATCGGTCCCGGCCCAGGATTCTTTAGCGCCGAGATCGCCAAGCGAACCGGTCACAGCCGGCTTCAAGCGGTCGACATCCAGCGCGAGATGCTGATCAGAGCGCGCCACAAGCTGCGCAACCAGTTTCTCTGGAATGTCGATTACGTGCAGGCCGATGCCATGGCGCTGCCGTATGCCGACCGATTGTTTGACGGAGCCTTGCTCATCACGGTGCTGGGCGAAGTCCAGAATCGAGCGTTTTGTCTACGCGAAGTCTGGCGCGTCCTGAAGGCGGGTGGTCTGCTCGTGGTCGGCGAGCTGCGCGTCGACCCCCACTATATCTCGCCACCGGTACTCCACGAGCTGGCTCGCCGCGAACGCTTCGACTTTGACTACGGCAGCGACCGCCCCTGGGGCTACACCCACCGATTCCGGAAGCCCGAGGTCACCGACCTGGCGTGATCACGTCCGCTTCCAAACAAGATGGCGCGGGGCTGAAGCCTCCTAAGCCCTACCGCTCCCACGTGTTGTTCTGCGGATTGATGTCGCCCCAATTGGGGCCGGCGTTGACGGTGATTCGCTCGGCGCGGCCGGGAAGGTTGAGCGC
This sequence comes from Gemmatimonadota bacterium, assembly GCA_039588915.1. Classification (GTDB taxonomy): domain Bacteria; phylum Gemmatimonadota; class Gemmatimonadetes; order JACCXV01; family JAHWKZ01; genus CAMYLR01. The sequence goes on from JBDGYV010000006.1 coordinate 24,013, forward strand.
GGCGGCCGCGCGATCGGTGCCGTAGAACGCCTCGACGGGGATGATGACGGTGTCACTGGCGCCATCCGCCGTGATCCCTACGACCACCGCGGGCATCAAGAGATCACCGCGCTGGTCGACCGACACGACCACCGTCCACGTTTCGCTATTACGATTCTGATCGACCCCCAGGATCGCCAAATCACTGGTGCCGGTCGTGTAGATCCAGTTGTACCAGAACCACCCGAGTTCCATCCCGACCTCGTCCTCGATCAGTCGGAAGAAGTCGGCCGGCTGTGGGTGTTTGTACGACCACACCTCGAAGTAACGCTCCAAGGCCGCGTCAAACGCTTCGGCGCCGACCAGACCCCGCAGCGCATTCAGCATGACCGCCGGTTTAGTGTAGCCAGCGATCCCAAGCGCCGGGGTTCCCGGATCGAATGCGTCGGGCGCGATCCCAATCGGCTGCTCCTCATAGGTGCGGATCGCGGCCGCGTACTGCGCAACGTTCAACAGCTCGGGCTCGCTCTCCGGGAAATACTCCTTCTTGCTCAACTGGTTGATGAACGTATCAAACCCCTCGTCCATCCACGCGTACCGTCGCTCGTCGGAACCGACAATCATCGGAAACCACATATGACCCCACTCGTGATCGATGACGTCAAACAGCGCTTCGCGGTTGGTTTCCGGCGCCACAAAAATCACCATCGGGTACTCCATACCGAACACCGGTCCCTCGATCGCGGTCGCCGTCGGGTAGGGGTACTCGCCCAGGTAATCTGAGTAGAAGGCGATCGAGTGCCGACTCATGTCGGCGGCTTCGCGCCAGGATCGAGCGCTCGGTCGATACAGAGAGTGAATCAGCGTGTTACCGTGGCTGGTGGCATCCCAGGCGAACCGCGGGCTCGCCCCCCAGGCGAAATCGCGCACGTGCTCGGCCCGAAAACGCCACGTCAGTGAACCATCGGTGCGCGGGCGGATCGCCGCTACGTCGGTGAATTCCGACTCCACGACGACGTTCACGACCTGCCCACCTTCACGAGCCAGGGCCAACCTCTCACGCTGGGTGGCGGTCAACACCTCCTCGGAGTTCAAGAGCGATCCGGTGGCGCCCACAAAGTACGTCGCCGGAACCGTCAACTCGACGTCGAAGTCACCGTACTCGAGATAAAACTCGCCTTGCCCCAGGTACGGCAGTGTGTTCCAGCCATTCACGTCGTCGTAGACCGCCAACCGCGGATACCACTGCGCCAGTAGATACAAGTTGCCATCGCGCCCCATCCGATCGGCGCCGCTCGCGGGAACGCGAAAGGTCCAGTCGATCGACAGCGTCGTCATGCCACCGGAAGGAACCGGGCTCGCCAGATCGACCCGCATGAGCGTGTCGTTGATCCGGTGGTCGAGCGCGTCACCGCCCGAAGTCACCGCTGAGATCGTGTAGCCACCGCCGAACCCTCCTCCACCGAACCGCCCCTCCTGCGGAAACGCTTGCGCGCCACGACTACCAGGCGCGAACAAGTTTTGATCGAGTTGCACCCAGAGATACGCGAGCGAGTCGGGGGAGTTGTTGGTGTACGTAATCGTCTCCGATCCCGACACCTGGTTGGCAGCCGGATCCAACGTAGCCCAAATCTGATAATCGACACGCTGCTGCCAGTATTCGACACCCGGCAAACCGGCCGCCGTTCGGTAGCTGTTCGGTGTTGGAAGCGCCGGGGTTCGAAACCGTTGATCGTCGCCGTTTTGCGCTAGGCCCTGAGACGTGAGCGTGATGGTAAGCACCAGCACGCCGAGAGTTGTTCTTGGTATCACATTTCCTCCTTATCGTTCAAATCGAGACCTACAATCTCATGTTTCGAGCGATCAACGTCACGGGGCGGATTGCGACCGTCGGGGCACCATCCATACGTTTGAGCCTCCACTATGCTTCAATACACCCTGCGCCGCATCGTCCACACGATCCCAGTCCTGCTCGGGGTCCTCGTCGTGACCTTCGTGCTGCTCTACATCGCGCCCGGAGATCCCGTACTGGCGATGGTCGGCGAGCGGTTCGACCAGGCGACGATCGATCGACTCCGGGCCGAGCTCCATCTCGATGAACCGGTCTGGAGTCAGTTCTACCATTATGTCGCCGGTCTGATCCACGGCGACTGGGGCACGTCGTACATCACCGGACAACCGGTGCTCGACGGAATCATGGACCACTTCCCCAAGACGCTCTACCTGGCGTCGGTGGCTATGGTATTCGCCATCCTCTCCGGGGTGCTGATCGGCGTCGTGTCGGCAGTCAAACAGTCGACCTGGCTCGACGGTTTGGGGATGACCGTCGCGCTGGTCGGAATCTCGTTCCCTGTTTACTGGGTGGGGCTAATCCTAATCTTGGTGGTCAGCGTCTCGTGGCGCTTGCTGCCGCCGTCCGGGTTTGGAGGCGGCGCGCTGCCATATCTCATTCTCCCGGCGCTCACGCTAGGGATGCGATCGACCGCCTATATCGCCCGGTTGACGCGCTCGTCGATGCTTGAGGTGATTCGCCTCGACTACATACGCACCGCTCGCGCCAAGGGTCTAGGCGAAACGCGGGTGATCGGGAAGCACGCGCTCAAGGCGGCATTGATCCCTGTCGTCACGGCGATCGGGCTCGATTTTGGCGCGTACCTGTCGGGTTCGGTTCTCACCGAATCAATCTTCGCCTGGCCCGGCATCGGCCGTTTCGCGCTCAACGCCATCCTCAAGCGCGATCTGCCGGTCATTCAGGGCACGGTGCTCTTCCTGGCGATCGTGTTTGTGCTCGTCAACCTCGCCGTCGACTTGTTGTACGGATACCTGGACCCGAGAGTGCGATATGGGCGTGACGCGAGATAATCGACTGGCAAGCGCGCTGGGCCAGAATCGGCTGGCGATGACCGGGGCAACGATAATGCTGATGCTGTTGGTGGTCGGGCTCTTGGGCCCCTGGCTGGCGCCGTACGATCCGCTCGCGCAAAACCTCGCCAGGGGCCTGGAGGGCCCGTCGCGTGATCACTGGTTCGGCACCGATTCATTCGGGCGCGACATCCTGTCGAGGGTCCTCTACGGAGCCCGAATCTCACTCCTGGTCGGCGTCGCATCGCAAACGATCGCCTTCACGCTGGGCGTGTTTCTCGGTGTTGTATCCGGCTACTACGGGGGCCGGATCGAAGGGTTGATCATGCGGTTGGCCGATGTCACGCTGGCCTTCCCGACGCTGCTGCTATTGATCGCCATCACCGCCGCATTCCAGCCCGGGCTCGGCGTGGTGTTCGTTGCGATCGGCATCGTCGGCTGGGCGGGGCTGGCGCGGCTCGTCCGCTCGCAGGCGCTGGTCGTGCGTGAGCTGGACTTCGTGCAGGCAGCGCGTGCGCTCGGAATGAGCGACGCCCGGTTGATCACGCGCCACGTGCTTCCCAACTGTCTCGCCCCGGCGATCATTGCGGTGACGCTAGGGATGGCTAGCGCGATCATGCTCGAGGCGGCGCTATCGTTTATCGGCCTGGGCGCCCAGCCCCCGACGCCCTCCTGGGGGTCGATGATAGCCGACGGCCGTGATTTTCTGCGCACTGCGCCGTGGATCTCGGTTTTCCCGGGCCTAGCGATCGGTGCCGTCGTACTCGGCTTCAATCTGTTCGGGGACGGCCTGCGCGACGCGATGGACCCACGTCTCCAGGGCGGCGCCCGGACCCCCCTACCACGCACCGAGTAGCGCGGGAAGTGGTTGCCAGGCTTAATATTCAGGGTCCCACGGCGTCCAATTTGTGGCAGGGAAACCCGGAACGGGACGACCCCATGGGCGACGACCAGCTGGTCAAGCAGGCGCAGGCCGGCGACGCGCAGGCGTTTGGCCAGCTCGTCGACCGTCACCAGCCCGGGATCTTCGGAACGCTGGTCAAGATGACCAGTGACCGGGATCTGGCGATGGACCTGACCCAGGACGCGTTCATTCGAGCCTGGGAGCAGCTCGGGACTTTCGAACGCCGATCGGCGTTCTCGACCTGGCTGTATCGAATCGCGGTCCGGCTGGCGTACGATGCGATGCGGAGTTGCCATCGGCGCGACCATCGCGAGCTCGACGAGCGAATCGCCGACCCCGACCTGGGACCCGACCGACAGGCCGAGGTCGCCGCGCTGAGCGAGGATTTGAGGCAGCGGATCGAATCGCTGCCTGAGATGCAGCGTGCGATCGTGATCTTGAGGGTATATGACGATCTACCGTACAAGGAGATCGCCAACATTCTCAAGACCACGGAGAACAGCGCTCGGGTTTCGTTCCACCACGCGGTGACCCGATTGCGCGACGGATACATGAAGGAGGCACCACCGCCATGAAACACGTGACCGACCAACAACTGATCGGTTGGCTCGACGAGCCGGAAACCGCCAACACGCCGGCCGCGATTACCACACATCTCGAGGCGTGCGATCTGTGCGCTCGGCGGCTGGCCGAATTCCAGCGGGTGTTTGAGGCGCTGCGTGTCCAACGGGAGGCACCCTCGGCCGATGAGTTTGCGGCTCAGCGTGACCGTATCGTAGACGCCATCGCTCCAGAGATGCGGCGCCCAACGGTGCGCTCGCTTCAACGCGGTGGTTGGTGGATTCCGGTTGCAGCCGCGGCCGCTGTCATCGGTGTGTTCGTGCTGAAGCCCGACGAGCCGGCGGACGCTCCAACCCGGCTCGCCGTTATCGATCAAGCCGATCGAGCGGCTGAAGACGCGATCGACGCACTGGAGGGCGAGACCGCATTGGAGGCGATGCTGGCCGTGCTCGACAGCGGGCCCGAGACCCGGGCGTACGAAGCGGCATCGCTGGAAGAAGAGTTCGCGTTGCTGACCGAGGAAGATCAGGCAGCGATCTTGAACGAACTGTCAACGACGAGTTTCGACCTATGAACCGGACGTTTTACACACTGCTGATCGTCATCGCGCTCGGGTTTTCGGGCGGCCCGTCGATCGCTCAGGAAGTCGACACGCTCTCGCGGGCGCGGGTCGAGCAGCTCGAGCAGTTGCGTATCAGACGGCTGCAGAACGCGCTCGAGCTGAACGACCGCGAAGCCCGCGAGCTGGAAGCGGTTATGCGCGACTTTCGACGCCAAGACCGGGACACCGCGTTCAAACGCAGAGACGCTACGCAGCGACTACGCCAAGTGCTTGGGCAGGAGCCCGTCAATGACAACGAAGTGAGCCGGGCACTCGACGAAGTCGAGGCTCAGAGACGTGCGACCGAACGTCTACGAGAGCAACAGCGACAGCGGTTGGGACAGCTGCTGACACCTCAGCAGCGCGCCAAGTTCATGCTCTTCAACCGACAGTTCGACGCCCGGCTGCGACAGCTGATGGCCGAGCGACGAAGTGATCGTCAGCAGGATCAACGTCGAGACCAGCGCGGCGTGCGTCAGCCACGCGGCTCGAATGCGCTACAAAACCAGCCCGACCGACCACCCAATCCGCAGCGTCCCAGGGACTAGTCTTACTGCTCCGGAATCGTTCCCCAGTGCTCAGAAAACGACCGCATCCTCGCCCGTAACTCGGGCTCGATCTGGCGTGGCCTGCCAGTCTCGCGATCGATCATCACTTGCACCGTCGTACCACGCGCGACCAGCCGTTCGCTCTGCTCGTCGAACAGCTCATAGTCAAGCACAAACGAGCTGGCCCCGATTCTCGACAGACGCGCTTCGACACGCACGGTTTCGCGAAGCACCGCCGCCGACACAAAATCGCACTCCGCCCGCGCGACCACAAAGTCGAGCACGTCGTACGAGTAATCGTGATGTAGCTCTTGCCAGTACGCGGTTCTGGCTACTTCGAGATAGGTGAAGTAAACCGAGTTGTTGACGTGACCCATCGGGTCGAGATCCCGGAAGCGTACCGGGATCTTGACATTGAAGTGGCGCGTGGAGGAGTGGCGGCTCATGGGAGCGGCAAGCTAATCCTTCGTTCGAAACGACGCCGACCGATTTGGTTGCAACGATCCGTGCCGCTGGCTACTGTTCGCGCAGACGTGCTTAGCTCAAAAACCGTCGCCGGAATTCTGCTCGGCATCGTCCTCGTCATCACACCGGGGATGGTCCACGCACAGGCCTTTCTTCAATGGGATCTCGCCGCTCGGCCGGCGGCGCTGGGCGGAGCCGCTACCGCCATGCCCGACGATCCAAGCACCGTCTTCTACAACCCAGCCGGCATGGCCCATCTGAGCGGCACGTTCGTCCAGGCCGGCGCAACGCTCGGGGCTGACGCGAGCCGGTTTCGAGGCTTTGGTACCAAAGAGTTTGATCGCGAGTCGAGCCCCACGATCGGCGGCTCGCTTTACATCTCTCACACCGTCGCCGAAAAGCTGACCGGTGGGATCGCGATCAACACGCCGTGGACGTTAGCGGTCGAGTGGGAGGACCCGAGCGATTTCGTCGGGCGGTTCCAATCCTTCGACGCCGACCTGCGCTCGATCAACTTCAATCCGGTGGTCGCTGCCGGCCCGTACAACGGCTGGAGTTTCGCGGTCGGAGTCGATGTGTTGAACGTGAGGTTTGACATTCATCGCTTCGAGCAAGACCCTGAGCTCAGTGCCTTGGCTGGGCTGGGCCCCGTGGACTTGGCACGCTCCAGAATCGACACCGACGGGACCGGCATCGGTTGGAATGGCGCAGCCATGTTCGTACCGTCGGAGCGGCTTGTTTTCGGTGCCCAAGTGCGCAGTGAAATCGAGATCGATCTCAACGGCGTCGCAGACTTTGTTGGCATTGCGCCCGCCGAACTGCGGGCTGTGCCATTCGGAGAAGGCACCGTCGGCGACTTGCTCGATGAGCGGTTCGTCTCCCAGAACACGCGCATCCCGTTCACGTTCCCGTCCACGGCGGTCGGCGGCGTCGCCCTTCAACCGATCCCCGAGCTGTGGCTCCGGGCTGACTTGCAATGGGTCAACTGGAGCGCTGTCGATGCGATCCAGCTCGAGTTCGAAGATCCGACTCTCGATGGCCAGATCGGATTGGACTACGACGACGCATGGTCGGTGCGCGTCGGCGCCGAAGTCGAGTACCTACCTGAGACTACCCTACGTCTCGGCTATTCGTGGGAGGATACACCAGCAAACGCTATTTCCGTCAATCCCATCGTCCCCGATGCGACGCGCAACAGTTATTCAGTCGGACTCGGCTTGCGTGGGTCCGTATTCGATCTCGATTTTGCCTATCGATTCTCGCTGCTCGAGGATCGCGAAGGGGTCGCCTTTCCCGAAAACGACTCCACGATCGATGGTGTTTACGAAACGGTAGAGCACTGGTTTGGAGCCGCGATTACACGTCGCTTGTAACGCCTCCGTTGGTTGCTGCAAACACCCCACCAGGCTATAATCAGTTGTTACCAATGAGACTATCCAACGAACAGCGCGATAGCTTCATCGCCCAATGCCGGGCGGCTGGGCTATCGGTAACCCACCAGCGGTTGGCGATCTTTGAGGCGGTATTGGCGAACTGCAATCGCCACCCTTCGGCCGAGATCATTTACCAGACCGTCCGTGAGCGTTACCCCACGATCTCGTTCAATACGATCTACAAGAACCTCGAGATTTTCGAAGAGCTAGGAATCGTAGTAAAGGTCAACCCGCTTTACAACGAAGCGCGTTACGATGTCGACGTCCGACCCCACCATCATCTGATCTGCCGTCAGTGCAAGAAGATCGTTGACGTGCACGATGAGAAGCTGGGCCGCGTTCCACCACCGATCGACGCCGAGAACGGCTTCAAGGTGGAGAATTGGACGGTCCAGTTCACTGGCCTGTGCGCCGACTGCCAGCCAGCGTCAGCAGTCGTTTGATCGGCGCTGACAACCAACGTGGTTGCTAGCTGAGAAACCACGTCGGAACAAAACCCGGCTGCACCCCGTCTAATCGGGGTAGGATTGTGTTTGCCAGCCTCGACCATACCGCTTGGAGGTTGAGATGTCGTTGAAGCTCGCTCGGTTTGGAGTCCCACCCTTGGTCATTGCCGTTGGGACGGTCGCAGCGTTTGTCGGCAATCGCGACGAGTCCGTGCGTGAAGCCACAGTGGCGCCGATGACTGCGCCAACCGCGGCTAACGACGAGCCGGTCGATGGTTTTGCCCTCGGTCCGGCTGACGCGGCACCCGAGCTAGTCGTCCTCGATGACCTAGCAGCCGAGGAGGCGAAAACAACCCCACGCCGAGTCGCGGCACCCCAAGGTCAGACCGTTCCGGTCGAAACCGTCGCGTCCCCGACCGCAACGGTAGTTACTAGCGAGGCCTTGTCGATCGATGCCCCATCGCTGGCTTTGGAACAGCCCAACCCGCGGCGCTCCATTCGTGTCGATCCGCGGCGCGATACTGCGCGCGGTGGCATCTCGACCGTCGCCGACACCGGTGGACGGCGAGGCGGTTTTCGTGTCGGCATCTCGGTTGGCGGGGACTGTCGCCCCAGCGGCGTAGCCGGGACGACGCTCGTCTTCGATCGCGGCGCCGGACTGAGCGGTGTCGGCCTCGGTGGACGGCGCGGCGTCCGGTTCTAGCCAAACCCGTCGTCGCCAAACCGACTCGTTTTACAGTCGGGAACCCCACATGGCATCAGGCGTACAAGACCCGATGTCCGTAGCCAGCCGTAGTCCCCATCGGAGGTTGTACAGATGACCCGTCCGCGTACGCTGATTCCGGCCGCGGTATTGATCGCCGGCGTCCTCGCGTGTCAAGGCGAGCCCGCGTCACGCGACACCACCCCACGCGTGGTGTTCAAGTCCTCGCAGTCCACAGCCCTGGCGAACACGGATCAGGGCATGCCGATGGGCCCCAACGGTGCGGCGCCCGAAGTCGTACTGCTCGGTGACCCAGCGCCGGAAACGCGCGCCGAGAAGCGTACCGTCAAGCAGCCCAAGCCAGGCCCGACGGTGATCTACCACACGGTGTACATCGAAGCACCAGCTGAGGCTACAACCGAGCCTGAGGAATCGGGCCAGTCGATCCCCAAGATTGTCGACGAGCCGATCGCAGAGCCGGCAGCCACGCAGGTCGTCCCCGATCCGGAACCAGCCGACACGCCTGACGTCGCTGACAGCCCGAATACACCGGATCCGGTCGCGACCGCACCTCCGACGGTGACCCCGACCACGTTCCCAAGCGGCGGCGCGAACCGCGCCGAGGACGCCATCGTGGGCGCCGCTGTTGGCGCTTCGATCGGTGCAATTCTCGGTGGACGGGGTGGCGCAATGGCGGGTGGTATTGGTGGCGCGATCGGTGGAGCCACCAGTGGACGTGGCGGTGGGATTTTGGGGGGCATTCTCGCTGCCAGCTCGCGCGGGCGGTTGCCTCGCCGCGGCGGCGGTTGCTGATCAACCGATCCGAATCGCTTTTCCGTTAGCAGGCTAGACCGGGAACCCGCCCTCGCGCAGGAACGCCACCGTGCGTTCGGTGGCACCCGCCATTTGCTCCAGTGCAGCCTTGGCCGCTTTGCCAGCGGTATCGTCCGGCAGCCACGCCCGCCAACAGGCGGCTAGCTCCGCCGGTGAATCGACGACCGCCAATCCCCCCGACCGCTCCAGAACATCGACCTCATAGGGCTGGCCGTGGTTGGCCCCGATCGTCACCGGGACCCCGTGCGCAGCAGGCTCCATCACATTGTGGACCGCGCCTCCAAAGCTCCCGCCGACGTAGGCCAGATCGGCAATCGCATACAACCGATACAGCACCCCTACCCGATCGACGATCACCACCGCGCACTCCGCGAGCCCCTCCCAGGTACCAAACCGGCAGGTCTCGAGTCCGAACCCCCGGGCCCGAGACTCAAGCCGCGCAATCGCCTTATCGGTCGGTTCGTGCGGCGCTACGATCGCGATCGTGCTGGGATGCGTCGTTCTGAGCCGAGCAAGCGCCGCCAACAAGACTCGCTCGTCGGCCGGCCACGTGCTACCACCCACGATAACTGGGCCGGCACCCTCCGGCGGCTGCCACTCTGCCCTGTCAGATACCGCTTCGCGCGCTCTCTCCAGCGTCACGTCGGCGCGAGTGTCCCCGGCGACACGCACCTTCCTCGCGTCAACGCCGAGATCCACTAATCGCTCAGCGTCCGCGGCCGCGATCGTCGCGACCGCGTCAAAACGGTGATACAGATCCCGGGTCAGTCCCCGCACTGGCCATTTGACTCGCGCTGAACCCACCAGACGACAACACGCTTGTCCCAACATGACACCCGCATCCGACGCCGCCCAGACCAGGTTCGGCCACGTCTCACCACCCACCAGCACGAGCGCGTCCGGCGTCAGGAGCTCAACTAGCTGACGTGTCTGTGCCGGGTAGTCGAGCGGCAGATAGTCGATGGCGTCGGGCACGTCCCAGGAGTGGACGAGCCGCTCAGCGGAGGGTGAGAAGTGCGTAAAAAAGATCACCGCGTCCGGCTGGGCGCGGCGGATCGCCGTTGCTAGCGGTCGCGCTTGGAGCGTTTCTCCGGCGCTGGCCGCGTGCAGCCAGATGACCGGGGACCGCCCGGCGGTCGCTTCAGCCGCCCGCTGCCAACGCTCCAGCACGCCCTGGCGCGCGGCGATCCCGCGGTCGACCTTTGGGACGGCTCGCGTCACAAGCGGCGTTGCTACGCGGGTCACCGGAACGATGAGCCGGTTGTAGATCTGTCGCTGCCACAGTGGTTTCACGGGAGATTGCGAGAATATAGACGTTGACGATCCGGATCCGGCGCCGAGTCACACGTAAACGCTATTGGCTCGCACTCGAAAGCGCTTTATCGGGCGAACTTCGGGGGTTCGGGGCGCGAGGTCGGAGCGGTTAGATGGCGTCGACGCGAGTGATGCCGCGCACAGTCTCTCTGAGCCGCTGTTCTATGCCTTGCTTGAGCGTCATCGTGCTCATGGGGCACCCGCCGCAGGCTCCCATCATCCGCAGGGTCACCACTCCATCCTCGATGTCGAGCAGTTCTACGTTGCCGCCGTCCATGGCTATCGCCGGCCGGATCGTGTCCAGTGCCGCTTCGACCTTGGCCCACAGCGCCTGGCTCTCATCCACATCGGCTTGCTCGGTCGGGCTGTCGATCTTCGTATCGGTCATCGTCGCGTCATCCTATGTTGAGCGTTTAGAGACATCAAATTTACGGGTTCCTACACCCGATCGGCAACCACGTGCCCCGCGGCGATCACGGGTCTCGACGGGACCGTACCCGCCAGCCCGGGGTATGCGTGGGCTCGAGCCTCGATGACTGAGACCAAACGCATACTCTGGGTCGACGACGAAGTCGCCGGCCTCAAGTCACACATTCTGTTTCTCGAGAATCGTGGGTTCGAGGTGACCACCGCACCCAACGGCGAAGACGCCCTCGCTCTCATCTCCGAAAACGGCTATGACTGCGTGCTGCTCGATGAACAGATGCCAGGCATGCGCGGGATGACCGTGTTTCGGCGCATCCGAGACAGCCACCCACGCTTACCGGTGGTGATGGTGACCAAGAGCGAAGAAGAGGGTCTCATGGATCAGGCGATCGGCAGTCGAGTCGACGACTACCTCGTCAAGCCGATCAACCCGAATCAAGTCCTGTCGGTCCTCAAGCGCCTCCTCGAAGGGTCGCGAATCCGTCATCAAACAATCGCCCAAGCGTTTAGCCAGCGTTACATCGAACTCGACGAGCTTCGGAAGACACGATCAACGTGGGACGACTGGGTTCAGCTGTATCGTGAGCTCCTCGGATGGGAGCTTCGATTGATCGATGCCGGCGAGCAGGGATTGTTGGAGAGCCAGGGCGAGCTGAGCAAAGCCGCCAATAGCGACTTCAGCAGCTTCGTCCAGACCCATTACCGAGAGTGGATCGCGTCAAAGCCGGGCTCGCGGCCGTTGCTCTCGCCGGACCTGGTGACGGCTCACGTTGTCCCGCTTCTCAGAGCCGATCCAGGGCCGGTCTTCCTCGTGTTGATCGACTGTCTGCGACTCGATCAATGGTTGGCGATTCGAGACACGCTGGAGGCTCACTTCACGATCGACGAGGCGCACGCGGGGTCGATACTGCCGTCGGCCACACCCTACTCCCGCAACGCCATCTTCAGCGGTTGGCTACCCCGGCAGATAGCCGAGAAACGACCTGATCTGTGGCTCGGCGACGCGGACGTGGAAGGCTCGCTCAACCCACACGAGCGCGAACTGTTAGAGCTCCAATTAGCGCGCAAGGATGCGGGCGATATCGGATCGGTCCAGTACACCAAGGTGTTCACGGCGACCGAGGGCGCGACAGCGCTCAAGAAACTGCCGCAATGCTTCCAGAGCCGCTTGTCGGCGTTCGTCTTTAACTTTATCGACGTGCTCACGCACGGCCGGTCGGAATCCGAGATCCTGCTCGAGATCGCGCCTGACCAACAGGCGTTTCGATCATTGACCCGCTCGTGGTTTCTGCACTCGGCGCTCTACGACTTGCTCATGCAGTCCGCCCGTCACGGTGTGCGCGTCGTGCTCACCACCGACCACGGTTCGGTTCACTGCATGCGTCCGGCTACCGTCTACGCACAACGCGACGCTTCGCAGAACCTGCGGTACAAGTTCGGCAACAACATTCGCTCGGAGGAGCCGGAGGCTGCGTTTCGGATCGCCGATCCGGGTCGCATCGGCCTACCTAACATGGGCTTCAACGTCGCCGCCCTGATGGCGGTCGAGGATTACTACTTCGTCTACCCGACCAAGCTCCGCGAGTACCAAAACCGCTACTATGGCGCCTTTCTTCACGGCGGAATCTCGCTCGAGGAGCTGATCCTGCCGGTGGCCACGCTGACGCCGCGCTAGACCGCTATTTTCCAGCCTATGAAGACGTACCTCCGCATGCTGGGCTATCTGAGACCTCACGTTGGGCTGTTGGGACTGTCGTTTCTGCTGATGGTGCTGTTCGCACTGGTCGACGGCTTCTCGATCGTGGTGCTGATCCCGTTCCTGCAGGTGCTTTTCGGCGGCCCGTCAGCGACCACGGTTCCAGTCGCACCGGATCACTTCATGGGGCAGATCGAACACTTCTTCAAGTATGAGCTGTTCACGTTTCTGCAGGAGCCCACAGCCCTGGGTACGCTGACCAACGTTTGCCTGGTTATCCTTGCGGTCTACTTCGTCAAAGCGGTTCTCGGTTACTTCCAGCACTTTCTGCCGCAGGTAGTCCTCGAGCGTGCGCTGCGCGATCTGCGAAACCAGTTCTTCGCGCACATCCAGCGACTGTCGTTCCTCTACTTCCAGCGAACTCGATCAGGCCAGCTGATGTCGATCCTAACCCATGACATACAGCTCCTGAAGAACGCTATATCGACTGGTGTGTTTCGCGTCATCCGACACACTCTCGAGATAGCAATAACCCTTCTCATCCTGGTGGCGATCTCTTGGCGGTTGACGCTTCTCGCAGTTTTGATCCTGCCTCCGATCGCGTGGATCGCAGTGCTCCTCGCGCGCAAGCTGCGTCGCGTCAACCGGCAAATGCTGCGCAAGCTGGGCGACATCACCAGCGCGCTCCAAGAGAACGTGGCTGGTATTCGAATCGTGCGCGCGTTCAGCGCCGAACACTTCGAACAACAGCGATTCAGCCGTGACAACGAAGCATACCAACGAAACATGGTAAGATCGAGAAAGTACGCGCTTTTGGGATCCCCGGTTTCCGAGTTTCTGCTCGCTGGTGCTGTCGTCCTGATCCTGTACTTCGGCGGGCGTATGATTTTGCTCGATGGCACGCTCGCGCCAGAGACGTTCTTCGTGTTCCTGGTTGCGTCGCTCAAGCTCTCGAGTCCGCTCAAGTACCTGTCCAAGCTCAATGAAGACGTACAGCCCGCATTAGCCGGCTGCGAGCGGATCTTCGCGGTGCTCGACACTGAGCCTGAGGTCGTAGAAGCCAAGCGCCCGATACCGATTTCGGGGTTCGAACAGCAGATCTGGTATGACAACGTCTGCTTCTCGTACGAAGAGGGCGACGGCCCCGTCCTTCACGATGTTTCGTTCACGATCCAAAGGGGTGAGGTCGTTGCCCTGGTGGGCCCCTCGGGTAGCGGTAAGTCAACGCTGGTGGATCTGCTACCGCGATTCTACGATCCGACATCGGGACGGATTGAATTCGACGGTCACGACTTGCGAGAGGTCAGCCTCAAGGACCTGCGGGGTCAGATGGGGATCGTGACCCAAGACGTCATACTGTTTCACGATACCGTGGCCAACAACATCGCATACGGCGAAAAACCAGACCGAAAGCGATTGAGAGAATCTGCTAGGGCGGCGAATGCGATCGACTTCATCGAAGCGCTCCCTCGGGGCTTTGAAACCGTAATCGGCGAGCGAGGCGTTCGATTCTCTGGCGGCCAGCGGCAGCGGATCGCGATCGCGAGAGCGATCTACAAGAATCCGCCGATTCTCATCTTTGACGAGGCCACGTCGGCGCTCGATTCGGAGAGCGAGATGCTCGTCCAGCAGGCAGTGGCAAGGCTGATGGAGAACCGCACCGCGATCGTGATCGCGCACCGGCTGTCGACGGTGCTGCACGCCGACCAGATCATTGTCGTCGAGAGCGGTCGAGTGGTGGAGACGGGCTCGCACGCCGACCTCCTCGCCCGCGCCGGCCGCTACAGCCGGCTGTACGAGCTTCAGTTCGCCGAGCTACCGGCTTGACGCCGGGAATGGTCGATCCCCCCAACACGCGCGCCAGCAAACCAAAGAGCGATAGCTACGCCTACAAGAAGCAGTTCTATCGCGACCCCGATGTCGCCGCCCATTACGAGGCCGAACGATTTGCGGGGCGCAATAAGGAACGGCGCAACCGACGCAAGTGGGTCACGATCCAACGCGCGTTGGCTGAAACCGACGGTGTACAATCGATCCTCGACATGCCGTGCGGGACGGGTCGATTCACCAGTCATCTGACCGGCGAAGGATACAGCGTCGTGGGGAGCGACATCGCGTTCGAGATGATGCATATGGCACAAGACAGTCTGGGCGCAGTGCCAGGGTTGCAAGGATACGTGCAGGCGGAAGCTGAGAACCTGCCATTTCGCGACCGTGCGTTCGACTGCGTCGTCTCGATCCGGTTCCTGTTCCACGTCGATCCGTCCACTCGCATCGCCATGCTGCGTGAGATGGTGCGGGTCGCCCGCTGGTTAGTGGTCGACTATCGGCACAAGTACAGCTACCACTACGCGCGCTGGAGGGTCCGGCGTGCCCTGGGGTTGACCGACCGACAGTTTGCCCGGGTCTCACGGCGCCAGCTCGAGGAAGAGTTGCGTCAGGCGGGCGTTGTTCTAAGGCGGATTCACCCCGTCGCGCGGATCTTCTCCGACAAGTGGATCATCCTCGCCGAGGCTCGCCATTCCGACTAATCCCGACCGCGACGCTGCGTTCAATCTCACGGCGCTGGGTGAGTTCCAAATCGTGGGCACTTTCGGTGAGGGTGGTCGAAGCATCGTCTACGAGGGCGATTGGCACGGCGAGCGAGTCGCGATCAAGGTGTATAAACCGTACGGGATGGAGAAACACCGCCGGAAGCACCCAGAGCCGCTGGCCGAGTTCGAGTATCGGCGCAACCGGGCATTCTTCGAAGCCCCCGGGTTATCGCGCTACGTCGCGCGGCCGATCGGATTCTTTCACACCCCGGGAGTTTCGGCACTGATCCAAGAGCCACTGGACGGTGAGTTGTACTACTTCTACTACCAGGAACGGAAGGGGGCGCTACCGCTCGGGTTGTTCGGCCACATCGAGCAGATTGTGGAGTACGCCCACGCGGCGGGGCTGTTCGACATCGACCTTCACGCGATGAACGTCATGATCGTCGAGGAGAACGGTCAACCGATCCCTAAGCTGTTTGACTTCAACCTCGTTCCATGGCACGAACGGATCCGCACGCCATTGGTAACGCTCTTGCTCAAGTCGGGGATCAGGAACTCGAAACGTCGCGATCTGCGAATGCTGCGCGACTTCCACGACTTCTCACGCAAGGTCCCGCGGTTGTTGCGCTACTTCCCCTCGACCAGCTGAATAGATGGGCGACAGCGATTCATCCGCTGTCGCGCATATCCAAATCGTCGCTGACGAACCCCGCGGCGTTGTGCGAACCATCACAAAAAGGCTTCGTGTTAGACTGCCCACAGCGACACAGCCAAACCTCGTCTTCCGTGACCTTCTTGGAGCCGTCGCTCAGCGTGATCTTGAAGTCCCCGCGAACCCAATAGGGTCCATTCTCCGTTGGAGTGATCTCGGCCATCGTTTACCTCCCGTGCGAGTTGCGTCCTAAAAGCGTGGCACCCATTCCGCCAGCGCTTCGAGCAGCTTGGCGACGTACTGGCGGGTCTTGTCGTCGGTTAGTACGCCATCCTCGTTGACGAGCTCGTGCGCCTGAGCAACCAACACTTCCGGCCCGGGCATCGTCGGGGATCGCGTCGATTGCAGCGTTTGACGGAGCTGGAGCTGGCTCCTGGCCGTTCCGGTGCGTCCGGGGCTAGCACCCATAATCGCCACCGGTTTGTTGTTCAGTGGCGATTCGGGCGGCCGTGAGGCCCAGTCGAGCGCGTTCTTCAGAACCCCCGGCATGCCGTAGTTGTACTCCGGTGTCGCGATCAGGAGCGCATCCGCATCGCGGATCGCCTGTTTGAACTCCGCCACCGATAGCGGGTCGCCCAGCTCCTCGACATCGGCGTTGAAGAGCGGCAGCGGGCTCAAGTCGAACGTCTCGATCGTCATGCCGTCCGGCGCCAAATCGAGCGCAGCGCGGATGAGCGCACGGTTGAAGGAACCCCGACGGAGACTGCCAGCGATCCCCAGCACATGCAAGTTGGCGTTTGTCGAGGACATCATTCGCCGGGGACGATCTTGTAGACGTTGCCAGCGCTGGTCATGATGTACAGCTCCTCGTCAGCGTCCTCACCAAACGCGGTCACGCTTCGCTCGGACGGCTCAAGCTCGGGCCACTCCCGCTGCTCGGTGGCCACACCGCCGACAAGCCGAAAGCTGCGCACAAAGCCGCTGCAGAAATCCGAGTACAGATACACGCCCGTCAACTCCGGTAACACTATGCCGCGATAAACGAAACCGCCCGTCACCGAACAGCCGTCATCGTGATCATAGTCGAGCACGGGGAGCGTCAATCCCGACGGGTCACAACCCTGGGGCGGGTCAAAGCACTCCGATCCCTCCATCACGTTCCAACCGTAGTTGAGGCCGACCGCGTCACCTGGAGCGGCGTTTATCTCCTCGCGATCGTTCTGGCCGACGTCGGCGATGAACAGCTCGCCGGTCTGACGATCGAAACTGTAGCGCCACGGGTTCCGGAGCCCGTAGGCCCAGATCTCGCCCCGTGCACCGGGCTGACCCACGAACGGGTTGTCGGGCGGAATCGCAAATGGGTCCCCACCGTCGATGTCGATTCGCAGCAGTGCGCCGAGCAGCGTCGTAAGGGATTGGCCGGCCTCCAGCGGATCACCGCCACCACCACCGTCACCCAATGCGATGTACAGCATCCCGTCCGGACCGAAGGCGATCAGCCCACCGTTGTGGTTCCCGAATGGTTGATCCACAGAGAGAATCGTCACAACCGGGTTTGGATCAGCGCGGTCCGGTTCGGCCGAGACGCGGTACTCAACCACCTGCGTGTTGTTGTCGCGGTCGGTGTAGCAGATAAAGAGTCTGCCGTTGGCGCTGTAGCCGGGATGGAAGGCGACCGACAGCTGCGAGCAACACCCCTTCTTCGAATATCCGGATCGTGCCACGCTTGTCGACGATGAACAAACGTTGATCACCTGTCGGGGCGGTGATTTGGACGGGAAATCCAACCCCGCTCACGATCCGCTCGAGCGTGGGGCCAGCACCGTTGGGGTTGGCACCGTTCGGCCCGTTCGCGGTGGGTTGGCTGGCCTCACTGTCGCAGGCGACGAAGCACCAGCTCCCCAGCAACACGAGGCAAATTCCCAGGTTTCGCACCACAAACATACGGGTCAAGCTAGCGTCGCCATTTGCCGTGAGCATACGCCGTTTCTAGTGTGAGGACGTCATCCTTCGCGCCAACACTCGCAGAGGAGCGCTATGATCGAAGTCGCCCAACTCCGGAAAGAATACGGTGAACTCGTGGCCGTAGATGCCGTCTCATTCATCGCCGAGACGGAAGCGATCTTCGGGCTCCTGGGTCCTAACGGCGCTGGCAAGACGACCACCATCGGGTGCATCTCGGGTCTGCTCGAGCCAACCGCCGGCACCGTCCGCGTGCGTGGTCACGACGTCGTTCGGGAAGGGACGCGAGCCAAGGCTTCGCTTGGCGTCGTACCTCAGGAGATCGCGCTGTACGAGGATCTGTCGGCCGGAGAGAACGTACGTTTCTGGGGCCAAGCGTACGGTCTCGGAGGCTCCAAGCTTCGAGCTCGCGTGACCGATGTGCTCGAAATCACCGGATTGCTGGACCGCGCAGACGACCGAGTGGACCAGTTCAGCGGCGGGATGAAGCGGCGGCTCAACTTCGCCTGCGGGATCGTTCACGAGCCCCAAGTTCTGTTGCTGGACGAGCCAACCGTGGGCGTCGATCCTCAAAGCCGCGTGCGGTTGCTCGACCTGGTCCGCGAGCAGGCCAATCAGGGCGTGTGCGTGCTCTACACCACTCACTACATGGAAGAGGCCCAGTCGATGTGCGATCGGTTGGCGATCATCGACCACGGCCACATCATCGCCCAGGGTTCCCTCGAAGAGCTCCAGGCACAGATGGGCGAACGTGATCTCGTCAGGGTGTCCGGGTCGTTTGACGAGAACGAGCTTCGTCGCGTGTTCAGTCGCGATGGAGAAGTCGAGGTCGTCACGGTCGATGACGCGCAGGCCACGCTCTCGGTCCGACAAGCATCTAGCAAGTTGCCAACCCTGTTAGCAGCGCTCACCCAGGCCGACTCCGAAGTCCGCGACATTACGGTCAGTCAACCGAGCTTGGAGAGCTTGTTCATCAAGCTCACCGGAAAAGAGCTCCGGGAGTAGCCGGTGCGGTTCCTTATCGCGACCGTCATAAAGGACTTGATACGCCGGCGACGGGATCCGATCGCGCTGTTACTGTGGGCTGGCATCCCGCTCGCGATCGGCGGGCTGATCTTCCTGGCGTTTGGCGGCGACGATGCGGGACCGAGCGGACGATTGCTGGTCGCCGACCAGGACAACACAGTGCTCAGCGCGCTTCTTACCAGCGCCTACCAACAAGGTCCGCTAGCCGAGATCATCGAGGTCGAGGCGGTCGAACTCGAGGAGGGACACGAACGGATCGACGCAGGCGAGGCCTCCGGATTGCTCATCACCCCCGAGGGATTTGGCGCCGCTGTCCTGGAATCCGAACCGTTCGAGATCTCTCTCGTCCGCAACCCCGCCCAGCGTATCGTTCCAGGGATCATCGAGGAGAGCTTATCGCTCGTCGTCGAAAGCACGTTCTATTTGCAACGGTTGTTCGGTGAGCCACTTGACGTCATCGTCGGAACCCGACCGGATGACGCGAATGTGGTGCCCGATTCGACGGTGGCATCAGTCAGCGTGGCTCTTAATCGAATCGTCGATCGCACTCGACCCTACTTGTTCCCACCCGTGATCGAACTCGGGACGACATCACCAAGTGGAGACGAAGAAGGCTTTGACTTCGCGCGCTTGTTCTTCCCGAGCATGCTCTTCATGGCGCTTCTGTTCATGGCACAGGGCTTGAGCGAGGACATCTGGCGCGAGCGGTCGCAGGGCACGCTGCGCCGCGTTATCGCCACGCCGCAACGAGTGGCGACGTTTCTGGTCGGCAAGCTGCTCGCTGGTGCGATGCTGATGCTGGTCGTAATGGGACTTGGACTGATCGCTGGCAGATGGGTCTTTGGGATCGAACTCCACGGCCTGCCGATGGCTCTCGTCTGGACCACGTTTGCCGGCATAATGCTGCTGGCGATGATGGTCCTGGTACAACTGTTCGCCTCCAGCGAACGCACCGGGAACATCTTGACAGGGGTGGCCATTTTCCCGCTGGCGATGCTGGGCGGGAGCTTCTTCCCCTTCGAGGCGATGCCTGACTGGCTGGCCAGCGTGGGCCGATACACCCCAAACGGGTGGGCGCTGGCGAAGCTCAACCGGGTTTTTGCGGGCGAGTTGCCGGCGCTGGACCTCCTCCAATCAATCGCCGCCGTCGCTCTCGTCATTGTCGTTCTCGTCTGGCTCGCCATGCGGCGCATCCGTGGCCGCTTCGCTCACAGCTGATGATGCTGCGCGCCGCCTGGTTTATCGCCCGTAGCGATGTCTCATACTTGCTTCGTCAGCGCGAGACGCTTCTCTGGACGTTCCTGATGCCACCGGTGTTCTTTTTCTTCATCGGATCGGTCACGGGTGGCGGCGGGTCAGCCCCAAACATCACCGTGCAGAGTCCCGAAAACGCCGGATTCCTCGCCGACCACGTGGTGCGTCGGATCGAGGAGCAGGGCTTCGAAGTCACCCGGAGCAGCGATCCCGACACGTTGGCGGCGGCGCGCCGTCGACTGATTCTGCCGGCCGGCTTCACCGACTCGGTAGCAGCTCAGAAACCGGTGAAAATCGAGTTCGCCACTCAGAGCGACGCCGGGGTCGACACGCAGTACGACCAGATTCGGGTCGCGCGAGCCGTCTACGGCGTGTTGGCCGACGTAATCGTCTCGGCGGACGCAGAGGGCACCTTCGATCCGGTCGCTATCGAGCGGCTGGCCGACGAACCACGGCCGCTGCAACTGACCGTCTCTCAGGCTGGGAGCCGAGTGGAGATCCCGACTGGGTTCGAGCAGTCGGTCCCGGGGACGATGGTCATGTTCACGTTGCTGGTCATGTTGACCAGCGGTGCGGTGCTGCTGGTTATCGAGAGGAATCAGGGTCTGCTGCGCCGGCTCGCATCGTCGCCGCTGCCACGTCGAGGGGTCGTGCTCGGAAAGTGGGGTGGCAGGCTGCTCCTGGGCCTGGTCCAGATCAGCTTCGCGATGCTGGTGGGCACGCTTTTCTTCAAGATACGATGGGGGCCAGATCTCCCAATGCTACTGGTGATTCTCCTAGCGTGGGGGGCGCTGGCGGCGGTTCTCGGGATCCTGCTCGGTAATCTGGCGCGAACCGAAGGTCAGTCGATCGGGCTTGGAGTATTAGCGTCTAACATCCTGGCCGCCCTCGGCGGTTGTTGGTGGCCGATCGAGGTCACACCGCAGTGGATGCAGAGCTTCGCGTTGACGTTGCCGACCGGGTGGACGATGGACGCGCTCCACAAGTTCGTGAGCTTCGGGGCCGGCGCGACGAGCGTTGTCCCGCACCTGTTCGCCTTGATCGTCGGGACACTCGTTTTGGGATGGGCTGCGGTCCACACGTTCCGCTTTCAGTAGTGGTTACCAGCGTCTAGCGACGCCAAAGCCAACGAGTATGTCCGGTGCGTCGTCGGTGAGCCCGGCGCCAATGCGTGCATCGAGCTGGAAGTTATTGCTAACGAGATACGTGATCCCACCGTTCAACGTCGTGTCATCGCCGGTCCCGTCACCGGCCGGGAAGATGGTGAACGCCTCGACGTAGGCTCCGGTCCGCTCGGTTAGACCGACGCCGAGCGCCACGCTCGCCGATCCCTGATCGAACCGCTCGCCGGCCTCGCTCGCGTAGGTGTACCCGACGTTTGCACCGAGCCCAAGCTGCTCCGATAAATCCCACGCGAACGCACCCGTAACTCCGGGCTGCCAGGTGTCCTCGGTCACTTCGTCGCTACCGGCCGGCAACGTTGTAACAGCCAGGACGGCGACGGCTGGTCGCCAACCCGCCTGACCGGCGCCCTCCGTCAAAACGATCTTGATGCCGAGCGACGGATCCTCCACGCCTGAGTCATCATCCCCTGGCTGCTCGACCCACGCTATCGATGCGCCAATCCGTCCCTCGACGCGTTTCATAATGCCGATCCGTAGCAGTGCCTCGCCGAGCGAATGCTCGTTGACATCGCCGCTCTGGGTGAAGGTGTAACCGGCTTCGAGCTGGAACTGACCGGGTGTGACCGCCGACGCGCTCTCAGTGAAGTCGGGTCGGTCGGTGATCAGTGCCTCTAGTCTCTGGGCGGACAGCGGCCCTGCGCTGAGCACGATCAGCGCTAGCAGTCGAGACAAAACCCTCATGGGGTTATTTTAGTGCAAGCTAATTATCGTTGCAAGCCTCTAGCTCGCAACAACCTACGAATCAACTCGGGAGCTGCGTCACTCCATGCAGAGGGCGTAACGCGAGAAGTGGCTCAGCTCGGCGCGGACGACGTTCTGCCCCCGAACGTAGACCGCCTCATCAACGATCGCCCAATCATCGACATCGTCCTGAGCTACCGCGATTCTCAGCTTAGAGAGACTGACGCCCGTAAGCTCGGCGCTTGCAGCGTTGATCTCCAGGATCGCTGGTTGGCTGAACTGTAGCCCGTTGGGACCATACAGGAATGACACCGTCCCGTCGGACGACTGGGCCATGCTGATCCATAGATCCGTGGGTATCGAATTGGGGAGAATCGTCAGGGAAGCGTCATCCGTTGAGAGCGTCCCGCCGACCTCCTTCTCGATCCACTTCGCTTCAAGGTCGTTGGCGACCCGCAGCTCCAAGCCGTCCTTGAAGGTGAGCAGCTTGACGCCGTTGACGGTGACAAACTTGGGAAAAGTCCCCGTTGGGGAGGTCGGGCCCGTTTCGTCGCCACAAGCCGTCAGCGAAATCACGGCGAGGGTCATGACGATTCCGCAAAAGAATTGCCAGTACTTCCTCACTTCGAATCAGCTCCTCTGGGGGATCGGTTCGCCGAGGGGGGGTCATCCAATGCGTTGGCAACACTCGCGCCAACCCTCGGCTCCGCCTACATAATCGGGCCCAAGCCATTGTTGAGCAATAGGTTAGAGGACTGGGTGGAAATCTTTTTCACTCCCCAAAGGAACCTCTTTTCCTATCGTTTTGAGATGGTTCGTTGCAGCTAGGGCGTAACGAGACATTACGCCTCAGCGATCCACCCAATCGGCGACGAAGACGTTTGTGTCCCCCGGCTTGGCGTTGTGGCGGTTGGAAGCCCAGACGAGTTTCGAACCGTCAGAGTTGAACATCGGAAAACCGTCGAAATCGGGGTGCGTGGTGATCCGGGCGAGACCGGTGCCATCCACGTTGACGGCATAGAGGTCGAAGTTCCGACCTTCGGGATCGTGCATGTTGCTGGCGAAGATGATGCGCTCGCCGTCGGGGAAGAAATAGGGTCCAAAGTTGGCCCCACCGTTGTCCGTCACCTGTCGCTTGTCGGAGCCGTCAGCGTTCATGACCCAAAGCTCCATCACACCCGGTCGCACCAGGTTGTCGGCCAGCAAAGCGCGGTAATCGGCCAGTGCGCGCTCCTCCTGGGGGTGGTGTGCGCGGTAGACGATTCGTTGGCCGTCGTACGAGAAGAACGCTCCACCGTCGTACCCCTCCTCGTTGGTCAGCCGCTGCACATCGCTCCCATCGGCGTTCATGGTGTAGATGTCCAAATCGCCGTCACGTACCGAGGTGAAGACGATCTTCGATCCATCGCGGCTAAACGTCGCTTCGGCGTCGTATCCCGATACGTCGCTGAGTCGTGTGAGTTCACTCCCGTCGGGCTGTGCGGTGAAGACATCGAACCCCGAGTGAATTGGCCAGACGTAACCCTGGCTGTAGTCGGGGCGGGGCGGGCAAGCCTCGTCGGCCAGGTGCGTCGAAGAGAAGAGAATCCAGTCGCCCTGGGGATAGGCAAAGTAGCTACACGTCGTTACGCCACGGCCCGTGGATACCATGCGCTTCTCCGATCCATCGGTCCGCATGGTGAAGATCTGGTCGCAGCCGAGCGAGTCAGGCGTGGCCTGGAAAATGAGCCATGCGTCATCGGGGCTGAAATACGCCTCCGCGTTCTGGCCCTCAAACGTGAGTTGCTGGAGATTAGCCAGGTATTTCTCCTCTTCGGGCTGGGGCGCTACAATTGTGGTTTCAGTCTCGGGGGTTGGCGCTGGATTCTCGCCGGCTTCGCTGCACGCAAACGCGGCCGCGGCTGTGCACAGGATTCCAATCTTGATGCGTGTCATTTTCCCTTTCTCGCTTCCTTGTTCGTTATTCACGAATTTCCATGGACGGAAAACTATGAAGCCATCTCTGATCGTTCTCGTTCTCGCCGCGCTGGCGTCACCGCTCTGGGCCCAGGACCGCCAAGGAGATCACTGTGCCAACGGGGATTTTCCCGCATCGTCGGAACCTGAGATTACCACCGCCGGGATCTGTGCCACCATCGCGGTGCTTGCCGCCGACTCGCTCGAAGGCCGGGAAGCGGGTAGCGCAGGAAGCGATCGCGCCTCCCAATACCTTGCCGAGCGCTTTCGCTCGATCGGGCTGGAGCCGCTCAATGGCGATTTTCTCCAGTCGTTTACGTTTTCGGCCGCAGTGCGCCGAGACCCCCACGCGAGTCCGCACCCGTCCTCCGACAGCGATGCCATCTTGTCGACGGCCAATATCATCGGGATCGTACCCGGCATCGACCCGCGGTTGGCTGACCAGGCGGTCGTCATCGGAGCCCACTACGACCATCTCGGATTCGGCGGCCGGGGGTCGTTGGCGCCTGGTGAGCGAGCGATCCACAACGGAGCCGACGACAACGCATCCGGAGTGGCAACGTTACTCGAGCTGGCGCAGCAATTCGCGGCACGTCCAATGGCCAGAACGCTCATCTTCATCGCCTTTGGTGGAGAAGAATTGGGCACCCTCGGGTCGCAGTACTACATCGCCCACCCCCTGTGGCCGGTCGAGCAAACGGTCGCCATGCTGAACCTCGACATGGTTGGCCGGCTGCGGGAACAGGTGACGGTCCACGGCACGGGGACCTCGCCCGCCTGGGCGGCGATACTCGACGACCTGGACGCCGAGGGCTCGCACCCGACCATGGCGCGTGTGCCGGATGGATTTGGGCCCAGCGATCAATCGTCGTTTTACGGTGCTCAGATCCCGGTGCTTTGGTTTTTCACCGGTGCCCATGAGCAGTACCACCGACCCACCGATGATCTGGAGACGATAAACGGGGCTGGAGCGGTCCGAGTCGGAAGCCTTGTGTCTGCGATCACCGAAACGATCGCCAGCACCGGGCTCGAGATTCCCTATGCAGTAGCCCCCACGACTCAGCGCCGGGCGGCGGCCTTCTCGGTCGGCCTGGGAGTCATCCCTGAGTACAGCTTCCCTGGACCAGGTCTCAGGGTGGCTTCGGTGCGGCCGGGTGGGCCGGCGGACAAGGCGGGAGTTTCGGCTGGTGATGTGCTGCTCAAGCTTGCCGATCGCGACATCGAAGACGTCTACGGTTACACCGCGGTGCTGTCGGATCTCGAGGCGGGTATTTCGTACACGCTCGTCTATGAACACGAAGGCGAGCTCCACACGGTGTCTGTGGAGCCCGCCTCGCGCTGACTCTAACGCCGCTGACAGGCCGGCCCCCGCGAGACCGACCAGGAACCCGTTCAAGGACTGGACAATGAGGGATAAGCTGCGCAGCAATGTCTCGCCGATCGCCTTAGCCGGGTTAGCCATTGCGCTGTTTGCTGTGCCCACGAGCGCCCAGAAGACGGACGTTCTTCTGCTCTCCAACGGCGATAGCGTGACCGGCGAGATCAAGAGTTTCGAGCGAGGCAAGTTGAAGTACAGCACCGACGCGATGGGTACGGTCTCAGTCGAGTGGCCAAAGATCATAAACCTTACGACCGCCAAGACCTTCCGCGTCACGCTCGAGGATGGCACGATACTGTTCGGGTCGATGCAACCAGCGGACGCGCCGGGCAGGGTTTCGATCATCGTCGATCGCGAGACGATCGAGGTTCCCACTCAATCAGTCGTCAAGATGAAACGGATCAAGTCGAATTTTGGCGGGACCTGGACGGGAGCATCGACCTGGGGCTCGATTTCAACCAGGAGGACGGGCAGACGGACCTTAGCCTCAACACCGAGATTGTTCACAGAGTCAGCCTGCGCACCGTCAAGCTCCGTGGGAGTGCTTCCGTCGACCGTCGGGACGACACCGACAACATCACTGAGTTCACGACACGACTCTCGTACATAAAGGACTTCGGGCGCCGCTGGTTCTATCTCGGTTCGGTTTCAGCCGAAGAGAACTCGCAGCTGAAGCTTGACCTCCGCTCGTCCGTCGGTGGTGGGTTTGGGCGCTACATAATTCGGTCAAACAGAGTGATTCTCTCTGTATCAGGGGGGGGCGGGCTACGCCAGCGAGCAGTTCGAAGACGTCGGCCGCATTAACTCGTGGCCTGCCGTGTTCATCACTGAGTTTGAGTTCTTCAGTTGGGGAGGCCTCGAGTCCGATCTCTCAAGCCGCCTGGCTGTTCTCCCGATGCTGGATCAATGGGGACGCTGGCAGGTCGACTTCGTAACGAATCTCCGGCATGAGATCGCGAACGACTTTTACATCAACGTCGGACTGAAGGAGTTTTTCGACAACGAGCCGCCGATCGAGATAGACAACAGGAATGCTTTCAGCGTGTCGACTTCGCTTGGCTGGTCCTTCTAGCGAACTCGTCTATGAGCACGAAGGCGAGTTCCACACAGTGTCTGTGGAACCCGCCTCGTGCTGACTCTAACGCCTCTGGCAGGGTTTTAGTTCCGCGCTAGCTCGATGCTGCCGTTCACGGTTTGCATCTCGAGTCGGCCGCCTCCGGTCCCGATCGAACCCTCGATCCGGCGAGGTCCCCAACGCTTCCCGGCGGCAACCGCCAACGGAAAGTCGCTATTCAACCCACCGTTGACGGTCTGGGCCACGACGCTGGCGTTGACATCGGCCGGGAGCCCCACGTTTATCGACCCGTTGACCGTGTGCAATGAGAGCGTCCCGTTCCATGTCCCCTGACCCATCGAAACGTCGATCGCGCCATTAACGGTGTGGGCTTCTACCGTGCCCGTGCCGGAGGCACTCACGGCTCCGTTTACGGTATGGACGCGAACGTCACCGCGAAGTGAGTTGGCTTCGATCGCTCCGTTGACCGTATTGCCTACAAACTCGACACCGGCCGGCACTCGAACGGTGAAATCCACGGCGATGTCGTTCTTCTTTAACTTCTTATCGTAATCGCCGCGGTCCTCGTCGCAGGCGCCGCTGACACCACCCTCTCTGAGCGGATACGCCGCGCAAATCCGGACGCCACCAGCGTGCTCGACAACCACAATCTCGACCTCGTTTGGATCGCTCTTCTCTGCGTGTCGAACCGCCACTAGCTCAACTGTCGATCCAGTCGCGGGCATGGCGTCGATCTCACCGTTTAGCCCCCGAATCTCGAGCGTCTTGCCGGCCTCGATCGCGCCCTCCCACCGAAACTCTGCTGTCCGTTGCGCCACCAGCGTCGCCGGCAGAGTGGCCAGTAGGGCCAGTGTGAGGAGTGTTCTTGTGAAGTTCATTCGTCTCTCCCTCTCTTATCGATCCGAACGCTTTAGCAGGATCGCGCCATTGAAGGTCTCGAGCTCGATTTGAGCGTCTCCTGAGCCCAGCGTGAACGTCGTCGACTTCCCGGGCTCAGCCTCGGTCACCGTCACCGGGAAGTCAGCCTCGAACTCACCGTTGTAGGTGAAGGCACTGATGGTGGCGTTGGCACCCCGCGGTATCGTGATATCGATCGTCCCGTTGTGGGTCTCCATGCTGTACCACCCATCGGAATGAATTGGGCCCCGAAAAACGATCGCACCGTTGACCGAGGATGCCTCCAGATTATGAGCATCGCAGCGCTCGAGCGTGACCGGACCATTCACGGTCGTCGCCTCGATGTCGCCAACCACATCGGTCAGCGACACGAACTCGTTGACCGAGTGGGCCTCAACGCGACCACGGGCACCGGTCAGTTCGATGCCACCCTCCACTGATCCGACCTCGATCGTGTTCCGCCCGCCGTTGACGCGAACCAGCCCCTTCATCGAGTGCGCTTCGATCCGTCCAGTCGTGCCCTCGATCGAGATGCGGCCTTCAATCGTGTGCGCCTCGATGTCCGCATCCACCGGGATCGTGAGGGTAAAGTCAGTCGCACGACCCTGGCCGTGAACCATCTCGGCCTCGACGCTCACCTCGGAGTCGTTGCTGTCGAAGTGCACATCCGCCGCACCCGTGGCCTGAACGCGGACCGCGTTTCGATCCCATGTACTGATGGTGATGTCGCCGACCATGTTGTCAACTTCGATCGTAGCGTTGGCACCCACCGAGAGCAGCGTGTCTACTGCGGCCTGCGGTCTCGCGGTCGCTGGGCTCAGGGTGATCAACGCAAATCCAATTACAACTGTGATGTATCGCATCGGAATCCTCCTCATATCGATGTTCGAATGATGCTCGTAGCTTGGCGCACGACATCGAGCTTCCGCTGTCGAGCACCGGCCAGATAGTTGTAGAGCTGTGTGCTTTCCGGATCGGCATCAATCGCCTCGACGATCTCCTCGATCGCCTGATCGATCGCCGTCAGGTTGGCTTCCACGGTGGCCACCGTCTCGGGGTCCAATCGATCGCGGTACATCGCCAGGAGCTCCTCGAAATCAGCCACCGCGGCATCCTCAGCGACGTCTGGGGCTGGACATTTTCGAGGGATGCCGAGGAACGTGCAGTCGAGGCTCGCTAGCTGCGTGGGGGTCGCACTGTCGGGTTGCACGGCGGTTACCGGCGGGCCACCATCGGTGCCGCGCTCGGCTCCCGATCGCGCCCACCACGTCGCGCTGACCGACAGAACGATCAAAGCCACCGCTGCCGCTGCCATCTGCGGCAACGTAAACGAGAGTAGGCGTCGGGCGCGGTGTGTTTCAACCGATACCACCATCGATCGATCCTCGAGCCGCTCTTCGATTCCACTCCAAAGTTCGTTCTCCGGCGGCCGGTCCTCGAGCGACCGTGCCTGAACGACGATCCCTCGCAAATCGGCGAGCACCCTCTGACAATCGGCGCACGTTTCCAAATGGTGCTCAACCGATGTCCGCTCGGCGGCATCCAGGTCGCCATCTATATAGGCCGACAAGCGTTCTGTAGAATGCTCACTCATTATCCGACTCCTAGGCGGTTAACTGCTCGCGCAACAGCATGCGCGCGCGATGGAGCTGGGACTTTGATGTTCCAGCCGCGATGTCGAGCAGGTCAGCGATCTCATCGTGCTTGTATCCCTCGATGTCGTGGAGCACGAACACTTCTCTGGCTTTTCCGGGCAGCGTTTCGATCGCGGCTTCCATGTCGACGCTGATCTCGGTCGACGCCGGGCGGACTTGCACCCGCTCCACCGGTTCATCCGTAGCCGCGTACCTCTCGCGCTCACGGGACTTCGTTTTTCGGTGTCCAAGCATCACGTTTATCGCCACCCTATGTAACCAGGTTGAGAACGCTGCATCGCCACGAAACGTGTCGAGCTTTTTCCAAGCCAGCACGAACACGTCCTGTGTCAGCTCGTCGGCTTCCTCCGGTCCCACCATGCGCCGCGCCAAACTGTGAACGCGCGGTACGTGGTCGTGGTACAAGCGTTCGAACGCCCTTGCGTCGCCCTCGGCAGCCAGCCGAACATCTGTCGTCGAGCCCGTCACCTCGGGCGATGTCTCTCTCGCAAGTATGGTCTCTCCGCGGCCAATGATTCGTCATACACCCTATTGGAGGGGCCAGGGGAGGAAAAGGTTGGAATCGGGGGGTTCTCAGACCCCGTCAAGGAGGGATCGGTAGACGGCGAGGTCGGAATCGGTGAACAGGACGAAGCGGACCAGCCGCACCGAGCCGGGATCCGCCAGCCACTCCCGGACCGCCCCCACGGCCACCGGGGCGGCGTGGTCGATCGGGTACCCGTAGGCACCGGTGGAGATCGAAGGGAAAGCGACCGAAGCCAGTTCGTGTGCGTTGGCCAGATCGAGGGCATGGACGTAGCAGCTCCTTAGGAGCTCGGGCTCACCGCAATCGCCACCTCGCCACCAAGGCCCGACCGCGTGGATGACGTAACCGGCGAGCAGGTCATGGCCGCCGGAGATCCTCGCCTCGCCGGTGGGACACCCACCCAACTTTCGACACTCTTCCAGCAGTTGTGGGCCCGCCGCCCGATGGATCGTACCATCGACACCACCGCCACCGAGCAGGGACTGGTTGGCGGCATTCACGATGGCATCGACTTGCTGGTGGGTGATGTCACCAACCAGCGCCTCAATGGCGGACGTGCTCAATTCGTCGCCGGCGCCTCGATCCAATCCGGCATCGGGTTCTCGTCGCGTACTTCATCCCAAGCGATCGACACCACGTACCACCGATCGCCATCGGTGACCAGTGTGATGGTGTTGATGCCGTACGTGAACGGCTCTTCATCGACAGCATTGCGTGACTCGTAGGCGCTCATCGCGTTGGCGACGTTGCCGAATCTGAGCCGAACGTAATCCTCGTAAGTAAAGACTCGCGCCGGGTGGCTCCCATCGGGCCTAGGCACCATCGCCGACAGCACCGCACCAGGTGCGAACAGCGAGCGGAACCGATCCCAATCCCGCTCTCCCGCCGGACCCGAGATCACGTCGTAGAGGGCTGCGATGATGGCGTCGATCGACTCGACATCGGCCGGATTGGCCTCGGGGTGAGCGGGGGTTTCCGGTTGAACCGTGGCATCGGCCTCGGCGTTCGCTTTGGCCTCGTCGTCCTGCGCATGCGCCGGGCTAGCGACTCCGAATGCGCCGAGCACGATGCCCGCTATGAGAAGCTGCTTCCACATAGTTCTTTCCTCGTTGAGATCGTTACCGCTTACAGGCTATTGGAGTTGAGCCCGTGCAAGATAGAACGGTCCCCGGGCAGACCCAAACGTGGGGAACTAGAACGGAACCCAGTAGGTGAACTTGACGGCGAAGACGTTATCGCCGTCGGCGGTGAATGCGTCGAGCAGGTCGCCAGGCGCGACTAGCGCCCCTCGAGTGTCATCTTCGGAGCGATTCTGTTGCCACACGACGAACAGCGTGCTTCCCGGGCTCCACTCCCACCGCAGGACCAGGTTGCTCCGGAACGACAACACATCGAAGTCGGGGTTATCGAACGAGAACGACTCGCCTCCGACGCTGACGTCGTAGTTGCCGTCTTCGTCTCGCGTGATCGTCCCGTCATCCTCACCGTAGACCAAGAGATCGTTGGTCCTCGGGGCGGCCAGCTCCCCGACCCCAAAGTACCGCCCACTCGATGCGAACGGTTCGGCGTATAGCTCGAGGTTCAGATCGGGTGTAAACGAGTAGTTGGCGCGCAGCGCGGCCGCGATCTCGCTACGATCGATGAAGCCAAACACATAGCGGCTGCCAAACGTCGCTTCGCGACCGTCATCGAAAGAGTCGATGAACTGTCGCGAGTCCCGACGCCTCACGTACCGAGGCTCGGCGGAGATCACCAACCGATCCGAGGGCTGGTATCGGAATTCGGGGTCGACTCGGTACTCCCAGCCGCCGATCTCGTTGCGGCTGAGAAGGAAGCGCGTCCCCCAGCGATTGGGGCTGTTGTGGTTGCTGAACAGGCCTCCCACAACCCAGAAGCTGCTCGGGTTCTCCATGAGCGGGCCACCGCGCGTCTGGGTGTCGCTCTGGTATCGGAAGTTGTGTCCCACCTCGAAGAAACTACGCATGAAGTTGAGGAACGTGGCGTTCGCGAAGACGCCCACGTTCTGGTTTCTGTTGACGCCATCGAAGTTCCACCCCTGGTTCGTAAAGACGCCCATTTCCCAGTTTCGGAAGTGGTCGCCGGGGTCGGTCTCGGTGTACCGGATGTTGCCCCACGCGTTGGCCTCGTCGGCGTGGCCAAGGCGGCCCACGTCGTTGACGTCGAACCCGGGGGATTCCATCCACACGCCGTGGCCCCAGCGCCAGTTTCCGGTCCTCTTGCCGCCCCGTAGAGAAGCCGTCCAGCCGGAGAGCGATTCGCGTGTCGGATCGACTTCCACGTGATCTTGGTCGGGTCGCTGATAGTAATGAACGCTGCTCTCCTGTAACTCGAGGATCGCCTCTGGAGAACCACTCACGTGACTGAATCCTGCGTGACCCAGGATCTCGTACCAGCCGTCGGTAAACCGCTTGTTCCAGTCGACCCCGCCGGTGATAGCCTGCTGGGGGAGGGAATCGGCCAACTCGCTTCCTGACTCGAGACTGCGGTTCACGCCGGTGAGCGTAACGCCAACCGTGGAAGCATTCTCGCCTATCTGCTGCTGCAGGCGAAGCACTCCGTACGTCGTCGTAGGCTCGACATCAACTTCCCCGATCTCGTCGATCCCAGTGTCAAAGAACTGGGCTTTCTCGTCATCGGTCACCGCCGCCAGGGCGCCGATCGTTAGCCCTGACTCCAACTGACCGGTCATCTTGGCTGCGCCTATGATCGTGGTCGTGCTGGGCGCATTGACAAAATCGTGGTCCGGCTCATTATGCGGCGGCGCTCCGATCCGGCGCGAGTAGTAATAGTCGGGCCCCACGCCATCGAAGTTTTGCTGCCCAGCGGTGAAGAACGGTCGGCGCTCGTCGAAGAACGTCTGAAACGCCGAGAGGTTGACCTCGGCTGGATCGGCCTCGACTTGTCCGAAATCAGGGTTGATCGCGGCGTCGAGGGTGAGGTTCGGTCCCAACCCCATCCGGAAGTCGAGACCGGTTCGAGCGTCTCCGTCAGTGGTCTCACCGAACGGGTCGTCCGCGTCGATTAGATCCTCCGATGTCATCGTGGTGGAGCCGGCCACGTAGGGAATCAGCTCGATACGCTTGTTTGACGGCAAGTTGTTGAGGCCGACTAGATCGCCAAACCGCGACGCCCAACCGGTCTCGTCGCGGGGCACGATGATCCAGAACGAATCCTCGTTGATCGCCGGCACATACCGATTGATGTTCACCCCCCACACCAGCTCCTTGCTGCGGTTAAAACGAAGCTGCGAGAACGGGATTCGCATCTCGGCTGTCCAGCCACTGTCGGTCACATTTGCGCGGGCAGTCCAAACCGGATCGAACGTGAAATCGCGCTGGAACTCGTGATCCACGGGATGGAAGTAGTCGACCCGCACACCGGCCGCCGTGACCGCAAAGTTGTACGCGGTGCGTCGATCGAGAAACGTGTCGAGCGAAACGATCAGCCGCTCGGCTTGTCCGGGATCGTCCCGGCGCGTCATCAAGTTACCGATCGTGGCCGGGTCATCGCTGTGCATGCGAGCGCCGACATAGAGTGCTTGATCGTCGTACAGAAAAGCGACCTCTGTGTCGAGACTCGCCGGCTCTCCCTGATCAGGCTCCTTTTGGATGAACTTGGTGACCCACCGGGCTGTCTCCCACACGGACTCGTCTAGATGGCCATCGATCGACGGCGACCCGCCCGATACGCGGGCGACCTCGATACGCTTGCGCTGGTTACTATCCCGTGGGAGGTCTTCGGCACCACCGGGGCTGCTCTGAGCGAGCGCGGCCGACGGCCACAACATCAGAATGGCGATCGCTACACGGAAGATCATCAACACACCACGCCCATCGCTAACTACTCTCCTGCTTAGCCTGCTCGATCATATTCGCCAGCCGATCCAGCTCCTCTTTTGAGAGCTTAGATGGCCTGTGATCGAGAAGGGTTGCAACGGCATCCTCGAGCGAGTTGTCGAAGAACGTCCTCAGGAGCCTGTTGATCGCCGACCGACGGGCGGCTTCCACCGGCACCGTTGCCTGGTACACATAACGTGGCCCGTCCTTACGGTGTTCAACGTGGTCTTTGTCCTCCAATACGCGCAGCATCGCTCGGACCGCGCTATAGCTGGGCGCCTCGGGCAATCTCGCCCGGACGTCAGCCGCCGTCGCAGAGCCGAGCTGGTAGACGATATCCATGATCTGGCGCTCACGACGGCTGAGCTCGCCGTGGAGGGTCTCGATCATCGCTGGAGCTCCCGAAATCAGGTCGGTGGGTAAACGATCAGACGACAGATGCTAGTTTTTTAGCACGCCCCCTCTCGCTTGTCAAGCATTACCTTTCGCGCACTCATGGTCTATTTCTTGATCCCGGCGTACGAGGAGGAGCAGACGATCGGCCTTCTCCTCTACAAAATCCGTTCCGTAATGCAGACCGTTCGTCGCGACTATCTGGCGATCGTTCTCGACGACGGCTCGCGAGACGCCACCGCCAAGGTCGCGGAGCGATATCGCAAGTTCCTGCCGGTAAGAGTTCTGAAGCACGCCAACAATAACGGGGTTGGACCCGCGCTCGACCGATTGGTTCGAGAAGCATGCCGGCTGTCCCGCTACCCGCAACGCGATATCGCGATCACCATCGAAGGCGATTTCTCGTGGTCGCCGGATCCGGTGCCAGACATGGTTCGGCAGATTGAAGCCGGTGCGGATATCGTGATCGGCGCACGTGAGAGACCCGATCGACCGTCTGAGGCGATGCCGTTCTCTCGTCGTGCTGGAGCGCGAGTCGTGTCTACGGTTCTCAAGGCGGTCATGCCGCTCCAAGGAGTCACCGACTACACGTCGACGTTCCGCGCCTATCGGATTAGCACACTCAAGCAAGCGATCACCGTGAACCAGGAGAATCTCATCACGTACCGGGACAACGCAGCCAACGTAGAGCTTCTCCTGCGCCTGGGGCGCTTGCACCCGTCGATCGCCGAGGTGTCGGCACCAACACGTTGCGACATCCGCACTCGCGAATCACGGCACGAGTGGCACGGCGCGGTCAAGAGCCAACTGAGCCTCACCGGCCGCGTGGGCCGCGCTCCCGCCGCCCGAGGCTGATTCCGCCGGGGAACAAACCGGTTCTCTGCCCCGTATAACCGGTACCTATGAAACGATTCTGCAGCAACCTCGTCGTGCTTGCGCTGACGCTCGGTTCAACCGCCGCTCATGCGCAGACCAACGAAGCCGACACCGCCACCGCACTCGCTTTTGGCCCGGGTGAGGAGCTTACCTACTCGGTCGCGTACGGGGTCGTACCCGCCGGCTCGTGGTGGCTCCGCGTCGAGGAGTTGGGCGAATTCGAAGGGCGCCCCGCGTACCACTTCGTGTCCGAGGTCGAGAGCAATCAGGGCGTGTCCGTCATCTACGAGATCGAGCAATCCGAGGAAGCTTGGTTCGACGCCGCCGAGCTCTACTCTTTGAAGTACACCCGTCAATCGATCGAAAATGACAAAGCCCGTGATCGCGTTTACCGATTCGACCAGGAGCAGCACCTTCGCATCAACGGCAAGGGAGAAACAAAACCGGCAAGTCCGCGGGCAGTAGATCAACTGTCGATTCTGTACTTCATCCGACTGCTGCCGTTTGAACCCGGCGCCAAGTTCACGCTTCGGAATCTGGCGGACCCAGAAGACAACCCACTGACCATTCAGGTCCTAAAGAAGGAACGAGTCAAGGTGCCAGTTGGCACATTCGAGACTTACGTCCTGAAACTCGATTTCAAGACCAACCATGGAGTCTTCAAGAAAGGCGGCGAGAACCTGCTTTGGGTCACCGCTGACGATCGACACGTGCCGGTCAAACTGTCGAGCAAGATCGGCCTCGGAAAGTTTCGCGCCGAATTGGTCGGGTTTTCCGCCGGAAAGACGATCGTCTCGGTCAATTGAACCCACGCTGGGACGTCAACGTTGACGTCTCCGGAAAAGCCTTCCTAGCTTCGCCTCAGTGATGTCCGTAAGGTCGATACGAATCCGATCGGTCGCGACGGTGCTCGGGCTGTCGCTTTTCACCATGGTCGCGATCGCCAGTCGGCCCCAAGCGGCGGCCGAGTCCTCGATCCGGATCGCCGCAGGGGACACGCTTCCGTCATGGCTGGCCACGGTGGCCAATGGCCCGCTATCCCGAGCACACTGGGGTGTGGCTGTATACGACATCGAGGCCGGGCAGTGGGTCGCGCTTCACAACGCAGATCGCTTTTTTGTTCCGGCATCCAACCTCAAGCTGGTGGTAAGCGCTGTCGCCCTCGAACGTCTGGGCCCCGATTTCACCTACCGGACGACCATCTACGCGACGCAACCAATCGGTTCCGATGGGACGCTGATTGGAGACCTCGTGCTGTACGGTCGAGGCGACCCGAACTTGTCCGGGCGCCACGCGCCATCGATGACCTCGATTTTCGAATGGCTCGCTGATTCCCTGGTGAAGCGGGGCCTGAAACGGGTCACCGGAGACCTGATCGCCGATGAGTCGCATTGGGATAACGAGTACCACCACCGGGACTGGTCCGGCTTCGATCAGATGTGGTGGTACGCGGCACCCGTCGGCGCGCTCGGTTTCAACGACAACAGCATCGATGTTTCGATCCGACCGGGGCCTCGCGCCGGCGTGCCACCGTCGATTGAGACTAGACCGCAGTCACCCTTCTATACCTTGTACAACCACGCGGTGACCGGGACAAGGGGCATCGAATCGACGTTCGATATGAAACGCGAACCGGGTTCCAATCGGATCACCGCGTTTGGCGTGCTGCCGCTCGATGAGCCACCAAAAACGGCGTATGTCGCGGTGGTGGGTGCGGCGGACTATTCGGCGACAATTCTTCGAAGCGTGCTCGTCGACCGCGGCATTGAGATCGAGGGTCGCGTCCGAACGGTGTCGGATCCGCTCGCCTCGCCGGTGCGATTGGGTGACTCGATCGCGCTCGCCAATCATCGATCGATACCAATGGCGAGAGTGCTCGAGTCGATCAACGGCCGGAGCCAAAACTGGCACGCCGAGCAGGTGCTAAAGACGTTGGGCCGGGAGATCACCGGTGCCGGAACATGGAAGGCTGGTCTCGAAGTTGAGCGCGAAACGTTGGCTCAGTTAGGAATGGATACAACGGCGTTTCTGTTGCGCGACGGCTCGGGGCTCTCGCCGGCGAATCTGACGACCCCCCGAGCGTTGGCGGAGCTCTTGATGACCATGCGCTCACGCCCTGACGGCGACGTTTTTGCGCGAACGCTGTCGGTCGCTGGCCAGAGCGGTTCCCTCAAGGGGCGCTTTCGAGGCGGCGCCGCTCAAGGACGGGTGCGAGCCAAGACCGGTTTCATCGCCAACGTCTACGCGCTGTCTGGGTATATGACCACGGTTTCCGGCCGCGAGTACGCTTTCAGTGTATTCGTCAACGGTGCCGGTTCGCGGGCCAACCCAGCCATCGATCGACTCGTGGAAGGGTTTATCCTCGGCTGGGCGCCGTAACCATTGACAGACGATCCGACGCATCCTCCACCCGGATACGACCGCTGGCAACAAGGATCACACACGGTTGTCGCCTGGCGGGTCGCCGCAGATGACGTTCGCACTGCGATCGATCAAGCCGGGTCGCTAAGCGTATGGGCTGCCAATCGATCCCGACAAAGGATCGACACTGGCCGCGGTTCAGTGTATCGGGTGAGGTTGGGAGAATACGACGCTGCGGTGCGTCACTTTCGACGTGGTGGTTGGATGGCGCCGTTGCTTGGCGATCGGTACCTCGACTCGCCACCACG
The DNA here is from genome assembly GCA_039588915.1 of Gemmatimonadota bacterium. GTDB lineage: Bacteria > Gemmatimonadota > Gemmatimonadetes > JACCXV01 > JAHWKZ01 > CAMYLR01. The sequence goes on from JBDGYV010000006.1 coordinate 61,363, forward strand.
ACCGTTTCTGGAGCTCGTCGTCAGCGAGCAACTTCGTCGCGCCGGTGTCTCTACGCCTCGCGTAGTGTGCGCCGTCGTTACGTCGGCGCGTCCTGGCTACCGAGCCGACTTGGCAACCGAGTGGCTCGAACCGGGGCACGACCTGGAAGCGCTGTTGGCACCGAATCGGTACCCGGTGGACGTCCGCATCTCAGCCATGCGCGCAGCCGGCGCCTTGGTGGGTGATGCCCATCGATGCGGTCTCGATCATGCCGACTTGAACATCGGCAATGTTTTTGTACAGCCGTTGGCCGACGGTCAGTGGGGAGCGTCTCTGTTGGACCTCGATCGGGCGCGCGTTACCGAACCAGATGGGGCGCGCGCAACCGCTAACCTAGAACGCTTTCAGCGATCGCTCGAAAAGGTTCGCCGGGCTGGACGCGTGACTTGGAGCAGCGTCGAGCTCGACGCATTCAGACAGGCTTACGACGACGTGTCCGGCAGATAGCTCGTCCCTCGCGGCGGGGAGCCACTCACATCCGTCTCGGACTCAGCGAACGGCCCGCCCCCGGTTTGCCGCTCGATCCACGCCATGCCGACCAGCAACGCCAGGCTCCCGGCGAGCAACGCTAATACGATCGCCGAGACGACCCAGGGAACGGCCCATTGGGATGGCGAGATATCCTCGGCCGGGAGCCGAATCAGGAGCAGCGAAACCGCATTGAAAAGACCGTGCACGGCGACCGACGCCCATAGCGAACCGGTGGTGAGCACGAGCCACGCGAGCACCAGGCCGAGGAAGAACGTCGGCAACAACTGCCACGGGTTGTAGATATGAAACACGGTGAAGAAGATCGCTGTCCACGTGCTCGCCGAGCGTGGCCCGCGAGTCCGATTCAGACCCTGTAGGATTGCACCGCGAAAAAGCGCCTCTTCGAGCAACGGCGCCAAGATTACCGCCAAAACGATCGCCTCAAGGCTCCCGGTGTCAAGAAGACCGCGGAGAAACTCAGCGTACGCCTCCGGCACCGGAGCTAAGCGCTGAATGACAACATACAACTCGCTGAAAACTGTCACCGATCCAACCAAAACCAAAAGGAGCGGGGGGATCGAGCGACGGTCCAACCCTTTTATGGCCAGTGATTCTCTCCAACCGGAATTGCCTCTCCAAACCACGAAAGCGATCGCGGCAGCAAAGGAGATCTCGGTCGGAAGTGCGAGGCGTACGATCTCCGGCCAGCCGGGAAACAACCACTCGGTGAGCTTCAAGAGCCAGTAACCCAATACCAGCGTGGCGGCGAGCACCACAACCGTATGGCTCAGGGTGAGGCCGTGACCGCGCTTCAGGACGCCTCGATGGTGAAGAAGATCTCCCGGCCCTGGCGCGACACACTGAGGTTGATCTCGCCGTTGTTGTCCCACGACTCGCCCATCTGTTGCTGAGCCCGTGCGACATCTGTCCCTACCTCGCGACCTTCGATCGTGCGTACGACGTCTCCTTGCTGGACACCGACCCGACCGGCTGGCGACTCAGCATCGACGTAGGCAACGAAGATCCGGCCATCGTGAGAAGCGCCGAGATCAAGGCCGTAGTCGGTCCCGGTTACGCGCTCACGATCGGCCACCGGTCGGGCTGATGGATCTGTACTTTGACGCGCGTAGGCGTCACGTACGCGGAAGATCTCGCTCCCGGGAGGATTGTCCTCGAGCCATTCGGCCAGCGGCTGCCGCTGTGACAACCGATGGCGGGGCTCCAACTCGTCGATCACGTAACTATGGTTGGGATTGTACGCCTGCCAGATCTCGTCCGAGGTGGCCGCCGCCAACCGCTCTTGACCCCAGAGGTCCTCGATCGCCCGATAGGTGAGCCAGTTCACCATCGCTTCGGCCTCGAAGTTGCCTGGTGCCATGAACGGATGTTCGTATGCGAGGTCTCGTGGACCGGATGGTTCAAATTCGGGCGGATCGACGATGTAGTGCGTGATTTGGTGAGCAACCAACAGTACGCGGACATCGTCGTCTTCAGGTACTGGCACCGCGCGCCCGTCAGCTCGAATCGCCTCGAGTGCGATCACCAGCGGTCGCTCGATCGAGACCACTGGCCAGTGACGCACCAGGTAAACATCGATGTCCTGATATGGCCAGTGAAGCCCGGCGAAATCGGTCACGCGTTGAAGAAATAGCAACCCCTCGCGCTCCCACCATTCAACGAGCTCGTCGGCGTGGTCACGAACCCACTCCACATCCTCGGTCAGCGCTTCCGGGTTGCCACGATACCGCTCGGGATATGCCATCGGCAGGAGCTCGGCGCCGCCCAAATGGAACCGGACCGCTGGAACTCGATCGGTTGATTGACCGCGGATGGGCGTGACGTTGAGAACTGTCAACAGCACCATCAGTAACGACAACAAGCCGATTCTGCAGGCGGCATGATGGCGATTAGGGGGGCTGCTATATTCGTTGTGGTCTTTTCTCACTCTCGCATCCTCACTGAACCCAGAAAACTCGTCGCAAACTATGCCAGCGCAAGAAAAAGACGTCATCCGAGCGATCCGCCGTGTCCGTGATCCGGACAGCAACAAGGATCTCATCTCGCTCGGCCGGATCAAGGAACTGAAGATCAACGATGGCGGTGTAGCGTTCAAGGTCCTTGTGGATCCCGCCCAACCGCTGTCGGAGACGGTTCTAAAGGAACTCAAGGGGCAGATCGGCGGTCTCGACGGTATCGAGGACGTGGCGATCAGCCTCCAGGAGCAGCCCGGAGCCGCCGCCGGGCCCGCCAAACGACCGTCGCCACAGCAGCCGATCGAGGGCGTGCGCCATGTTCTGGCTGTCGCCAGCGGGAAGGGCGGCGTTGGAAAATCGACCGTCGCCGTCAACCTAGCCCTGGCGATCGCCGCCGAGGGACATCGAGTGGGGTTGCTTGACGCCGACATCTACGGCCCCTCGATCCCCACCATGATGGGACTCAAGGGAGCTCAGCCAAGCACTGTCGGCAAACGCATTCAACCGTTGACCCGACTTGGGATCGCGCTCATGTCGCTCGGATTCTTGGTCGAGGGCGAGGATACACCGCTGGTATGGCGTGGCCCGATGGTCCATTCTGCCGTTACCCAGTTCCTGCGCGAAGTCGATTGGGGAGAGCTCGATTACCTGGTTGTCGATTTGCCACCTGGAACCGGCGATGCGCACTTGACGCTGACTCAATCCGTCCAGTTGGACGGTGCGGTGATCGTAACTACCCCGCAGGACATTGCGCTGATTGACGCCAAGAAGGGGCTTAAGATGTTTGACAAAGTCGGCGCTCGCGTGCTGGGCATCGTCGAGAACATGGGCAGCTTTGTTTGCCCGAGCTGTGATGCCGAGCACTCGATCTTCGGACACGGTGGTGGCCGAGCGACCGCGGAGCGATTCAACGTTCCGTTTCTCGGAACAATCCCGTTACATGAGGATGTCACGCCGACCGGCGATAACGGAGAGCCAATTATGCAGGCGCTGCCGGATTCGCCGATCGCCGAGCGGTTTCGCGAAATCGCCCGGCGCATCATCCAGGTGACCGACTAGGGAGCACGCGCGTGACGGACAGCAACCTAGGCCGAACGTCGGTCGGGCCATCAGCGACATCGGCCGACGCGACCAGCCAGGCCCAGCGCCTGCTCGACAAGCTGCTGGCAGCTGTAGACATCGAGAAGCCAGTGGCGATCTACACACACGATCATCCCGATCCAGACTCAATCGCCAGCGCCTACGCACTGAGTTTTCTGCTCGGTCACAAGCTCTCGATCGAGCCGATCATCGCGTTTGGCGGAACGATCGGCCGCGCTACTAATCGCGCCATGGTTGACCAGCTTGGTGTTCGATTGTACCCGCTCGCGCAAGTCCGCCTCGACGATTACGGAACTCACTCGTTGATCGACACGCAGCCCGAAACCGGGAACCACTCGCTGCCCAACGATCTCCCGATCTCGATCGCCATTGACCACCACCCTATGCGACCCGAGACCGCGAACGTGAAGTTCGCCGACGTGCGCACCGATTACGGCGCTACCTCGACGATCATGTACTACTATTTGGAGGCCGCCGGAATTGATCTATCGACCAAGCTCGCGACGGCCCTGTTGATCGGCATAAAGTCGGATACCCGGGGACTGGAGCGCGAGTCGAGCGAGGCCGATCTGCACGCCTACCTCCAGATCTTCCCTCACGCCGATCTGTCGTTACTGGCACGGATCGAGAACCCACTCATCCCCAGACGCCACTTCGAGGCGTTTCATGCTGCGCTAGAACGGTCGGTGATCCACGACCAGGCGGTAATCGCCGATCTTGGCGACGCCGACAATCCCGACCTGCTTGCGGAACTGGCAGATTTCCTGGCCCCCCTCGAGCAAGCCGAATACGCGCTCGTCATGGGCCGCCACAAAGGACGTCTCTACCTCAGTTTGAGGACTCGCGACGAGTCCCGAGACGCCGGTGCGGTGATCTCAGCCATCGTCGGTGAGCTGGGAACGGCTGGTGGACACGGGCGAATGGCGGGCGCTCAGATCAACATCGACGAAGATCCGGTGCCGATTCAAGAGATGGTTCGCCGTCGTTTTCTGAGTGAACTCGGGCTCGACCCCTCGAGCGCTGGGAAACCGCTTATTCGGAACGGCGATGAATCACGCTCGGTGTCCAGCGGTTAGCGGAAGTTCTCCGTACCTAGCACGCGGTAGCGACCATCCCGCCACACGTACATGGCGCTCGAACGGCCCGGAAAGACCAACTCCACAGCCGGCGCCTTGATCACCACCGAGCGTTGCGGCCCAATGACCCTATGTCGACCAGGTTGCAATACCCGAAGCTCGACCGGTCCCGGAGGTAGGTTGGTGAACAACGGGTGCGGCGCGAACCGATCCGGCTGGGCGTGAAAGATCACGAATGCTGACCGTTCGGGTCCCTCGACGATGGCGGCCACGTCTTCACGACCGTCACCGTTAAAATCGCCGCGTGCGGTGCGAGCCCGATCGGAGGACAATCGAAAGTCGGTATGGAACGACCGAATCGCGCGGTCGAGCTGAGCATTTTGTGCGGGGAGGTGCGACCCGGTCGCCACAACAAAACCAGCGACAATCGGCACCAAGCGGATACGGCGCCTCACTTGAGCCTCCTTTCCGGGGGCAGCTTTATTCTACCCCATAGCCGCAGCGGGGGTTCGACGGGGCTGCTTGGCGAACACGTCAAAACCCGCTATCTTGTCTATATGCTTGGGTTTATCCGAGATCGGTTTGGGGCCATAGAGGGCTTCCAGGTGTTCCTCGAGGAAGCCGACGAGGGCGCCTTTGCAGCCACTTCTCCGGCCTTGCCCGGCTACATCGCGTACGGTCAGTCCGAGTCGAGCGCGATACGCCGGCTAAAGCGCGCCATCCGTCGCAACCTCGATGGCGTCGCCCAAGACCACGTCCGAGTATCGGATCACGGCAATGGCCGAGCCAGCCGCCATAAGTCTCACCTGTACCTGCAGCCACCGCTCACTGCGACCACGAAGATCGTTTTCGCGTCTGTGGCCCTGGCCACCTTGGCGCTGATCGCATACGAGCTGAGGCGGCGAGACTAACCCTCGGGCAGGCAGCCCTCCCTGCCGTTCGGTGTGCTCGACCCGGTCGCGCACGACAGAGGCGAGTGCCATCGCGAAAACTCGGCCAACCGCTCGACGATCACATCTTCGATCGACATGGCGGCCCACTTCCCACGCGGCAAGTTGTTGATCAGAATCGAAAAGACCAGTAGCTCCCCGTCGCTGGTCGTGACGTAGCCCGAAAGCGCGGAAACACCGCGTAGCGTGCCGGTCTTGCTGTGGACGTTGCCGCGCACCGCAGGAGCGTCGAGCCGACGTGGATTTCCGTCTTCACCGGCGATCGCGAGCGATGCGTAGAACTCATCGAACAGCGGGTGTGCGCGCATCGCCACCAAGAGCTCGGCGGTGCGTCGGGCAGTAAGAAGGTTGAGACGGCTTAGACCCGAACCGTCTTCGATCGTCAGCCCATCGGTTTCCAGTCCCAGTCCCTCAAGCACGTCGTAGACCACCTCGGCCCCACTGGCGAACGACCCGTCGGCTTTGAAGACAGCGCCAAGTGTTTTCAGAAGCTGCTCGGCGAAGAAATTCTGGCTACGCTTGTTGATGATCTTGACGATGTCAGACATGCGGGGGCTGGTGTGGCTCACGAGCAAGGTCGCCGACTTGGCTCCCTCCCGTTGCCAGCGGTGCACGACCCGCTCGCCACCCTCGATCTCGATCCCCACTCGTCTCAACCGGTCGGCAAATACCGAGGTCGTATAGAGCGCCGGGTCTTCGACCGAAACCATGTACTGGAGCGGACGACTTCTGAGCGGGATTCGACCACGGATCAAGTAGTCACCGGTTTCCGGCTGGCGCCGTATCCCGATTGAACGGCCACCCCGGCGTCCCACGGTGACCGCTTGGTTCGAGATCTCCAGACGATCGGTATGCGGATAGAAAGTGAGCGCAGGGAGTGCACCGACCCACCCGCCAGGCTGGATCTCGATCGTGACCACGTTGTCGTTGAACGAGAGGGCGCTCGAACGAGCACCGTACCAGCGCAGCAAGTTCGTGCTGTCCCACCCCGGTGCGATCCGTGTATCGTCGAGGTACGTCGCGTCGCCTACGACTGCGCCGGTGACACGACGGATGCCCATCCTCTTGAGGCGGGCGGCAAATCGATCGAAAACAAACGTCACGCTATCGCCATGGAAGCGACCTGAGAGCGTCGGGTCTCCGCGTCCGACAAGGATCAAGTCGCCATCAAGTGTCCCGTCGGGATGGATTTCGCCATCGGCGTAAACCGACGTCGTGTACTGAAAATCTGGCCCGAGTCGGTCGAGCGCGGCGGCGGTGGTGTAGAGCTTCATGTTCGAAGCTGGGGTCAGTGGCAGGTCGGCGTTGTGAAGGTAGAGCGGGTTGCCGAGGTCGGCGGCGTACACCGCGACCCCAATTCGACCACCCCGCCGGCGAACGATCGGGTCGAGGAGCTCGGCGATCGCCGCTGAACCGCCATCCTCCACCACACCGTCGCCAACCAGGTCGCCTTGCGCCGTCACGGCGATCGGGAACAAAGCCAGCAAGATCGGCGCAATGACGAGCGCGACAACAAGGCGAGGCGACTTCAGCATGCTACAGCTCCCGCGCACTCAACCGGCTGGTGCCGGCTTGCATCGTCGTAAACAACGCGATCGCAGACACTCCGCCGACCGCGACCAGACCACCGGCTATCCCCCCCCACTCGCCAGCGCCGACACCCCAACCCAGCCAAGAGGCCCGGAAGGAGTTGTAGACGGGCCAGGCGAGGACAGTAACCGACGCCAGCACTAGCAATGCGCTCATGACCATAAACAGGAACCCCGCGTAGCCGGCCGTCACCTGAGAGCTGTCGGGGGCATCGAACCGTGGATGGGAGGCTCCAAGCCCAACGGCCATTCCTACGATGGCCGCCGACAAGAACAAGACCGTTGCGACCGAGATCACGCTCAGAAGCAACGTCGTCTGGAGCAACGCGTTTGATAATACAACCAACAGCTCTGCCAATGCGACCAGCGGCAGAAATCCGCTCCAGAACTTGGCCCACAGTATCTCCCCGATCGTCACCGGACTGGTCTTGAGTAACCAGAGCGTGGGCCCCTCGAGGCTCACCCCGGGGAGAACGAATCGGGCCGCCAATGCGGTGACGACGAAACCAACCAGGGCGATGTTCAAGAACGCCAGTAGGTCGCGCAACAAGTAGCCCGTCCCGCCGGCGGCATCCAGCGGAAGCACCCTGAAGTTGTACAGATAGATGGCGATCACCGCGAGCAGCAGAAAAAGCTGTGACCACTGGCCCGGGTCGCGGAAAAATGTCGAGACGTCCTTGACGATCATCGCCCGCACACGTCGCGGGAATGGCCGGGCTAAGAACTGCACTGTGCGACGCCACCACAGCTGGCGCGTCCACTGGACCTGTCGCGCCTCCTGAGACTTCGAGTAGCCGGTCCGAAACATTTCGCGAAACACGCCCCCAGCGGCGATCGTCGATACGATCGCACCGACCACCAGCAACGAGCCATACATCGTCACGGCGTCCCAGTGCACCGCATTGTATACGCCCAACACTTCACCCAGAACACGCGCCGCCCAGTACGAAGGCAGCCACGGGAGTGTGGGGTTTGATAGGGAGACCAGATACTCGGCCCACGTCCCGAAGTCCTCGGGTCGCACGAACTCCTCGGGCCGGACCGCGCGTAAGAGGATGACGATGCCAGCTATGAACATCAATGCGACGAGCGACAGGAGATCTCTCGCGCGCCGGGCGGGAAACAGGTTCACCAACGCGACGGCGACCAAGACACCGATCGATGTCGTAATCGCAACGCAGCACCCGACTGCTACCACCAACGCCGCGTAGTAGCCCAAACCGGCGCCAAAAACGACCCCATAGGCCACCCACACCGGAATAGCGAGAAAGATGGCTGTCCAGGAAGCCAGCGTGGCGACTTCGACCAGCTTCACGCGGAACAGTCGGCGCAGCGGGATCGGCGCCGCGATCCACATCGGCAAATCGCGCGCCAGGAAAATCTGACTGACGGCCGTGATTAGCGCTGAGAAAGCGAGGAACGACAGCCATAGCAGAAACAGCAGTGCCAGCAGCTTGGCGGCCAAGATCCGACCCAGGTCGGGATCGACGGTGGTGAAGTGATTCAGCACCCGGACCATGATCAGGTAGAGACCAGCCCAAAAAACGAGCCCAAGGACGACCGGCACGCTGATCCTGTGGATCCCGCCTGGTCGCTGCTCGCGCTTCAATCCGGCGAGCCGGGGATAGAACAGGGTCGTCACACCAGGGAGGATTCGTCGATCGACCCACCGCGCTCGGTCAACCCCAGGAAGATCTCCTCGAGCGAGCTGTCTTCCCGACGCGCCTCCCGGCGCAACTCGTCGACCGTTCCCAAGGCGATGATCTCCCCACGATGGATGATCGCAACCCGCGTGCACAACGCCTCGGCGATTTCCAGCGTATGGGTCGAGAGAAACACCGTGTGACCCTTGGCAGTGAGGTTGGATAGCAAGGTCTTCATCCGGCTCTGACTGCGTGGATCGAGGCCCACGGTGGGCTCATCGATGATGATGATCTCGGGCTCGTGCAGCAGCGCCGATGTCATGGCCAGCTTCTGTCGCATTCCATGGCTATAGGCTTCGATGAGCTCGTCGATCCATTCACCCAGGTCGAATCGCTCGATCAGATCGCGTGAACGTTCGCGGACCGTCGCCGGACTCAAATCGTACAGGTGCCCCACGAACTCCAGAAACTCCGACCCGGTCAGCTTGTCGTACAGAAAGGGCCTGTCGGGGACAAATCCGATTCGACGTTTGACCTCGTACGGATCCTTCACGACGTCGTATCCAGCAACCTCGACCCGACCACCCGACGGCAGCAGTAGACCGGTCATGATCTTGATGGTGGTCGTTTTTCCGGCCCCGTTGGGTCCCAGGAAACCGAATAGCTCGCCGGGTTCGACGGTGAGCGAGATCCCGCGCAGAACCGGAAACGCGCCGTACGATTTGGTTAGATCCGTGAGAACGATGCCACTCAATGCGTTGGGTCCTGCCTTGAGGGGGTTTATCGCGACTCTCGGCAATCGATGACGTCGTTTTCGGTGACGATCCGATCGACCGCCTGGTCGCGCTCGGTATGTGGAACCCTCTCAACAACTTGCAAGGAAAATGCCAACCCCACGGTCGGGGCCTGGACCGAAGCCAGCCAGCGGTCGTAAAAACCGCCCCCGAGCCCCAGCCGTTGCCCGGTGCGGTCAAATGCAACACCCGGCATGACCACCAGGTCGATCTCGGCCTCCAGGACGCGTTTGGCACGGGTGGGATCGGGCTCCCAGAGCCCGGCCGGGCTGCGCGTCAGCTCATCCAGCGAGCCGATCTCGAGCCCGACCATTTCCGGTGGCTCGTAGGCCACGATTCTGGGGACTGCTACCCGTTTGCCCTCGGTCAGCGCTCGGCTCGCAAGGTCGTGGGTCGGCACCTCGCCCGGGAGGGCGTCGATGTAGAGGTGGACTGTGCCGGCTCGGCGAAAGTCCTCGAGCTCGACAAGCCGCGCGGTGATCGCTCGGCCCAGCCTGGCCCGGAGGCGCGGGTCGAGGGCCGAGCGAGCCCGTAGCATGCGTTTTCTGAGCGCACCCTTGGCCGCCGCCACACTGTCGCGATCGGCCATACTTTGGCGCGGGCTACGCCCGCTTAACGTGAATGGTCAGCCCGTCTACGGCAGTGACTTCGACCTCAGTGCCGGACTCGAGCGGCTCATCAGCCCGTGCCTTCCACAGCTCGCCATGCACCAGGACTTGACCTGAGGGATCGATTTCCCGTCGCACCACGCCCCGCTCGCCAATCAGTCCCTCGCGACCGGTCGTCGGCTTTGTTCGCCACGTACGGTACGCAAGCCCGAGAGCGATCACAAAGAACCCAGCAGTCACCACGACGGCCGGAACTATCACGCTCCAGCTCACTCGGAAAAACGACCCTGGTGCGTCGAACAACATCGTGGCGCCAAGCACGAACGCGATGATGCCACTGACGGTCAGCAGTCCGTAGCTCACGATCTTCACCTCGGCGATGAACAAGAACAGCGAGAACAAGAGCAGCAGCACGCCGACATAGTTGACCGGCAGTGCTTGGAGGGCGAAAAACGCCAACAGCAGCGAGATCACCCCCGCCACGCCGGGCAAGATCGAGCCCGGGTTCATGAGCTCGAAGAAAATACCGTAGATCCCAATCAACATCAGGATAAACGCGATGTTCGGGTTGGCGATCGCGTCCAGGATCCGGAACCTGAGGCCTTTAGGGATTTCCCGAATCTCGGCCTGGGCGGTGACCAGCGTGACGGTACGATCCAGCACCTCGACTTCGAGGCCGTCGATCTCATCGAGCAGCTTGGCGAGGTTCGGTACGACGAGATCGATGACGTTTAATTCGAGTGCTTCTGTCTCGGTGATCGCATCGGCCTCGCGCACTGCGCGTTCGGCCCATTCAGCGTTGCGTCCCCGCTTCTCGGCAATCGTTCGAATGAACGCCACTGTGTCGTTCAAGATCTTGCGTTCGAGATCGGTCTGGCCCTCCGTCTGTTCTTCAACCACCGAGTCAGCGGGGGCCGGTCCGCCAGGCGCGATGTCCCCTCCGCCAATGTTGATCGGTGTCGCCGCGCCGATGTTCGTCCCCGGCGCCATCGCGGCCACATGCGCGGCAAGCGTGATGAAAACCCCGGCCGACCCGGCTCGAGCCCCGCCGGGCGAGACGTACACGACCACCGGCACACGGCTGGCGAGCATCGCCTGGATAATGTCGCGTGTCGAGTCGACCAGACCGCCAGGTGTGTCGAGCTCAATGATCAGCGCGTTTGCGCGTTCGTCCTCCGACTGGTTGATGGCGTCGATCAGAAACTCGGCCGACGCCGGCTGAATCGCGCCATCGATCTCGACATGGAACACGAAGTCGCGGCTGGGTTCAGTCGCGATCGTGTCGGGCTGTGCAACGGTAGAATCTTGGGCTGCCGCTGGTAGAGCGACTAGCAACAGGGTAAGCGCGGTGATGACCATGCGGGGCTTCGACGCTGGGGTCATGATTCCAGAAGCTAATGGTATATTCGTGCCATGCGTAATTTAGTCGCCCTCGGTTTGTTGGTCGCGTCGCTAACCGGCTCAACTGCCTTGGCTCAACAGCCGCGGTGGTGGTCGCCGGTCGTCGCCGACAGCGCGATGGTCGTCACCGCCAAGAGCGAGGCGACGCGCGTTGGCGTGGAGATCTTGCGCCGCGGTGGGAACGCCGTCGACGCGGCGATCGCGGTCCATTTCGCGCTCGCGGTCGTCCTACCGTCAGCCGGCAACCTTGGCGGCGGTGGGTTTCTCGTTGTGCGCACGGCGGATGGCGCGGTCCACACCTACGACTATCGGGAAACCGCGCCGCTGGCGGCCAGCGAGGACATGTATCTGGACGAGTCAGGGGAAGTCAGACCTGGGCACCCGTCTTGGTTCGGCGCGCTCGCGGTGGCGACACCAGGATCCGTGGCCGGCATGAAGCTCGTTCACGAACGGCACGCAACGCTGCCTTGGGCGGAGCTTATCGAACCGGCGATCGAATTAGCCGAGCGCGGGTTTCCAGTCGACCCGTATGCGCTCCGGTTGATCGCCGGCAAAGTCGACGACATCCGACGCTTTCCCGGCGCCGCGGCGATTCTGCTGTCGGATGGTCAACTGCCAGCGGTTGGAGACACCATCCGCCAGCCCGAGCTCGCCCGCACCCTGCAGCTGATCGCGACGGAAGGGCCAGGGGTCTTCTATCAGGGTGAGATCGCCGACTCGATCGTCGGCGCGATGGCGCGACGTGGGGGCTTGGTCACCCACGAAGACTTGCGGCGGTACCGGGCCGTTGAGCGACCTCCGATCACGTTTGATTACCGCGGGTACACGGTTCATAGCATGGGTCCGCCATCTTCGGGCGGCATCACGCTCAAGCTCATTCTCGAGCAGCTCGAAACGATCGACCTCGGCAACTACCCCTATCACGGCGCGCGTGCAGTCCATCGCATCATCGAGGCTATGCGACGCGCATTCGCGGAACGAAACGCGTTGCTGGGCGATCCTGACTTCGTCGACATCCCCAAGTCGATTGTAACCGAACCGTACGCGCACGAACTCGCGGCCTCGATTGACACGTTGCGCGCCACGTCGTCGATCGACATCCGGCCCGAACTCAGCGCGTCACGGGCCACGGTGGAGAGCACGGAGACGACCCACTTCTCGATCGTCGATCCGATGGGCAACGCAGTCGCATCCACAACCACCATCAACGGTTCGTTCGGGTCGCTCGAAACAGTGGCCGGCTTCTTTCTCAACAACGAGATGGATGATCTGACCGTGAAGCCCGGAGTGCCCAACGCGTATGGACTCGTGCAGGGGCGATCGAACGCCATCCAGCCCGGCAAGCGCCCGCTGTCGGCGATGACGCCGACGATCGTGGTTCAGAACGGAAAGCCTCGTTTTGTCGTCGGTTCCCCGGGGGGCTCGACGATCATCACCACCGTCGCACAAATCTTGATCGGCGCAATCGATTACGGAATGACACTAGCCGAGGCACTCGACGGTGGCCGGATCCACCACCAACACCTTCCAGACACGATTCGAGTCGAACCGTGGACTCTCTCTGAAGACACGGTGGCCCAACTCGAGTCGATCGGTCATCGAGTGGAAACGCGGCACGGCTACTCCGGCCGGGCGCAAGGAATCGAGCTTGGCCCTGAGACCGGTCTCCTGTATGGGCGAAGCGATCTTAGGGGCGGTGGAGAAGCGGCCGGTTTCTAGCAGCTGAAGACCCGCGGGCTGGACGTGAACCCATGGTCTTCCGCTGACGCACTAAGGCTCGGCGGGACGCTCGCTGGTTTCGGGAAGGGTCAGCCGGATCGGCACACTGAGCACAACCGTCAACGGCGTGCCGCTGGGCACGATCACCTCACGATCAGGCGTTGGAGCAACGAGCGTGGCACCGGCCACGCCGCCTACGATCGTACCGACGATGACCGATCGGGATCCGCCGCCCAGAACCTGCCCCAGCAGAGCTCCCGTGAGCGCGCCACTGGCGGCACCTGCCACCCGATCGCCACCGGGTGCGTCGTCGAGATTCGCTTCGAGCCCGTCAGCGTCGGGATCCGCCAACTCGGCCTTGAACGGCCGCCGCTCGCCGGACGGCAGGATCAACGACCGGAATTCGAGCTCGACCATCGCCGGTTGCTCGTCATCGCCATCTTCGGCCCTCACGACCCGGCTGACTCGGCCCTCGACGAGCGTATGGGCCGGTAGCACGACGCTCTCACCTAGCTGAACGTCGTCAATCAGGCGGGCCGCGAACCGATCACCAACAAGTGTCGTCGCGGTATGAAGTGGCGTTCTCAACTCCAGCTCGAGGTACGTTCCCGCTGGCAGAGTGGGATCGACTGTCGCCGGCTCAGTCGTTTCTTCGATCGTGGTGGCTACTGTGTCGGGCTCTCCCGCTTGAGTGCCATGTGGCACCTCGGAGATATCGACGGGCTCCGGCTCTCGGTCCTCGGGTTCACCGGAGGGAGCGGACCGTTCGATGATCACGACCTCTTCGACCCATGTAGGGGGCATCGGCGATACAGCTGGACCGGTGTCCGCCAGTACAGAGATCGCGGCGGTCGAGTCGGCCTCGACAACGATCGTGCGGCCGGGCTCGTGTTGACACCCGAGCACGACGGCAACTAGCGCTGCGACGACGCCGGGCTGGCCATGGACCACTCGCTTCAGGAGCTTACGGCGCATGCATCCTCTTCGTTCGCTCATTCCCTACGTCCGACCATACCGGAGATCCCTGATCTGGGGGGCGATTTGTATAGCCCTCAGCGCTGGGTTTGGTTCCCTGAGCCCAATCGTGGTCAAGTTTGCGATCGATGCGCTTCGCGCCGAGGCCACGTGGACCGCGATTTCTGTGTACGCCGGAGCGATCGTCGTTATCGCGTCGGTTCAAGGCGTCTTTCGGTACGCTCAACGACACTTGGTCTACGGCGCTTCGCGAAAGATCGAAACTGATCTCCGTGATGACTTATACGCCAACTTGCTAAGACAATCGCCGGCGTTTTTCGACCGATTGCCAACCGGCGACGTTTTGAGTCGCCTGTCCAATGATCTCGGCTCGGTCCGAATGAGCGTAGGCCCAGGCATTCTATTTGGTGTCAACACGGTCGCGACAATCGCGCTGGCGATCGCGTTTATGCTCTGGATCGACCCGTGGCTGACGCTGTTGGCGTTGCTGCCGCTGCCGTTCGTTTCGGTGACGGTCAAGCTAATGGGCCAGCGGCTCCATCGGCTAAGCCTCGTCAGTCAGACAGCGCTCGCCGAGGTAACGACGACGGTTCAAGAGAATCTGGCCGGCCTCAGGGTGGTCCGCGCCTACGGCTTGGACGGCAGCGAGCAGAGCCGTTTCCACGCCCGAAGCGAGGACTACGTGTTGGCCAACCTGAGGCTGGCGCGAGTCCGAGCGGTGTTGGGTCCAGCGCTCGGTTTCCTGCTCGGCCTGAGCCTACTGATCCTGCTCTGGCTAGGGGGTCGTCGCGTTGTGGCCGGACACCTGACGCTCGGCGACCTGGTGGCGTTCCTGATGTACCTGGGGATGATCAGTTGGCCTTTGATCGCGTTCGGCTGGATCGCCAACCTCTTTCAGCGCGCGACCGCGGCTATGCGCCGGCTCAACGCAGTTCTGCTCGCCATTCCGACCATTGACGACGCTTACTCTGACCCGGCAGCCAGAATCACCACTGGCAGCATCGCTCTCGATGATGTGGTTTTCCGCTATCATCCAGACAGGCCCCCGGTCTTGAATGGCTTCACACTATCGATACCCGCAGGCACGACAGTGGGGATCACCGGCCCCACCGGGAGCGGCAAGACCACGCTTCTCAGGCTGATCACCCGGTTGTATGAGCCCCAGACCGGGACGATCGAGATCGACGGCCGCCAAATTCGCGACTACCCGCTCGATGTGCTGCGGCGAGCGGTGGCGATCGCACAACAGGAACCGCTCCTGTTCAGCGACACGTTGAAGGGAAACCTGGAGTTTGGTAGCGCCGCCGATGGTCAGCTATCGGTCGACCAGGCGGTGTCGATTAGTGGTCTGGCCGACGAGGTACGCACGTTTCCGGCTGGCTACGATACCGTTGTAGGAGAGCGCGGGATCACTCTATCAGGCGGGCAGAAGCAGCGCGCGGCGTTGGCCCGAGCGGTATTATCCGAGCCCACGATCTTGCTCCTCGACGACGCGTTCTCTTCGGTCGACACCGAGACCGAGGAAAGGATCTTGAGTCGGCTCGAGGCGTTCATGGACAGCCGGACGACTCTGCTCGTCAGCCACCGTGTATCGACGCTGAGGTCTGCCGACCGAATCGTCGTCTTGGAGCAAGGTCGCATCGTCGAGAGCGGCACGCACGATGAGTTGTTGGCGGCCGGCGGTCACTACGCAGAGCTGTACCACCGACAACAATTGGAGGCAGCGTTGGAAGAGGCTTGACCGGGGCTAGCCGCCCAGATTCTCGTCGATGACTTCGGCAAAGATCTCGGCCGGCAGAGCGCCCTCGAGGCGTTGCCCGTTCACAAAAAAGGTCGGCGTGCCGAGGATGTAGAACTTCTGCGCTTCCTTCAAGTCGGCGGCTACTTCAGCCGCGTGATCGGCGTTCAGATAGCAAGCGTTGAACCGCTCTTCGTCCACGCCTATCGCCCGCCCCGCAGCTTGGACGGCTTTCTCGTTGGTTCCGAACCGGTCGCTGAACATCGCGTCGTACCACTCCCAAAAACGACCTTGCTCATGCGCGCACTCGCCGGCCAGTGCCAGGTCAAAAGCTTTGGGATGGATCGACTGCAGCGGGTTGTTGACGAAGATCCACCGGATCTTATCGCCGTATTGACGCCTCAGCGCGGGTACCGTCTCACGCGCGAACTTCTTGCAGAACGGGCATTCAAAATCAGAGAATTCGACGATCGTGATCGGCGCATTCTCGGGACCGAGGGTCGGGTCGGCGCTGACATCGACGCCGTGCACCAGCGTGGAGCCAGCCGACGTTGGCAGGGGGCCGGCGGCTACCGCCGGGCCCGAGCCGGGGGCTCCGCGCCACGCCAGCCATCCGATCCCGAGTCCGATCAGGATACCCAGCACGAGCATGCTTGCAGCGGGTCCTAGACCGCGCTGACGATCACCGGCGGATGGGGCCACGGGTACTTCCGGTGTCACTGGCGAATCGTCCACTCGTATTCTCCTCCCTCTTCGATCGTCAGCTTGGGCAATCCATAGTGGCGCTCGCTCACTCGCCCAACGCCATAGATCGACACTTCGCGCGTGGGCAGGTTTCGGAACGTATACGCCGTCCCCGGCGGAACCGAGTACAACTCTTCACCGTCGAGGTACACGGTTACCGGCTCCTCAGCTCCGTTCATCACCTTGAGCGAACCGAGCCGCTCGTCGACACGAGCCTCATCGACCACCGTCTCGCTACCCTGCCGACAGGCACCAGCCGCCAACATGGCAACGAGCAACCCGGGTATGGCCACCGCCCGCATTCTCATCGAGACTCCTTCCGTTCAGCAGACACCGGTCGATCGTGGACGTGTACCCCAAGCCAACGGTACGGGTCCGGATCGACAGCCCGCTGAACGGATAAACCTAGCCCCGCCGGGTCGCTTGACCCACGCCGCGCGGGCCGGCACCTTTGCGCAACGATGAACCGACCCGGTTTTCTTCCCCACCAAGGAGAATCGTGAGCGGCACCACAGACGAACCGCTGCACGCACCCTACGACGCCCGGGTGGCCCGACGGTTGCTGGTGTTCCTGGTCCCGTACCGGCGGCGCGTCGCCGCAGCGTTGGGATTGCTGCTCGCACTCGCCGCCATCGCGGCATTTCAGCCGTACCTCGTCAAGGTCGCCATCGATCGCCACATCGCCACCGGTGACTTGGCGGGCCTGTACGGGATCGCCCTCCTTTACCTCGGGCTGCTCGTGCTCGAACTCGGTATCGCCTACGGTGAGACGTATTTAACCGCCTGGGTAGGCCAGCGTGCCATGCACGATCTGCGCGAACAGCTGTTCGAGCGTCTTCAGCGGTTGCCGGTGGCTTTCTTCGATCGTCAGCCGATCGGTCGGTTGGTGACACGCGTCACCTCGGACGTCGAAGTGCTGAACGAGCTCTTCTCGTCTGGCGTCGTGGCCGTGCTCAGCGACGCCTTGATGCTGGTTGCCATCGCCATCATGATGTTCGCGGTCAACACCGAGTTGGCCATTATCACGCTCTTGGTTGTCCCACTAGTGCTCGCGATCTCGTTTCCGCTCAGACGCCGCATGCGCGACGCGCAGCGCGAGATCCGGCGCCAGTTGGCAAGGCTCAATGCCTATCTTCAGGAGCGCGTTTCGGGCCTGGTGGTCGTCCAACTATTCCGTCAAGAGCGCGCCAGCGCGGATGAGTTCGCGGGCATCAATCGCGAACATCAGGCTGCGCAACTCGAGTCAGTGCACTACTACGCTTTGTTCTACCCGTTGATCGAGCTTGTGGGAGCGCTTGCAGTCGCACTCATCGTTTGGTATGGCGGCGGCGAGATCCTGAGAGGAGCCCTAACATTTGGCGCGTTGGTCGCCTTTCTCCAGTACGCCCAGAAGTTCTTTCGTCCAATTCGGGATCTAGCCGAGAAGTACAACCTACTGCAAGCGGCGATGGCGTCGGGGGAACGGTTGATCACGCTACTCGACGAACCGCTGCCGCCGACACCGACCCGTGACGGGCAGCAGCTGCCACAGCCGCGCGGCGAGATCGTTTTCGACGATGTCTGGTTCCGATACGTGTCAGACCCCTGGGTGCTTCGCGGAGTGTCGTTTGGTGTCCGTCCCGGCGAGAAGCTGGCGCTGGTAGGCCCCACCGGATCCGGAAAAACGACCTGCGCCAGTCTCCTATGCGGGTTCTATGAACCAACCAAGGGTCGAGTCTTGCTCGACGGACTCGATGTGCGTGAATACCCGCGGGCCGAGCTCAGTCGTCGAGTCGGTCTCGTTCTGCAAGACGTTTTTCTGTTCTCGCGGCCGGTAGCCGACAACGTTCATCTCGACTCGGCCAACGTGGATGAACGCGAAGTCGCTGCGGCTCTAACGGCGATCGGCGCTAATGGATTCGTCGCCGAACTCCCCGATGGTGCCAATACCGAGGTCGGCGAGCGGGGCCGTTCGCTCTCGACCGGTCAGAAGCAGCTCGTCGCGTTCGCACGGGTCCTGGCCCACGATCCCCCGGTGCTGGTGCTGGACGAGGCGACGTCGAGCGTGGACAGCGCTAGCGAGGCGCTGATCGAGCGGGCGATCGGACAGCTGATGGCTGATCGGTCATCGATCGTCATCGCTCACCGGTTGTCGACGATTCGCCGTGTTGACCAGATCGTCGTCGTCCACAAGGGAACGGTGTGCGAGCGCGGGACCCACCAGCAATTACTGGTTCGCGAGGGCATTTACGCGCGGTTGTACGAGCTCCAGTTTGCTGATCAGGAGGGTCGGTCTCAACGCTTGGCGGCCGAGCCGACATGAGCGGCTCGGATTGGGAACAACGGTTGATGGAGCTCGGTGCACGGCACGTTCCAGACGGTCGTTTGGGGGTGTGGGACATCACCGTTGAACGCACAGCCAACGATGGCGTGCGTTTGAGCGGTGCAACGACATCCGTCGAGGGGCTTACCGAGCTCCAAGCCAAAGCCGCCGAACACGCCGCGGTCGACGTCGAGCAACTGCCCGAGCGCGCGCTGCAAGGTGCGATCCGGGTCGTGGCGCACAGGAGCCTGGCGTACCTGCGACGCCATCCGAGCCACGCCACCGAGATGGTCTCGCAAATGATTATGGGCGAGGAGGCGCTCGCGCTCCGCCGAAGCAACGATTGGCTGCAGGTACAGACCGGCGACGGCTACGTGGCGTGGCTCCATCAGGGCTCGTGCCTGTTGTCCGACCCCGGCGATCCGGTCGAGTATCGGACGCGGCTCGCCGCCGATCGACTACGCGACGGCTCGTGGATCGTCGTCAAACGCGGCGCTGTAGCGCGCCAGACGCCCGACTCCGAAGCGCCAATCGTGGCCGACCTCGTGCGGGGCGCGATCGTGGAAGCTCACGCTGGCGACAACGTCCTCGAGCTTACGCTCCCCGATGGTATCCGTGGGTGGGTCGAGGCCGGAGCGGCCGTTCAGATCGACCACTTGGGCGATGTTTTTCCGCGTGACGGCGCGGCGATCGTCGCCCACGCCGCGACCTTCCTGGGCCTGCCCTACCTATGGGGCGGAACCTCCGAGAAGGGGTTCGACTGCTCGGGTCTCGTTCAGCGGGTCTACGGCCTTCATGGGGTGCGCCTGCCGCGCGACGCGGACCAGCAATTCGCGATCGGTATCGAAATTGACCCCGGCGCAGGTTGGGAAGCGATCCGTGATGGAGACTTGGCGTTTTTTGTCGAGCCACCCGGCGAGCGCGTCACGCACGTCGGGATCCTGACCACCGGCGGGCAGATGGTGCACGCGTCCACGACTCGAAACGGGGTCGCGTGGGATACGCTCAATCCGGCAGATCCGATGCAGTCGACTTTTGGGAATCGTCTTGCGAGTTGGCTCGTCGGCGTGCGTCGCGTGCTGGAGTCTTAGTTCACCGTCTCCGGGGTTATCGCCACAAACCTCGTGCCCGCCAGTTGGTACCGGAAGTCGCAGCGACCTCCGCGGTTGTGATTGATCAACGCGCGAAGGTCAGGCGACCGCACGACGTACGCGCCCTCGAAGCCATCACGAGCGAAGTCGGCCCTCAGCGAGTAGGTAATGACGTCCAGAGAGTCCGCCGGAGTAGCGCGTGCAGCGATCGAGTCGGGGAGTGAAATGGGCTGATCGACCCGCATCGAGACATCGACGTGGTCGCCCACAAACTCACCGTTGAGCTCCACGATCGGATTCATCTTGATCGTCGTTCGGTTGGTCGTCATCTGGACCACTTCCATAATGAACCCGGTCATCACTGGTGGCCCGTCGGAGTCAACGCAATCGGTCGAGGATTGGACGATCCGGGTGGCGTATTTGCCGGTCCAGTTCGAGGACGGGAACTCCTCGGAGTCGGAGCCGCAACCGATCAGCAAACC
This sequence comes from Gemmatimonadota bacterium, assembly GCA_039588915.1. GTDB lineage: Bacteria > Gemmatimonadota > Gemmatimonadetes > JACCXV01 > JAHWKZ01 > CAMYLR01. The sequence goes on from JBDGYV010000006.1 coordinate 82,060, forward strand.
GATCCAGAGCGGTGCGATCAAGAGTCGGGGGCGTCGTACCTTCACGCGACCGGCTTTCGAATCTCGACGTTGACCTCGGCCGCCAACGCGGGAAACCGGCGCCACACTCTTCGGTTCAAGAGATAGAACCAGCGATAATCCTCCAGTGACCACCACTTGCGTGCTGAGATTAATCGAAAACCGCGGATCGCACTCACCGGATAGGTCTTCAACAATTCCATCAGCGAGCGCATCGAGAAGAAGTGACAGTGAGCGCGCACACGTTTGCGACCCCGGCGCCGGAAGCGCGCGCGAGCCAACTTCGCGACGAATGGCAGATGCATCGGGACGCCGATGATCAACAAGCCACCAGGACGCAACACGCGCATCCAATCCTCCAGCGCTCCACGTGCGTTCTCCAGATGCTCCAAGACATGGCTGGCGATGACGACATCGAAGGACTCCGGATCCATTGGGAGTGGGCCTTGCTCGAGATCGTGATCGTCGATGACTCGATCGTAGCCCAGCTGCTTGCAGAGCTCGATTCGGTCCGGGTGGATCTCGATCCCGGTCCAGTGAGCAGCCACGCCGGCGTGATCGATGAAACGCTTTGCCGGGCCGGTTCCGGACCCGACGTCCAGGATCTTCAGAGCTTCGCCCGATCGCGACAGGTCACGCACCGCCGGCACCATGTCCTGGTAACGGGCCAATCGCAGCTCATAGCGCCGGTAGGCGGGGACTACGCCGAAAGCCAATACCTGGCGGCGAGGCCTGCGAAGCACGTGCTCTGAGGCATCGATCTCGGCGGTTCTGGTTGCCATGGAATCAGGGGGTTCGGGTACTGTCGATCGCTAGACCCACAATACTAACCGGGCCGGATTTCGCGGGAAAGACCTACTGCGATCCGCCGGTGGGCACGATGAGCGCAACAATCGACCGATCGCCACGGGCCAACGGGTAGGCTAGAACGATCGTCTCATCGAAGCGTGAGATCATCTCCTTGACGAACGCCTCCTCGCCACCGTCGACTTCCACGCGGAGAAACATCCGGTCTCCGCGGGGCTCCTTGAGAACCCCATTCACACGAACGGTTACGTCGCCCAGTTGGATGACCGGCGTTTCACGGCCGGGGAGGATCGTCACGTCGTCCAACCGTCGGACCTCGCCGGTGGCTAGCAGCTCCCGCAACCGGGTCGCACCCTCGCCCTCCCGCCAAACTTCCTTGAGGCGCTGGATCTTGATATCCCTCGGCGCCCCACCCTCGGCCAGAAACAGGATTACGCGATACGACTGCGAGGGGCTGTCCGTGGCCGGGGTCTGAGCCACCGATGTCACGGCCAGCAACGCCGTCGCAAGCATGGCCAGGCTCGTGGCCCGACGCGATACGCATGTCAACATTGAAGAACCCCTCCTCGGGCGAAATGTACCACCCGAGGAGGGGAAGGTTCCGTCGAGCTATTCGGTCGGGGCGAAGCCGCTCGGGACGGGGACCGGCTCCGAGGTGGGGCGCTCAGGGGTTTCCCCGTTGCCCCAGCTGTAGCGGGTCCCGAAGCGGGTCAGCAAGAACAGCCCAAAACCGATCGTCCAAGCGGCGAACTGGATCACCAGCCCGATCGCCATCAGGATCGCGCCGAAGACCCCAAACGGCCCGCCGATCAACCCGAGCGCGCCGCCAAAGAGCGTCAGCACGGTGAGAAAGCCGACGCCAACCAGAATCGACAGGTACGGGTTGGTGTGATCCCACCCGAACCGCCGTTCGGCTTCGTGACCGATGTACTTGGCGACAGCTACGAAACCGAGCAGGATCCCGATCGCCAACGCCAACATCGCGAACGGTATCACCAGCAACAACGGGATCCCGATGATCGAGATGGCGAGAATCACCGTCGTCATGACCAGCACAGGGATAAGCAGGAGCCAGGAGACCAACCCGACAGCGACAGCTTTCCACGCCGAAGTCGCCATCCGATACTCCATCCGCTCGACGGGGCCGCGGCCCAGGAGGAACGCCAGGCTGGCGATAAACGCCAGAAAGGCGATCCACAGCACGCTGCCGATCAACCCACCGATCTCACCGATCATCGGGCTGAAGCCCCACTCGGGATGAAACTCGAGGTGAGGGCCGAAAGCAACCTCGTTGACGGCACCGTGGATGACCGCGCCGGGGGCGCGTTCAATGGTGCCGCCGACCGATGTCACCTCTCCTTCGACCACAGCGTTGGGGCCGAGCCGAACCGAACCGCCGACCGCGACGACGTCGCCATCGACGTGGCCATCAACACGCACTGAGCCACCGACCGCCACCACGTCGCCGTCGACGTGTTTGCCGGCTGGAACGTTGACGCTTCCGCCGATCCGGACTTGGTCGCCTTCTTGGCTGACGAACGTGGCGCCCTCACCATCGTCGTCATCCAGCGGCTCATCTTCATCGCTCGGTTCTGCTGCGGCGTCATCCGTGGTTGCCGCATCAGCGACCATATCAGCCGCCGCATCAGGAGCTGGCGGCGGCCCGATCCCGAACAGGACGCGACGCGTGGTCGAGTCCATGAACGAAAGTCGTCTGATATCCTCAGCGTCGTCGCCGATTCGCTCGGTCAACTCGGCCCCGGTCACCGGTTCTCCGTTGATGCCGATCGAGCCGTTCGCCAACTCGATCGACTGGACGTCCGTGCGGTATCTGGGCATC
>JBDGYV010000007.1:0-53417 GCA_039588915.1 Gemmatimonadota bacterium
CCGGCAACCGGGCCGCCTCTTCGAGGTAGTGCTCGCCGACCAACGCCGCATGCCACGAGGTGCCACATGCTGTCAGCACGATGCGGTTAAACTCGGCTAGCGATTCGTCGATGATTTCGAGACCGCCCAGCATCGCTGTCCCCTCGGACGTCACGAGCCTGCCCCGCAGTGAGTTGATGATCGCCTCCGGCTGCTCGAAGATCTCCTTGAGCATGTAGTGGGGATAGCCACCCTTTTCGATCTTCTTCAGGTCCCACGCGATCTCGTCGACCGCTTTATTGACGTGAGTATTTTTGAGGTCGGAGAGTCGGTACCCATCGCGCGACAACTCGACCATGTTGCCGTCGTCCAGATAGATCACCTTGCGCGTGTGGCCCACGATCGCGGCTGCGTCCGACGCGACGAAGAGGTTCTCGTCACCAAGCCCCACCAAGAGAGGACTGCCCATACGGGCGGCGACGATGTCGTCTGGATGGTCGAGCGAAACCACCGCCAACCCATAGGTCCCTTCGACGTGCCTCAGCGCCGCCCGCACCGCTTCACCCAGATTATCGGTCAGCTGCTCCTCGATCAGGTGAGCTAGGACTTCTGTGTCGGTCTCGCTTCGGAACGTGTGGCCGCGCTCGATCAGATTTTGACGCAGCGGTGTCGCGTTCTCGATGATCCCGTTGTGGACGACCGCGACGCGTTCCTTGCAACACGTGTGGGGGTGAGCGTTGGCTTCGGTGGGGCGGCCATGCGTGGCCCATCGGGTGTGTGCGATGCCGATCGTGCCGGCTGGCGGAGCCGAACCAATGAGCTTGTCAAGTTCGACGATCCTGCCCGGCAGCTTGGCCAGGTGCAGCCCATCGCCGTTGATGATCGCTAGGCCCGACGAGTCGTAGCCTCGGTACTCCATCCGATGGAGTCCCTCCAACAGGATGGGGGCTGCCTCACGCGTTCCGATGTATCCGATAATTCCGCACATAGTGGTGTAAATCTAACTGAGGAAAGGCGATACAGCCAGGAGGGTCACGGATCACCGGCCAAGTCTCGGGCCTGTTTGACGAGCTCTTTCGCGCGCATCGCATCCGGCGCCTCAGCGATCACTCGGACCACGGGCTCGGTACCCGACTGGCGAAGCTGGACCCACTCTTGTCGCTCAGGCCATATGAGCTTGAGGCCGTCGGTCTCATCCTGCTCGGCGCCCTCGAAAGAAACCGCCGCGCGCTCCAACAACCGGCGGGCATGTACGCCGGACAGCCAGACTTTCGTCTTGTGGATCGTGTACTCGGGGAAGCGCTCCACGGCTTCGGACAGCGATCGCCCCTTTCGCGCCAGGTAGGAGAGAATCAGCGCCATGGCGACTGACGCATCGCGCGTCAGGTGAAGCGGCGGGTAGATCACGCCGCCGTTCCCCTCGCCGCCAATCGGGCTCTCGATCTCGGCCATTCTGAGGGCCACGTTGACCTCACCGACTGGTGTCCGCTCAACCGTTGCTCCATGAATCTCGGCGGCGCGATCGACGATCTGACTCGTGGAAACGTTGGTGACGACCGGGCGTGGCAGCTGGCCGTCAACGGCGAGCTCCCCAAGGACATAGTCAACCGTCAGCGCCAGCGTCATGTCCTCACCAACCGGCGCACCAGTTTCGTCGACCAACGCCAGCCGATCGCCATCCGGATCTATCGCGAATCCCAGGTCTGCATCGGTGTCTCGGACGCGCGCGGTCAGCTCGCCCAGGTTCGCAGCCACTGGCTCCGGCTCCCGAGGAAACCACCCGGTGGGCTGGAGGTGGAGGCCATCGATGCTCACGCCGAGTGCGTCGAGCAGGGGCCGCGCAGCTCGCCCTCCGGCACCAGCGCAACCGTCGACGACGACCTTGAAGCCACGATCCCACACCGCCTTGGTGTCGACCAACGGGTCGGCCAGGATCGCCTTGATATGGGCGCGGGTGGCGCCCTCGCGCACGGTGATCGACCCGAGCTCGTCCCATGCTACGAACGGGATGCGATCTCTCTCGACGCATGCGCGCACTTTTTCGGCCTCATCGGGGGTCAGGAACATCCCCTTTTCTGAAGCCAGCTTGAGCGCATTCCACTCGGCCGGGTTGTGGCTTGCCGTGACTGCGATCCCGCCGGCGGCTGCCTCACGTTCGATCGCCAGCAGAATCGTCGGCGTACAGGCCAGCCCGATGTCGATCACGTCACACCCAACGCTTTGTAGCCCTGCCATTGCCGCGGTTTGAAGCATCGGGCCACTGATCCTCGAGTCACGCCCCACGACGATCGTGTTCAGCCCGGTAGCCGCCCGTCGCTCAGCGCCGTGCGCAGCCGCGTACCGCGCCACGACGTCGGGTGTCAGACCCTGCCCGACGATACCCCGGATCCCGGACACGCTGATAATCAAAGACTCACTCACCGTTGCTTCATCAATTCGAGCATATTTCAAAGATAACCTCGGTTTGGATCACGATCATGGATTCTGTATCTTCGCCGCGCGGAGCTTCCTCTAACCCAATGGGAACCCGACACATGGCTGACCCAACGTCCGCGCCCTACTGCTCGTCGCCGGCGAGCCCATACCGCGTCCCTTTCGACGGGAGTTTCGAACTGGCTCGCACACCCTCCAGTCCACCGGACGACGCACCGGAACGCAAACAGCGAAAGAAACAGCTGGGGCAAGCGGTCGATGAGCTCTCCGAGCTTCAGCGAGTGCTCTACGCCGATGATCGATATGCGGTTCTCTGCGTATTCCAAGCCATGGACGCAGCCGGTAAAGACTCGACGATCCGAGCGGTGACAACCGGGGTCAACCCGGCCGGCTTTCAGGTCTTCTCGTTCAAAGCTCCGTCGACGGGTGAACTCGATCACGACTTCCTGTGGCGAAGCGCCATCCGCCTTCCCGAGCGAGGTCGCATCGGGATCTTCAATCGCAGCTACTACGAAGAAGTGCTCGTCGTACGGGTCCACCCCGGCTTTCTCGACCGCCAACGGTTGCCGCATCGACCCAACGATGATGCGATGTGGGCCGAACGCTACGCCTCGATTCGTGATCACGAGCACCACTTGGCGAAGAATGGAACCGTGATCCTCAAGTTCTGGCTCAACGTCTCGTGCGAGGAACAAGCGCGCCGGTTCCTCAGGCGGATCGATCGACCCGACAAGAACTGGAAGTTCTCGAGCGGCGACATCATCGAGCGACGACACTGGGACGATTACATGTTGGCCTACCAGGAAGCCTTGAACGCGACCTCCCGACCGTGGGCCCCCTGGTACGCGATTCCCGCCGATGACAAACCGTATATGCGCTGGCGTGTGGCACAGGTCATCCGTGATCAGCTCTTGGCACTCGACCTGCGCTACCCCATGCTCCCGGATGAGGAGCGCGCCAAGGTCGTCGAGCTCAGGCGAGAGCTGGAGGCCGAGATCTGACGCTTGGCGAGCGCCTCGAGTTCGTCCTCGATGTCCGTTGATTCGGCAGTTTCTGGATACGATCAATCTCTCACAGCGACCATCCGTCAAACGCGAGCCCAGTAAGCGCCCTTAGCTCTCGAACATCATTGCGCAGCCGATCTTCAAGCCGTTGTCTCAAGTGATCTGATGGAGTCGGCCGAGACACCGGTTCTGCCTCGTACAACAGTCCGTCGAGCGGCACCCTGTTGCGCAATCGCTGTACGCGGTGTCGTCCCAGTGTCTTTCTCGCAAGCTGGCCCGCGGCGGTCACCCGTCGTTTGCGCGACGATGGGTGCTCCACTCGTTGGAAGCGAGGCGACACGAAAGAAGTCTCCACGTTCAAAAAGTCGAAGATCCCACGCATCGTGCGCTTAGGGTGCGTCTTGAGCTGCTCAAGCGTCGCTACGTGGATCTGGGATAACGGATAGAACTCGAGGAAGGCCGAGAGCTGCCTATGGTATAGGCTGGGGTCTACGAAACGATTGTCCTCGAGGTTGTCCAGGGCGTCTTCGAACGTTCGCACCTCCACTCGAGTTGCCCACTGATGCACGTAGTGGGAGACCAACCGTTCGATCGGATCCCGGAGGATGTAAACCAACTTCGCGTCGGGGAGAACGCGAAAGATGCGCTCCGGTACCCCGTTGTGGATCCCTTTCTTTGTGTAGCGGGGCGAAGATTCACCTCTTACCGGTGCGTCAGCCGGGAATCGTGAGCGATATCCCTCGATGTCCCGCGAGCTCAACTCTCGCCCGACAAGAAAGAAATCCACCTCCTTTGGACGCGACATCACCACTTGCGGATGGAGATCGAGGTACCAATGAAGGCTCGTCGTCCCGCACTTCATCGCCCCAATCACGATGAGGTTCGGCAACGCTCCAGGATCGTACCGTACCAGTCGATGACGAGACATTTCAGGCCCAGCGATAGGGCCGTCTCAAGAGGATTGCCGCCGCGCGGCCCTATTACGCAGGGTCGGACGTCTCCACGGGATCGTCGCGAACGATGACCGTTCCCACGACAGGAGTAATCTCGTCGGCCGGTAAATCCGCCCGCTGGGCATGCTCCCGAACCGCCTCCTCCGAGATCGCCTGGTAGATGCAGACTGTGCCCAAGTTGCCGTCCTGTTCCTGAACGACGTACGACCGAATCCAGCGCACCTGATCCGACATTTCCTCATCGCCCACACGGCGGGACCGACCCGCAGCTTCCTCGAGCTCCTCAGGCGTTGCCCATGCTTTCCGTCTACGAATTACGTAGATGTTCATTGCAATCCCCTTTCTTACGGTCGCAGACTTTCACCCACGCCGCGCTCATTTCAACCGGATGATCTCCTCTTCGGCGAATATAGGACCGACCTCGATGCCGAGCGCCGACTCGGCATACAGCACGTACAGCTCGCCGACAAAGGCGTCAACGCAGGTGGCACGCAGACCATGCTTTGGGAGCGCGAGTGTCATCGTCGTTGTGGCCCGCACGGCCGGCTCGAATGCCGTTCCGGTGGTCGCGTCCACACCGGATGGCACGTCCAGAGCGAGGATCGATGCATCGCTCGCGTTGGCCCAACGAATCAGCTCGGCAGCATCACCGCGTGGTGCGCCCTTCAAGCTGTAGCCGATGACATCGTCCAGAATCAGATCGGGCTCCAGGTCATCGGGCAGATCCTCCGCGGTGGATATGGGGATCCCCATGCGATGAATGATGTCGAGTTGGTGTGCCGGCACCGACGGGAACTTGTCTTCAGAGGCGCTAACGAAAACCTGAACGCGCGCACCCCAGTTGTGCAGCCGCCGCGTGGCGACGAGAGTTCCCCCTCCGTTACCACCGCTACCCGCTAGAGCGACGATTTCGCGATCGCGTGGGTCTCCCGAAAGAAAACGGGAGCGGGCCAGATGAGCGAGGTTTCTTCCCGCATTCTCCATCATCTGGATCAATTCGATGCGATAGTCCTCCATCATCGCTCGATCGACCTCGACCATCTGCTCGGTGCTCAGATAGGGCGGTTTGACGCATCGCTTTGGCATTCGCACTAAGATCTCACGTGACGAGGTCTCAAACCACAAGACCTATGAACCCGCAGCGATTGAGGCGGTCGACGTATGGACAGCCAAGCGATCTTCGGACTCCAGTTTCTCATGAGCGTACTGGTGTGGAGTGCGGTGGCAAAGTGGCTGGGCGCGCCGTGGCTGGACGGCATGTCACGGCGACACGCCCTCTCCTGGTTGACGCTCCCGCACGCGTTCCGCCATATCGGGATGGTGTTCCTCGTTCCGGGAGTCGTCGCGGAGCCGCTGCCAGCGAGCTTCGCCAACCCCGCCGCCTACGGCGACCTGCTCGCGGCTGTCCTGGCTCTCCTAGCGTTCGTCGCCCTGCGGACCGGCATGTCCTTTGCGACACCTCTGGTCTGGGTTTTCAACGTCGTCGGCACCGTGGATCTCGCCAACGCACTACGGCACTTTGACGTGGCTCCCTACTTCGGTGCGGCCTGGTACATTCCGACGTTCTTGGTCCCACTTCTCTTGGTGACCCACTTCATGATCTTCGTGCGGCTGCTGAGGCGGAATCGAAGCACCGAGTAACCATGGAGCCACCGCGCGGACTCGAACCGCGGACCTGCTCATTACGAATGAGCTGCTCTACCAGCTGAGCTACGGTGGCTCGGTTGGGCATCTCGGCGCGGCGGGGAAGAGTCGGCGCGCCTGGAATATGGTGCCTGGGGACGGAATTGAACCGCCGACACCGGGATTTTCAGTCCCGTGCTCTACCAACTGAGCTACCCAGGCGTAAAGCCACGGCAAGCTACGACCGGCCCAATCCTCAGTCAACGCGTTGCCGACCCATCAGTTCCCGAAATATGGAGCCAATATCTCGTTGAACGCGGCGACCGGCTGGGCGCCGGTGACCTTACGACCATTGACGAAGAAGCTCGGCGTCGCGTCCACTCCGACTCGATCACCCTCCGCCTGATCGGCCGCCACCTCGCTCGCCATTTCGCGGTTCTCCAAGCATTGCCGGAACGCCACTAGATCCAAACCCAACGACTGCGCGTGTCCGTCTAGCGTCTCGCGGCTCAGCTCCTCCTGGTGCGCGAAAACGAGATCGGCGTACTGCCAGAAGCGACCCTGCTGGGTGGCGCACTCGGCAGCCAACGCAGCGGATTCAGCCATCGGGTGGCCGCCCGAGAAGAAACGGTTCACGAACACCCACCGGATCTGATCACCGTAGAGCGATCTCAATGCCGGGAAGATCTCCTCGTGAAACCGCGCGCAGTGGGGGCACTCAAAATCCGAGAACTCGACGATCGTCACCCGCGCGTTGTCAGCTCCGAGACGAGGATCGTTCGAGATGTCGATACCGCTTGGCACCGCCGGTCCGGCGGACGCCAGGCTCTCCGCCGGCACATCGGCCAACGCTGCCGCGTTCTGGACCGTCGGCCCGCCCGCTGCCAAGTCGAGCGGACGGGGACCGGGACCGGCCGCCTCCTCCGTGTCGCCAGCCGGTAGCTCCCCCGCCGACGGCTTGGCCACAAACCAGACGATCGCCGCCGCCAGTACTAGACCGACCAGGACACCACCCCACCGAATCCACGGTTTGGCCTGCGTTTGAGTCGGTTTCTTCCCTTTCGCCATCTCGGCACGCCTCCTATTGAATGATTCCCATTGTGCTTGCACCTACGGGCTCGACGCCAAGCTCGGCGGCGTAGTTCAACAACCTTTCAATCACCGGGTCCGGCTCGGTCCACTGCATGATCTCGGTGCGAACCGCGGTCGACTTGGGGAGACCCTTGAAATACCCCTTGTAGTGTTTGCGAAACTCGATCGTCCCGCGGCGCGCTCCCTTGTACTCCACCGACAGATTGAAGTGCTCGAGGCACGTGCCAATCCGTTCGCCGGGTTCGATCTCCGGAACCCGACCGGTATCCAGATGGGCTTTAGCCTGCAGAAAGATCCACGGGTTGGCGATCGCTCCGCGGCCGATCATGACGCCGTCTACGCCGGTCTCGTCGAACATCCGGGCGACGTCCTCGGGGGCCTTGATGTCACCGTTCCCAAACACCGGGATCGAAACTGCCTCCTTGGCGCGCTTGATCCACCCCCAATCAGCGACGCCCTTCCGCTGCTGAGCCCGGGTTCGACCATGGATTGCGAGCGCCTGAGCGCCAAGTCGCTCGAACAGCTGCGCGTTCTCGACGATCCGGATCGAGTCGTGGTCCCACCCGAGCCGCGTTTTCACCGTCACCGGCAACTCGACCGCCTCGATGATACCGGCCACGATCGCCTCCATGAGCGCGGTGTTCTTCAGCAGCCCCGCGCCCGCGCCCTGACCGGCCACGCACTTGACCGGACATCCGATGTTGATGTCGATCAATTCGGGACCGGCTTGCTCAGCGATCCGGGCCGCCTCGACCATCACCTCGACCGAGGCACCATAGATTTGGATCCCGACCGGCCGCTCACCATCGGCCAGCTGGAGCTTTTCCAAGCACTTTGCCGCGTCCCGGATTAGGCCCTCCGACGAGATGAACTCGGTGTACACGACGTCCGCACCCAGCCGCCGGCACATTAGCCGAAACGGCTGATCGGACACGTCCTCCATCGGGGCCAGGAGGAGCGGACGCTCTAGGGCTAGGGAGCCGATGCTGAACATCTTGTGAATTTCGCCATTTTAAGCGTGTAGGGTCAAACCGTACACGCGTTTGCGTATTGCGTCGAACAGGCGAGATTGCATGTGTAACCAAGAGCCAACTAGGGCTCAACGAAGCCAACAATCGAAGTGGAGATTGTACGATGAGTGTCATGAAGATGGCCATAAACGGCAAGGAACTAGAGCTGCCCATCGTCGTCGGGAGCGAAAGCGAGACGGGAATCGATATCAGCCGACTCCGGAAACAGACTGGGGCCGTCACGCTCGACACCGGCTACGGGAACACGGGCTCGTGCCAGAGCGCGATCACGTTTATCAACGGCGAGCAGGGGATCCTTCGGTATCGCGGCTACCCGATCGAACAGATCGCTGCCACAACACGCTTCCCGGAGGTTTGCTATCTGCTCATCTACGGTGAACTCCCCACTCAGAAACAGTACCAAGAGTTTCGGGAGGGCTTGACCCACCACACGTTGATCCACGAAGACATGAAGAAGTTCTTCGAGGGGTATGCGATTACAACGCATCCGATGGCGATCCTGTCCTCGATGGTGGCGGCGCTCTCCGCCTACTACCCCCCAGCGCAAGATGACGAGGACATGAGCTTGAACATCATCCGGCTCCTCGCCAAAGCCAAGACGATCGCTGCGTTCTCGTACAAGAAATCGGTCGGACAACCGTTTGTCTATCCGCAGAACCATCTGTCGTACACGCAGAACTTCCTCCACATGATGTTCTCCGTGCCGGCCGAACCGTACGAGGTGCCCGAGGTGCTGGACGATGCACTGAACCTGCTCTTGATCCTCCACGCGGATCATGAGCAAAACTGTTCGACCTCGACGGTACGCATGGTGGGTTCGAGCGAGACCAACCTGTTCGCGTCGATCTCGGCCGGGATCAACGCGCTGTGGGGTCCGCTTCACGGTGGCGCCAACCAGAAGGTCATCGAGATGCTCCAGCACATCATCGACGACGGCGGCGACTACAAGAAGTACGTCGACATGGCCAAGGACAAGGACTCCGGTTTTCGGCTCATGGGCTTTGGTCACCGGGTCTACAAGAACTACGATCCGCGGGCCAAGATCCTTAAAGAAGTGGCCGACCGTTTGCTCGGTGAGCTCGGTGTCGACGACCCGCTACTGGAGATTGCCAAGCACTTGGAGGGGGTCGCGCTCGAGGACGAGTACTTCGTCTCCCGGAAGCTCTACCCCAACGTCGACTTCTACAGTGGCATTCTCTATCGCGCGATGGGCATACCGACGAACATGTTCACGGTGATGTTTGCGCTCGGTCGCTTGCCCGGTTGGATCGCACACTGGCGGGAGATGCGACTCGATCCGGCCGGCCGGATCCATCGGCCGCGGCAGATCTATACCGGCCCAACAGAGCGCGACGTGGTGCCCTTGGGAAAGCGGTAGCGATCCCCGGGACTCACGGGCGGTGTTCTGACGTCCGGAACGCGGCGACCTCGGCTGCCTGACGCGCTCCGTCCCATCCCAATACCGGCGCTGCGGCGCGGGCGACGTTGGCGAGTACTTCTTTCGCGATGGGAACGCCTCCAGGCAGGACGCTCAATCGTCGATCGACCAGATCCTCGAGCGTCTCTACCATCTCGCGCGCGGCGCGCTCGACCTCGGCCGTGGTGTAACGCGTCCCTTGGCCGAGCGGTTCCGCCGTGGTCGGGTCCTCACGCCAACGGACGAACACGTCATCGGCATCCGGCCCAAAGAGTTCCCGCACGCGAGCGGCGTCGGCCGGATCGACGCCGGTGGCCGGTTTCTCCCCACCCACCCGCGCCGGTACGAGCGGCCGCCGGGTCGTCTCACACGGCTTGAGATCCCAACCGACATTCTCGGCCAACCGGTTGACCGTTTCCTCGGCCATGAGTCGGTACGTTGTCAGCTTGCCGCCGGTTACCGTTACAAAGCGGGAGGCTGTTTGCTCGATCACCTCCTCGCGAGATATCGCGCTCGGGTCTCGGGAAGAGGCGGCACGCACCAGAGGTCGCCATCCAGCCCACGCACCGACCACGTCTTCGTGAGACAGCTTGCAAGTCAACGCATCACAAGCGGCACCGATCAGATACATGACATCGGCGGGCGATGCCCCGAAGTCATCGATGTTGCCACCGTTCCGCGTGTCGGTCGTGCCGATGTACGTCCACCGTCCTTCGGGAACGGCGAAGTAGAGCCGATCATCGCTAGCGAAGAGTGCGGTCGGGTCACGAAGCGGGAGCTTGTCGCGCGGGACGACGATGTGCACGCCCTTGGTCGGGTCGAGGAGTCGCGTGCTGCCCGGTCGAACACGGCGGCGGAGACGGTCCGACCATGGTCCGGTAGCGTTGACCCACGCTCGCCCCTGAAGCGTGAACGAGCTAAACCCACGACGATCTTCAACGTCCCCGACCCATCCCGCCCGCGAGCGCTCGAGGTCCCGAACCGCACAGTACGACGAGACGACAGCTCCTGCGCGTCGGGCGTCGGCGATCGTCTCGATCACCAACCGTGCGTCTCGCACTCGCGCGTCCCAGTACACACCAGCGCCCCGCAGATCGGCCGGCGACAACAGCGGTTCCCGCGCCAGCGCGCCGTCGCGGTCGAGCATCTGGTGACGACCAAACCGGGTCCGACCGGCCAGCGCGTCGTACATCGCCAACCCCAGCTTGAGCTTCCAGCCCGGCCGCGACCGCCCTTTGTACGATGGAATGAGGAATGGCGTCGCCCGGGTCAAATGCGGTGCGATCGACAACAACACTGCCCGCTCCGTCAACGCCTCACGCACGAGATCCAGGTTGAGCATTTCGAGATACCGCAAACCGCCGTGCGCGAATTTGGTCGTCCTAGACGACGTTCCCCCGGCGAAGTCGCCAGCCTCGACCAGCGCCACCTGAAGACCGCGAAGAGCCGCATCTCGCGCGACGCCGGCACCGGTGACACCCCCTCCGACGACGACCACGTCCCACGTCTCCTCACGGAGCTGCTCCAGCGCCGCCGCGCGATCCCACGTCTCGGTTCGATGTCCGGCAGTATTCATGCGTCGCGATCGAGTCGCTTCTCAGCTTGCCGATCGATAGTCATAGGCGATAAACTGTTAATTGTACTAGAACAGCCCCCGTCGATCGCGCGGCACCCTGCGGCCGCGTTTTTTGTTGACCGAACTTCTCCAGAGGTACCATGCTCGACGAGCTTCGTAACCGGCTGAACGAGCAGATCACCGATCTCGACCGCGAGCTTCGGATCGAACTTCCGGAGCTGATCGCCCAGGCAGTCGCTATGGGCGATTTGCGTGAGAACGCCGAGTACTCGGCAGCGCTCGAGCGGCAGGAGTTCGTCCGTGCGCGTCTCTCGCAACTCACCCGCCGTCAAAGTGAGCTCAGCGCAATCAACTTGCGCAACGTACCACGTGACCAAGCGGCGTTCGGATCTCGTGTCGAGCTCGAGGACGGGGACGGAGAGCGTCATGAGTGGCATCTGGTGTTTCCCGAGTTCGTCGATTTCGACGGCGGGATGATCTCGACCGCGTCGCCGCTGGGCCGGGCTATCCTCGGCGCTCGCCCGGGAGACGAAGTGACGCTCGAAGCGCCCGATGGCGAACGTTCCTACGTCGTGATCGAGGTGGTCACGCTGCACGGGGAGAGGGTATCCGGCGCGTCCAACGCCGACCAGGAGGAGAAAAACGATGGCTGAGGTAACATGCACTCGATGCGGTCAGACCAGGGAAGGCCTCGATAGCGCGCCCTACCCCGATGATATGGGCCAAGAGATCCTCGACAAGATCTGCGCTGAATGTTGGCACGAGTGCAAGGGGATGCAGGTCATGGTGATCAACGAGAACCGCCTTGACCTGAGCGACCCTCGGGCGCACGAGATCCTCGAAAAGTCGACCCGCGAGTTTCTGGGATTGTCGCCTTTCAAGCCCGACTGATCGGACCGCTCGACCCCTCCCACTCCTCGATCGTGATCGCCCACCGCTCGTGGTCTGACCATTCTCCCGCGATCTTCAAGTAGCGAGGAGAATACCCCTCCTTCCGAAAACCGCACTTGTGAACGGTCGCCAGCGATGCCGTGTTCATCGGAATGACGTTGGCCTCGACGCGATGCAAGCCGAGCCGCGTGAATACCCGTTCGAGACACAACGAGATGCCCTCCGTTGCGTAACCCCGCCGGGCATGTTGTACTCCAACCCAGAAGCCCATGTACGCGGAGCAAAAGTGACCCAAGAAGATCTGGCTTAGGCCAACGTAGCCGCCAATCGCGTCGTCGGTAATGCGGCACATCAGGTGTTTTTGCGATTCGAGAGTATCGGAAGTGGCCAGAAATCGCTCGAATGAAGCCTTGCCGGTCGTATCCGAGCCATCCTCGGGAATTGGCTCCCAAGCGACGTGAAAATCGCGGCTCGTCTCGCGCAGTGTGACAAACTCGTCAGCGTCGTCTGGAACCGGGTGTCGGAGGAACAACCGCGGACCGGTCACCAGCGCTTCGCCGGGCGTTATTCCCCCGCCTCGATCCGCCGCGTGATCTCGGCGCTGTTCGCCTCGCCGATCGAAAACGCCGCCACCGCCCGCCCGTCACGCTCCCCGATCGCCAGTCCGGTGCCATCTGCCAGATCCCCCTCGATCGACCACCCCGTTGCCAGTTCCGGCGCGCCAACGACAACCACCGACACACCAAACAGTGCGGTGTCGTATGACGACGCGCGCGCATAGGGCGTGGGTTCGCCAGCGATCATGTTCTCGGCCGCGTGGCGTCCCTGGTGCTGCCCGTGAAGCCAGTGCTCGACCCGGTGTCGCGTACCCGTCAGCCGATCGTCGTAAGCGGCGACATCGCCAGCGGCGTAAAGATCTGGCGCTGCCGCACACAGAAAGGCGTCCACGCGGACACCGGCGCGATCCGCCAGACCGGTACCCTCGAGGAACTCAACGTTTGGCGTGACACCGACACCAACCGGAACGAGATCGGCCGGGAAGTCGCGGCCGTCAGCGGTGTGGACGACGAGTCGGTCGCCGTCTCGATCGATCGTCTGAGCAGTGGCCTCCAACTCAAGCGTCACGCCTCCCGAGCGCATGATCGCTTCCAGCGCGACGCCGACCGGCTGTGGTGCCAGATGGCCGAAAAGCCAGGGCTCGAGCGCCAGCAACGTGCACGACACACCGCGCTTGGTCAGCGCCGCTGCCACTTCGACGCCGACCAACCCGCCGCCGATGATCATCGCTTGTTCGGCGCCGCGTGCCGCGGCCCGTAACGCCACCGCGTCCTCCAGCGTCCGTAGATCGAGCACCCCGGGCAGATTGATGCCCGGTATCGGCAAGCGAATCGGTGACGCGCCAGTGGCGATCAAACACTTCTCGTAGGTTAGGCTCTCCCCGTTCGACAGCTCGATCTCGTGCG
This sequence comes from Gemmatimonadota bacterium, assembly GCA_039588915.1. Taxonomy (GTDB): domain Bacteria; phylum Gemmatimonadota; class Gemmatimonadetes; order JACCXV01; family JAHWKZ01; genus CAMYLR01. The sequence continues at coordinate 13,463 of JBDGYV010000007.1, forward strand.
CATCAGGATCCAAACGAATCGCCCGGGTTCGCGCCTTCAACTCGATTTGCTGGGCCACGTGCACCTCGGCTGGCTTGATGACGACGTCCTCTAGCGACAGATCGTCGGACTCGAGAAACGATTTGGAGAGAAGGATCCGGTTGTAGAAGGGGTACGGGTCGTCGGAAACGATGACTACGCGGGCCGCGCGATCGCGTTTCCTGAGCGTTTCCGAGCCGCGCGTGCCCGCCGGCCCGGAACCCAGCACTACATATCTGGCATGATCAGGCACCCCGCGGTGTTAGCCCGAGCGGCCCGCTACTACCGCTCGCCCAGCGCGGCAACGATGTCGTCTTCCTCTGGAAACTCGCCGGTCTGTTTCTTGGAGTAGATGAGATCCCCGTCGACCTCGACCTCGAACACCCCTCCCCCCGAGGCGATCAACTCGACATCGGCGGACTCGATGTTCTCCTCGATTGTGGCGGCCAAACTGGACGCCTGCGGTTCATAGTTTCAAGCCGCGCAGTATTCGATCGTGACCTTCACGTCTACCTCCAGTCGCAGGGGCAAAGCCCGAAAAAGCGGTCTTCGGCGGCCTTCTTGAACGCCTCCTCCAGCCCGAGCCCCTGACGCTTGAATCGCATGATGTCGCGCAGCTTGTTCACGTCGGCGTCGCTCCACCAGCGGGGATCCTCCCCGCCAAGGTGCGTGTCCGGGGTCAAGTAGCCGGCCGACTGGCAAGCGTCCAGCATTTGCTGGTCGAGACCGGCGACGCGGCGGAGGAGTTCGTCGGTGCGCACGATGGCGGTCAGCCTATGCGGCGGGTCCCAGCTCGTCAACCGACCGACGGCACCTCGATCGTGATTTTCCGTCTTCGCCGGCTTAGATTTCTGATCGATGGAACCTCCGTTATCCGGACTCGACATCTTCTTTCGTCTGCTAGCCGTTCTTTTCCTGGTGGGAGTGAACGGCTTTTTCGTGGCCAGTGAGTTCGCGCTCGTCACCGTGCGCAGGACGCGCATCGAGGAGCTCGAGCGGAAGGGACGTCCGCTCGCCTCGAAGGTTCGTGAGGCGCTCGACGATATCGACACCTACATCGCCGCGACCCAGCTCGGCATCACGATGGCATCGATCGGGTTGGGATGGATCGGCGAGCCGGCCCTGGCCGCGCTCATCGAACCGCTGCTCGGATGGCTTCCGCCAACGTGGAGCTGGCTGACCGCTCATGCGGCGGCGATCGCCGTCGCCTTCATGGTCATTACGGGACTCCACATCGTGCTCGGTGAGCTTGCGCCAAAGACGGTCGCCATTCAGCGTCCCGAGAAAACGGCGCTGTTCGTCGCCCTACCGACTCGGTGGTTTCTCACGCTCTTCAAGCCGTTCATTCTGTTGCTCAACGCAGTCGGGCTACTGGTCGTCCGCGCGTTCGGGTTCCGACCTGTAGCAGCAGGTCACCACGTCGTCCACTCCGAGGAAGAGCTCAAGATGATCGTCTCAGCGAGCACCGAGGCGGGTGTGCTCGAACCCAAGGAAGAGGAGCTCATCCATCGGGTTTTCGAATTCGCCGATTTGACGGCGAACCAGCTCATGGTGCCGCGCACGGAGGTCATGGGACTTCAGCTCGCAGCACCACGGTCGGAGATCCAGGAAACCTTGAAAGACCAAGGCTTTACCCGTTACCCGGTCTACGATGGCTCGCTCGACAACATCGTCGGGATCGTAAACGTCAAAGATCTGTTGCCACTCCTCGCTGAGGAAAGTGGCACGCTCGATCTACGACGCGTTCTGCGGCCGCCAGTCGTGCTTCCAGAATCGGTACGCGTGTTCCAGTTGCTGGCTGACATGCAGGCCAACCGTCGTCACATCGTCGTGCTCATCGACGAATTCGGCGGCACCGCCGGAATCGTAACGCTGCGCGACGTGATGGAACGGATCGTCGGCGAGGTGAGAAGCGAGGCGGAAACCGATTGGCCAGATGTCGAAGAGATCAAACCCGGCGAGGTGTTGGTCGACGGCTTGATGCTGATACCCGATTTCAACGAGCGGTTCTCGCTCACCCTCGACGAGGAGGAGTACCACACGATCGGTGGCTACGTGTTTGGCGAGTTGGGTCGACGACCCGAGATCGGCGACGTCACCGACGTGCCGAGTTGCCGGTTGACCGTCGAGGCGCTCGACGGAATGCGGGTCAGTCGATTGAGAGTCTTTGTTGAGGAACCGGCCGAGAGCCCTAGCGACTAGGAATCCGGTATGTAGCTGAACACGAACAGGCCGGTGGCCATGTCGCTTACCACAAATCGGCCGTCCGCTGTCCAGTGGACGCCCCACGCACCGTCGTAGATCGACTGGTCGTCCTTTTCATGAGCCAGCGACAGGAGGTTGGCCGAACCAGCGGGATCGGCCTGGTGGCCGGCGAACGTGTCGTAGAAGCCAATCAACTCGGGCGTGAGCGGATCCGTGATGTCGATCACCTCGACTCCGTGTTTGTAATGCGCTAGGTAGGCCCGTTCTCCGTCCACGATTGCCAATTGGTGAGGAATCGTCCCAACGCGCGGCTGGTAGGTCGCAACTAAGACGGGCGCTGCGGGATTTGACACGTTGTAAATCCGAATCGGGGCGTTGATGATCTCGTCGGCAACGTATAGAAACTGCCCGTCTTCTGTAAGCCACGAACTATGAGTGAAGGCGCCTTGATAAGTATGGAACGCAAGCGGTACCAAGCCGGCGTCGGCGTCGGTAGCCACCACGAGCTCGCTGAACTCGCCCTCGCGTATTCCCAAGTACGAGCCGTACACGATACCGTCCCGAACGTGGATGTCGTGGGGCGTCCCGTTGGTCGATGCCAAGGTACCCAACGGTCGCGGAGCCGCTGGCGTACTCACGTCATAGGCGTGGATCTCGCGCGGTGCGGCGATGTAGAGCCGTGATCGATCAACCCAGACGTTGTGCGCACCGGCCGCTTCGGTCCGGGATATGGCGCCCAACATCGTCGGTTGGGTGGGATCGCTGACATCAACGATCGTCACCGAGTTCGGATGCGTCTCGCCTTCGTGCGACACGTAGGCGACCCCGTTCGCAACCTTCACGTCCTGGGTGAATAGTCCGGTCGCGTTAAAGCGGCCAACCTCTCGCGGCGCGCCATTCAGCGCGACGACCGAGATCCCACCTGCGATGCGACGAGCGACAAACGCATGGTCGTTTTCGACCCAAACGTCGCCAACAGTTCCCGCGGCCAGGACCAGGCGACCCTCGAGCCGAACGTTCCAGCTTTCGCGGTAGTCGACAGCCACACTGACGCCGTGCCGCGCAATCTCCTGGCCGCCCGAGGAGAGCACCGCCTCGACTCTCGTGGTCCCCGGTTTGAGCGCCGCGGTCGTGATCTCGGACCCTGTACCAAGAACGACCGGTTGGCCGAGGTAAAAATCGTCCAGCGAGTGCCATTCGACTGTCGCTCCCGCGGGCGCATTCGCGATCGTCACCACGAGTCGCTCCGGCGCCCCCCAGTCGACACGATGACCGTCCCATTCGATTGTCAGCCTGGGATTGGTCCCCACCGGATCAATGACCGGATCGGTCGGTGATCCACCGTTGCTGCTGCTGCAGGCGAACGTGGCCAAGGACGTCAGGACGATGAGGCGCTTCATGTTGTGCAAATACCGGGTCTCCAGTTCGGGTTGCATCTCCGCGATGATCAACGCGTCGCGATTTCGGTCAGCGCATCGTCCAGTGCTGGGAAAAACCCTTCCAGTTGCCGCTCGTTAATCGTCAACGGCGGCGTGAGCGATAGCACGTTGCCATGCGGACCACCGGCCAGTGCGAGGTAGCCGCGCTCCGCCAACGCGGCTGACAACGCCTTGGCGACCCCTGGATCAGGTTCGCGCGTAGTAGGATCGGCGATCACGTCAAGCCCCCACATCGCACCGACGCCGCGCACATCACCGAGTGTCGAATGTCGACGTGCGATTCGATCGATGCGGCGCTTGGTCAGCTTGCCGATCGCCCGCGCGCGCGCGGGCAGGTCGCGGCGCGCAATCTCCCCTAGCGCGGCGCGAGCCGCCGTCACCGCCAGTGGGTGCGCCATGAACGTGGCCGCGTGACGCGCTTCACCCTTCCCTTCCCACACCTGCATGACCGAGCGGCGACCGATCGTCGCCGCTAGCGGCAGACCCCCGGCGATTCCTTTTCCAATCGTCACCAGGTCAGGCTTGAGCGCACCACCGGCCCACCAACGGCCAGTCCGTCCGCCGCCGGTCAGAATCTCGTCGGCGATAACGATGAGCCTCCGGTCGCGCGCCGCTTCACCCAACGCCTTGAGGTAACCGCGCGGTGGAACGACAACGCCCTCGCGCCCCAACACCGGTTCGACGACCCAAGCCCCAAGCGGCGGGCGAGAACCGTCGCCATTCCAAGCGTCGATCTCGGCCAGCGCGGCATCCAAACACGCCACCCCACATGCTGGATACGTGAGTCGGTAGGGGCAACGAAAGCAATCGCTGAACGGCACCCGGAGCGTAGCCGGTGCCAATGCCGCCTCGAACGGCTGCCGAAACGCCGGACGGCCCGTTGCTCGAAGAGCGGCCAAGCCGGTGCCGTGATATCCCCCGTGAAACGCCACCACGCCGGATCGACCAGTCGCCAAGTGCGCCGTTTTGAGCGCGATGTCTATCGCCTCGGCACCGGAACCCGCGAACATCATGCGGCCACCCTTGATGGGACCGAGTTCGGAGAGATCGTTGGCCAACCTGGCACGATCGAGGTGCGGCGCCGCATCCGCCAAGCCGTGGAGGAGCCGGCTCGACGCTTTGTCGATCGCGTTAACTACGCGACTGTTTCGGTGGCCTACGAGCGCGGCGCCAAACCCACCCGTCAAGTCGACATACCGATTGCCATCGGCGTCCACCACGTTCGCACCCCGTGCGCGTTGCCACGCGATCGGCACGACGCCATCGATGGCCCCAAACAGCGGCGCCGGTTCCAACTTGGCGAGCTCCGTCGCGAGCCGACGACTGGCGGGCCCCGGTGGCTTCACGACGATCTTGGGGAGCGCGTCGCCCGACGGATCGGGCGTCGACGAGCCGCGGCTAACCGCCACCGTCCAGCCGACCTGCGAGGGCCAGCAGCGCCACTCGATACGAATCCGCACCCAACCCGCTCACCGCTTCAACGCAGGCGTCGGCCAGCACTGACTCGCGGCGCCACGGCTCGCGCGCTTGGACATCCGACAAATGAACCTCGACCACCGGTTTTGCGAATGCCCGCACCGCGTCGGCCAACGCGTAGCTGTAGTGGGTCAACGCGCCGGCGTTCAGCAACGCACCGTCGGCCCAATCGGCGCGCGCCTCCAACTGATCGATCAGCGCGCCCTCGTGGTTCGATTGGAACCATTCGAGCGTGGCGGCGACCTCAGCAGCGACTAACTCCAGACTCGCCTCGATATCGGCTAACGTCTGATGACCGTAGATTTCGGGCTCGCGTGTGCCGAGCTTCGCCAGGTTGGGGCCGTTGAGAACGAGGACGTTCATCCGATCATCTCCTCCACCCACGCGCGAACAGTAGCATCGTCGATCGGTTGGATTCGAACCTCTCCGGGCGCGACCGGCAGGACGACATGCAGCGCGTCAGCGGCGCGCTTCTTGTCGTGGCGTAGCGCGTCCAGCACGTGGTCCCGATCGACGCCCGCCTCCACTCTCGTGGGTAGACCAAGCGCTTCCAGCGCCGCGGCGGTCCGATCGGCGAAACCGGACTCGGTGACGTCGAGCCGCTCGCCCAGACGCGCCGCAGCGACGATCCCGATCGCCACCGCTTCACCGTGTGTCCAACATCCTGCGCCAACCGTCTCCAACGCGTGACCGAGAGTGTGCCCCAGGTTCAGTGTTCGGCGGAGACCGGCCTCGTGCAAATCCTCGTCGACGATCTTTGTTTTTACCGCGATCGCCGCCGCCAGTGCGCTCTCGACCGCATCCAACCGTCGCCTTGCGAGCGCTTCAGCCTCACGTTCGCAGAATGTGAACAACTCTGGATCATTGATCATTCCCGCTTTGACGACTTCGGCCCATCCAGATCGGTAGTCGCGTTCCGGTAACGTCAACAGACACAGCGGGTCGACGACGACCGCCGTCGGCAGGTAGAACGCGCCGACCAGATTCTTGACACCGGCGAAGTCGATCGCGTTCTTGCCGCCGATCGCCGCATCGACCTGCGACAGCACCGTCGTGGGAAACAGGAACAGCGGCAGACCGCGCTTGAAAGTGGCGGCGGCCAAGCCGCCGACATCGCCGGAGGCGCCCCCACCTAACACGATCAGTGGGGTGTCGCGATCGGCGCCGTGCTCGGCGAGCGCGTTCCAAAGTCGAGCTAGAACGGCCTCGCTCTTGGCCGATTCACCGGCCGGCAGCAGATGCGGCACCGCCTCCCATCCGACCTCCGCCAAGCCTGCCCGTAAAACCTCTCCATGTAGGCCCCAGACACAATCATCGGTGGCAACGACGACAGCCCTTGGGGTGTCGGCCGCGGGCGCACGATCTAGAACGCGACCGGCATGAGCCAACGCATTGCGTCCCAACCATACGGTTTCGGCGATCGCTTCTGCGGTCGGCCAATCGAGCGCGCGCACGACATCGACGGCGACCGCTTCGGGGGAACGACCGTTGGCGTTCACGCGATGTGGTAGAGCTTCGTACCGCGGTTGTCGTACCGCTGCCAGCGCGCGCAACCGATCGACTGGCACACCCTCCGTGAGCAGCGGCCGCTCGGTCGAAGCCCCTACCCGATCGGCCAGTGACTCGATCGGCGCGTCGAGGAAGACCCCCGATCCCCAGCCGGCCAATCTCTCCCGGCTCGCCGTGTGCTCGAGCGTGCCTCCGCCGAGCGCGGCCACCAACGGGCCTGGCCGCTCCACCAAGTGTTCCACCGCGGCTTGCTCCAGGCGCCGAAAACCGGCTTCACCCTCAGCGCGCCATACCGCCGCAACGGTGCACCCGGCGGCACGTTCGACCTCGCGATCAACGTCGAAGACCGGCCAACCGAGCCAGCCGGCGATTCGTTCGGCCACGGTCGTCTTGCCGGCTCCTGACAGGCCCGCCAGGTAGACCTTTGTCGAGCTTGTGTGGCTCAGGCTAGATCTCCTCGGCTGGAGCTTCGACCGGTTCGGGTGGCGGCGCTGGCGACGCGCGCAACCCCTTCGGAAGCGCCAAACCATGCCACGGGATCCGCGCAGCGTACTGATCGAACGCCGACCGTGTGTCGCTCACCCGATCTCCACCGAACTTCTCGAGCAATGCCTCGACGATCGTCAACGCCACCATGGCTTCGACAACCACACTGCCAGCCGGAACGACGAGCGTGTCGGATCGGATGTAGCGGCACTCGGTCTCCTCACCGGTCGCCAGATCAACCGACCGCAGCGGTCGCCGCTGGGTAGCGATCGGCTTGAAAAACACCTTGACGACGATCGGCTCGCCGTTCGAGATCCCACCCTCGATCCCGCCGGCGCGATTGGTACGCCGGGTAACGCCGTCCTGCCAGAAGAGCTCGTCCTGGGCGTCGCGACCGAAATCCAACGGCGTCTCGATCCCGTCGCCGATCGACGCCGCTTTGACCGACTGAATCGACAGGATCGCTTGCGCGAGCGACGCCTCTAGCCGGCGATCCCACTGCACGTAGGATCCCAGCCCGGGAGGCACACCCAGCGCGACCACCTCGGCCACTCCACCCAATGTCTCCTGTCGCTCTCGCGCCGCCTCGATCTTTGCCAACATCTCGTCTTCCACCGACCGATCTGCGCAGTACAACGGCGAACGATCACGCTCCGCGACCAGCTTCTCCCAGTCCGATCGATCCGGCGAGGCTTGTACGCCACCGACGACCACGACGTGACCGACGACGGCGATGTCGAATGTGCGCAGAAACGTGTGCGCGACCGCACCCAACGCGACCCGCATTGCCGTCTCTCGCGCGCTGGCCCGCTCAATCGCCGGATTGGCATCGTCAAAACCGTACTTCAGCATACCAGTCATATCCGCATGCCCGGGTCGGGGTACCGTTCGAGGCGGCTGCCTATCATCCGGGATGCGGCTCCGGTTGCCGATCGATAGACCTATCGGTGCACCGGTCGTCTCGCCTTTCCAAACGCCGGAGACGATGCGCACTCGATCGCGTTCGATGTTCATCCGGGCACCGCGCCCGGCGCCCCCCTGACGCCGCCACAAGTAACCATCGATGTCGTCAGGAGAGAGCGAGAGTCCTGCCGGAATGCCCTCCAGAATCCCGATCAGCTCCTCGCCGTGCGATTCACCGGCGGTCATGTACCTCAGCATCGTGGCGCTCGCTCCGCCTGTGTGGCTGATCGGAAGTCATTGGCGTAACCGGCTGCGGCGCGCGGGTCGTCGTCAATCACCAGCGCCGCTGCCAACGCGGCCTGATGAACGAGCATCCCGACACCGTTGATCGTGTGCGCACCCTCGTTTGTCGCCAGCTCGAGGAACCGGGTGACCGCCGGATCGTAGTTCAGATCGACCGCCACCGCGTTCGGGAACCACGCGCGGTAGGGCACCGGCGGTTCGTCGCCAGCCTGTCGGCCGAGCGGGGTGGCGTTGACGACGATCGTCGGCGACTCCAACAAATCGAGTGCATCCCAACCGACGCGCCCGCAATCCTCGCAACCGGTCACGGCCCGCTCCGGCGCTCGACTGACAAACGTAACGCGAGCACCGGCATCGGCGATCGCGCGCGCGATCGCACGCCCCGCACCACCGGTCCCCAACAACGCAATCCGTTGACCAACCAGCGGTACATCAGCATCCTCCAAACTGCGCAAGAACCCGTAGCCGTCAGTCGTCTCGCCACGCCAGCCGCCGGATTTACGCAACACGGTGTTCACCGAAGCGGTCCGTTCTGCTGGTGAAGACAGCCGGTCACAACGCGCGACCGCCGCTTCCTTGTGCGGCGCGGTCACGTTGAACGCATCGAGGTCGGACACCCAGATCGCTTCCCAAGCCTCGGTATCACCGGGCTCGACCGGCCACCGTTCGTATTCGATCTCCAAGCCGCGTCCTTCGCCCATCGTCTCCCACAACTCCGGGCTCAAGCTGCCCGTCACCGGCCAGCCGACGATTGCCAAATGGTAGCTGGACTTGGTCTCAGACACGGACGGGCACCCCCGCACACGACACGAGGTCAGTCAAGAAAGATGGGTACGAGACATCGATCCACTCGGTACCGTCAAGCGTGCTCCCACCCTGTGCCAGGGCGGCACCGATCGCCAGCGCCATACCGATCCGGTGGTCGCCCGCGGCGTCCAATCGCGCCCCCTCGAGCACTGTAGGACCACGGATGTCGAAACCATCGGCGGCGATCTCCATGTCGGCGCCCATACGCACCAGGCCGGCGGCGATCGCTTCGATCCGATCGCTCTCTTTGACCCTCAGCTCAGTCGCTCCGCGGACACGCGTCAAACCCTCGGCTTGTGTGGCGACGACCGCGACCAAGGGCAACTCGTCGATCGTCCTCGGAACGATCTCGGGGTCCACCTCGATCCCCGACAGCTTCGTCCCCATCACGCGCACATCACCGTACGGCTCGGGTTCGGTCACCGTAACCGTCGTCTCGACTTCTGCCCCGAATGCGCGGAGCAGATCCAGAAACCCGGTGCGCGTCGGGTTGAGCCCAACCTCCTCGACGACGATCTCGCTTCCCTCTCGCACAGCAGCCAGCGCCAGGAACGGGGCAGCGGACGAAAAGTCTCCGGGCACGTCGATATCCAGGGCGGTGAGGTCGCCGGGGCGGACTCGGACTTCCCTCTCCCGTCGCTCGATGCGCGCACCCATCGCGGCCAGCAACCGCTCAGTATGGTCGCGACTGACGCCGGGCTCGATCACCATAGTCAATCCATCGGCCGCCAAGCCGGCCAACAAGAGCGCCGTCTTGAGCTGGGCACTGGCGACGTCGAGGTGGTGTTCGGCACCGGTCAGCGGCCGGCCGGTGACCGTCAGCGGCAACGTGTCGGCCGGCTCGATTTCGGCGCCCATCCGGCGCAGCGGTTTGACCACCCGTCGCATCGGTCGGCGCGAGAGCGATTGATCACCGATCACCGTAACCGGAGCAGATGCCCGGGAGGCCAACAACCCCAGTAACAAACGGGCGGTGGTTCCCGAGTTTTGACAGTCGATCGGCTGTTTGGCGCGCCAGTGGGCGCCCCCCGTGACCCGGACTGTGTCGTCGCCCAACCGCTCGATCGTTACGCCCAACGCCTCCAGCGTACCGAGTGTCGCGCCGACATCGGCTCCTGGAGCCAATCCGCGAACCGTCGCGGTCCCTTCGGCTACCGCGTTTAACACCAACGCGCGATGGCTGATCGACTTGTCGCCAGGCACCCGGACCCGCGACCGGACGCGTCCGACCGGTCCCAGCCCGACCCGTTTCATACCGTGGCCAGGTGCGGTCTCAAGGCCTCCCGGACCCGGACCAAATCGTCCATCATCTTCGTGAATTGCGCGAACATGAGGCTCTGAGGGCCATCGGAAAGCGCATTCTCCGGATCAGGGTGAACCTCGACCATGACACCATCAGCGCCGGCCGCCAGCGCAGCGATCGCCAGCGGCGCCACCAAATCACGGCGGCCGGTGGCATGGCTCGGATCGACGATCACTGGTAGATGGGACAACTGCTTCAGCAGCGGCACGGCGGCGATGTCGAGGGTATTCCGTGTGTAATGTTCAAACGTCCGGATTCCGCGCTCGCACAGCATCACGTTGGTGTTCCCTTCGGCCACGATGTATTCCGCTGCGAGCAGAAACTCTTCCAGGGTCGCGCTTTGGCCACGCTTCAGGAACACCGGTCGGTCGCTTTTCCCGACCCGACGAAGGAGACGAGAGTTTTGCATGTTGCGTGAGCCGACCTGCAGGATGTCGGCGAACTCGCCGACCTTTTCAACATCCTCGGCGCTCACCACCTCGGTAATGACCGCGAGTCCCGTCTCCTCGCGGGCACGTGCCAATAGCTCCAGCCCCTCAACCTCCATGCCCTGGAAGGCGTAGGGCGACGTTCGAGGTTTGTACGCGCCACCACGAAGAACGTTCGCACCTTGCGCTTTGAGAAAATGTGCGCATTCGAGGATCTGGGACTCAGACTCGACCGCGCAGGGCCCGGCTATGACCGTGAAACCACCGTCGCCTATGGCGAACCCGCGACCGTGCACCACAGTGTCCTCCGGTTGGAGTTCGCGACCAACCAACTTGAACGGCCGCTGGACCGGCACCACGTCCTCGACGCCCTCGAATGCGCGCAGCCGATCGATCGGAATGCGCCGCCCCTCGCCGAGGACCCCGATCACCGTGCGTCCATCGCCGCGCACAATCCGGGCGATCGTGAGCCCCTGATCTTCGATGAACTTGACCAGCTCACCCATCGCTTCGATCGAAACGCCGGGCCTTAGAATTACGATCAATGTCGCTTCCCCGTTTCGATCAAGTCTTGACGCAGCACGGCCGTGGCACCCAAGTAACAATGGTTCGGTTTGGGTTCACCAGCGGTCGTCGCGACCAGCATCAGCACGCGGACGGTCCTCGGCAGGTCACCTTCAATCGCGCTTTCCTGCGCGCCTAAAAGCGGTACATCGAGCCACCCCAACCGGCGTGCGCCAGCCGCCGCATGGGCGGCGGTCAGATCCTGCGTCTGCGTGATCCAGATCGCCAGCAGCGAACTGAGATCGACCCCATTCTGCTCGACCATCGTACGCAGCAGCTCCATGGTCGCCGATTCGATCCCGGAGACCGTATTTTCGCCGACCTGAATCGCGCCCCGGATTCCGATCATCGTCTTGTTGTCGTCGTTACTCATTCGTGCCCCGGAAGTTCGCCTTCGGTTCCGGTCCCGGCCACGCGGCGGCGTGGCCCCCCGGGTGACGCTTGGCAGGTTGCGGATACGGGGCCGCAAACCACGCTCCAGGCGAAGGGGAGGTGTGGTGGCGACCCTCCGCCCGAGCGGAAGCGGTTTACCGAGAGTCGGCAGCCAGCTACCGTTTCTCGGGGGGATACCCGGGCTGAAGCGGCGCAAGTCGTAGTCTGGCATAGAGGATGCGGCTGTTAACGTCGATTATGATCAGTGGTGCATTTAGCCTCAGGGCACGACTCAACCGTTGGCCCAGCTGCGTGCTGGCGGTGGTGATTTGCGCCGTTCTGTCGTGCTCGAAGAGCTCGTCCCCGTCTGGGCCAAGCGATCCACCCCAGGGACAGGTCTCCATTTCGGCTACCTCGCTCAGTTTCTCGGCGCAGACCGGCAGCTTGCCCATCACGCTTCAGAACGGGACGCCCGGGACCATCTCCTGGCGGATCGATGTTCCGACCGAGTGGTTATCGGCTACGCCCACAACCGGAACACTCTCGCCCGGCCAAGCAACCGTGATGGTCAGCGTCGACCGCTCGGCCCTGCCGACTGGAACGCACAGTGGTCAGTTCCAAGTCAACTTTGGGGAAGTCGTCTTTTCGGTCTCCGTGACCGTCGACAACCCGGGTCAGGGGGTCGCGGGAATCTCACCGTCGACTGTGTCGCTTGGCCCCAGCGACAATTCAGGATTGTTCCAAGTCTCAAACTCCGGTACCGGTTCGTTCTCATGGTCGATATCCAAACCGAGCTGGGTTACGGTTACTCCGTCGTCCGGAACGCTGGCCGGCGGCGCAGCGATAACGATCCTTGCAACGCCGAACCGCTCGGCATTAACACCCGGAACACACCAAGCCACGCTCTCTCTTTCGTCTAATGGTGGCGCGGCGACCGCTACGCTCTCGGTCGAGGTCGTCTCACCTGCCAGCCTCAGCGTTTCGCCGTCGACGGTCGATTTTGGTTCGACGTCGACGGCCAAATCGCTCACGCTGACGAACAGCGGTGGCAGCAACCTCAACTGGACGATCCAACCCGGCGCCTCGTGGTTAACCACCACTAGTTCGTCGGGCACGGTCGGCTCGAATTCATCCGCTGCGGTCGTTCTGAACGCCTCGCGTAGCGGGCTTGCTGCGGGTAACTATCAGACCGACGTGCAGGTGTCGTCTAACGGCGGTGCGCAGTCGATCAACGCCAACCTGGAGGTCTTGGCCGCGCCACCACCACCGCCACCTCCACCGCCGCCACCACCGCCACCGCCGCCTCCACCGCCACCTCCACCGCCACCACCTCCGCCTCCACCGCCATCGGTGGCGCTCGAGGGGGATGTGGTCAACCAGTTCACCGGTGCGCCGATGGCCAACTTGACGATCGACTTCGCTGGCGAATCAGCAGTGACGGACGTAACCGGTCACTTTGTAGTCGCCGGCACTTCATCGACCTCGCTGCGAGCGCTCGACTTCAGCGGCTCCCCGATCCACAACCGGGAGACGTTCGCACGGAGCAGTCACAACTTCTGGGAGGTCATCCCGTCGTCGTTCAACATGACGGCGTTCAACGACATAGCGCGGGAGTTCGAGCCTCGGACGATCCGCTGGATGTCGAATCTGTCTGTTTACATCGATACGCGCGCCCATAATTTCCCAGGCGGCGGTCCAGTGCCGTCGGTCTGGATCACCGAGATCGAGAACTCCGTCGCGGGCTTTGTCTCCCAGTGGTCGGACGGGGAGGTTTCCGCTGCCTCGGTAACCACCGGCACCTCACCGCCGGCTGAGGGCACGACCGGCTGGCTCATCGTCCAGTTCGACGAGGATCCCGGTCGCTACCCGAGCCCGAGCACCGTCGGGTTGGCGCGAACTTTCTGGACGGGCAACCGAGCCATCACGAGTGGCGCGATCTGGCTGCGGTACGAAGGCATAGCCAGTTCCACGGTGCGCGTTGCCGTTTTCGGCCACGAGCTGGGCCATACGTTTGGGATGGGTCACATGGACGGCTCGACCGCGAGCCTCATGACGCCATCGATCTCGGAGTCGGGATTGACGACCTTCGACGGACAGGCGGGCGATTTCTCGTACGGACGCTCGCCCGGCAACACCAACCCAGATAGCGATGACGCCAGCTTCTTCGTGGGCGCGTTGGTGCCGGCCGGGATCCCAGTCGCGTTCTACGAGTGGGTCTGCGGCGACCCCCGCTTTAGCGAGCCACAGGAAAAGCCGATCCGCTAGGTCGCGGAAGCGTCTTCCAGCTCGACACCGGCGTAGCACTCACCCTGGAACGACAAGATGTCGATTCCGCTTTCAGTCACGAGCACGTCGTCCTCCCACCGAACACCAAACCGCTCGGGTATGTAGACACCCGGCTCCACCGTTACTACGTCACCCGGGGCGGCGATCGTTTCGCTTTCCGCTACGAGATACGGAGGCTCGTGAATCTCGCGGCCGAGACCATGACCGAGGCGATGCGTGAAGTGCTCTCCGTGACCGGCCTCATGAATTAGCGACCGCGCTGCCCCATCGACCTCTCCGGTGACCGCGCCCGGGCCGAGTGCTTCCAAACTGGCCGCCTGAGCTCGGCGGACGAGGCTGTGAACGGCTCGATATTCTGCGGGCGCATCAGCGATCGGCACGATCCCATCGTCCCACCAGAATGAGCGCGTCAGATCGGCGGTGAAACCGTCCAACCAGCCGCCCCAATCGATGAGTACCGGTTGGCCAGGTGCAAGTGCGCGTTCGCTCGGCTCACCATGCGGAACAGAGGAGCCGGGGCCGTACTGCACGAACGCCCATCCGTCGGCATGATGTTGCCTAAAAGCGTCAACGAACCGCTCGGCCACGATCCGTTCCGTGAGACCTGGTTCGAGCGTCGCCGTGACCTCGCCGAAAACGAACCACGCGACTTTGATCGCGTGCTCGAGCAGCGCCACCTCCTCAGCGTCCTTCGAGCGCCGCAACCGCTCGAACAGCGATGCGCCATCGACGAATCGCGCCGATGTCGCAGCGGCTAGTCGCTCTACGTCGTGGTACGCGGTCGATGGCTCGATCGCCCAGGTTCCATCCCGCACGGTTTCGATCCGTGCCGCCGCCACCGCGAACGGGGACTCGGTTTCCTCCCAGCCGATCACAGTTGCCCCTTCAATCTGAGAGGCCAAATGATCGACTTCAAATGCAGGACACACGATCCAAGGCTCGCCATCACCGGGTACGCCGAGACACGTCAACCGCTCGGTCCGCCACAAGGACATACCAGTCAGGTAAGTGAAATTGACGCCAGGGGTGGCCAGCAAACCGTCCCAACCACGTTCGACCAACTCATCCTTAGCTCTTCTCCACCGCTCGCTCATCACTTGAACCGGTCCAATCTTCCGTCGCGATCATACGCCACCAACTCGCGGTATCCGCCGATGACCTCACCGTCGATCTCCACCTGAGGGAACGTGCGGGCGCTGGGCGCGACCTCGTTTAGACGCGCTCTCCCCTCGGGGGTGGGCGGAAGGTGCTCTTCGCGATACGGTACTCCACGCGCTTCCAGCAGCAGCTTGGCACGCACGCAGAACGAGCACGGATCGGTTGTATAGACGACGATTCGAGCAATGTCAGTGTCGGTGGTCTGTATCACAAAGACGCTCGCACATAGCCAACCGCTACCGCGCCCGGGCCAGCGTGGACACCCAGAACGGGTCCCACCTCGACGATATCGAACTCGCTTTCCGGCGCCAGCTCCGCGAGCTCTGATCGGTAGGCGTCGGCGACTCCCGGAGCCCCCGCATGGGCGATCCAGATCCGCTCCGGACGCGGGGACTCACGTTCCAGCGTTTTGCGGGCCCGATCGAGGATGTTTAGGTGGATGCGCCCTCGGCGCGCGACACCGATCACCTTGGGCGCCCCCCGTTCGACCGGCACGGCAATCACCGGGACCAGCCCGAGTCTTTGGGCGACGCGAATCTTCCAGCCGCCAACCCGTCCGCCGCGCTCAAGAAACTCCAGCGTCGGGAATCCGACCCACATGCGAACGCGGTCGCGAGCATCTTCGGCTGCTGCCACCACAGCTTCGACCGAGCCTCCCTCTAGCGCGCACTCGGCGGCCGCCTGAACGATCAACCCTTGAGCGACCGACGCCGTGCCGGTATCGATCACCGTGACGCGGCCATCGCCGACGAGCTCGCTCCCCTTACGGGCGGCATTCATCGTTCCGCTCAGGGCTGCAGACAACGACACTACGACGATCGACGTGTAGTGCTCAAACAGATACTTGTAGAGGGCCGCGTAATCACCCGGTGGTGGTTGGGACGTTCCTACCGTTTGCTCACCGCGTCGCAATCGTTCATAGACCTCGTCCGGATTGAGCGTCTGCTTGTCGAGATACACAGCCGATCCGAGAAGCACGCGCAGCGGCACGACATGGATGCGAAGCCGCTGCTGGTCCCGCTCCGGAAGATCCGCCGCGGTGTCGGTCACCACTGCCACTCTCTCGCGACCAAACTGCTCGACGTGCTGGATCCGCATGTCATCGGCCTTGGTGCTGACAACCTCTCCGAACTCGGCGACCGCACTGAAAACCGCTTCGGGATCATCGGAGTGGACGTGGACTCTCAGCCTGTGCGGTGACCCTGCAACAACCAGTGAGTCGCCAAACCGCCCGATGGCGGCGCGAACCGTCGCCAAGTCGAGACCTCGCCCCTCGATCAGACACTCGGTGCAGTAGCGGTAGGTGATCGCCTCTGGACTCTCGACGATCGTGGCACGCTCAAGGGGCGCGGCGTGGTCGCCCTCCTCGATCACCGCACCCGCCAATCGTCCTTCGGCAAAGTGGTTGATCCCCTCGAGGAAATACACAAACCCCTGTGCGCCAGCATCGACGACACCGGCGCGGGCCAGGACCTTGAGCTGCTTCGGGGTTTCGGAGAGTGCTACGCGTGCGGTGGTCAGCGCCGATCCGAAGACCTGTAACAGGTCCGCTCCGTCCTGCGCGCTATCGACAGAGAAGCGATCTGCCCACGCACGCATGACGCTCAAAATCGTTCCCTCGCGTGGTTTTTCGAGCGCTTGTTGAGCGGCCTGGTTGGCATTGGTTACCGCCCGCGCCAAACCCTGACCATTGGCCCGCTCCCTGCCTTCAAGAGCCGCCGCGAATCCTTCGAAGAATTGGGCTACAATCGCACCCGAGTTGCCGCACGACCCAAAAAGCGCACCGTCAGCCAACGCCCGACTCACCTTGCCGATACTGCGACTCCGAACCCGCTGGGCCTGCTCGACGGCGCTGACCAACGTCGCCGCCATGTTCGTGCCGGTATCTCCGTCTGGAACGGGGAAAACGTTGATTCCGTTGAGGTTTTCTTGTCGCTGGCTGACCCAGCGTGCAGCTGCCCGGGTGGAGCGTCTAAGCCGCACCCCGTCGAGATAATGAACCGCCATCGATCGGCTTCCTACTCCCGCTTGAACATAAACAAAAGGCATCCGCGTCCGGATGCCTCTTGCTGCCGTTTCTTGGCCTGCCGGCGGAAAACTACTTGTCGACCCGGTCCTTGAGGCCCTTGCCAGCCTTGAAGGCCGGATAACGGGCAGCAGAGATCTGGATCGACGCACCCGTCTGCGGGTTACGCCCCGTACGAGCCTTGCGCTTCCGCTGCTCGAAGGTTCCAAACCCAGTGATCTGGACGCGACGTCCAGCTCTTAACTCACTCGAGATAATGCCACCTCGCTCGGTGGAAAACAGCGCGTTGAGCGTGTCCTCGGCGTCTCTCTTGGTCAGACCCGTCTTACGGGCCAAGGCATCACGCAGTTCGGTTTTGTTCATGCGAACTTCAACCTCCAGGTCAGAATTTTTGTCAGCGGGGAAAGACGCTACAATGCGACATTACGCTTCTGTGGCTGGGGTGTCAACAGCCGTCCGTCCAGCAACCACGCGGCGGAGCCGCTCTGGGAAGTCCGAGATGAGCCCATCCACCCCGAGGTCGAGAAGGGCGTTCATCTCGTCGACTTCATTTACGGTCCAGACAAAAACTTCGCGATCGATCGCGTGCGCGGCCTGCACGAAGGCCTTGCTCACAATCGGAACGCCTTGCCAGTTCACCGGTACCGCGAATGCCGCACCGGGAGGATCGTACCCGCTCCATCGCCTGGAAACCATCCGACGCATGAAGCCAGCCACATCATTGGGACCAAACCCTGTTTGATGCCGCGACACGAGATCACGATATCGATTGAGCGGCCCCTGCTTCAGAGAGAACACGAGCACCCTCGATTGGGCATCCATCGATCGGAGAAGGATGTCGAGCTGGGATTCCAGCGGTGGGTCGTCCTGCTTGATCTCGACGATGATCGGGACATCGGGAAACGCGTCGAGCACTTCAGCCAGCATCGGGACCCGAATTCCCTGTCCGCGAAACGGAAAACTCTCGCCATCATCCAGCGTGAAGTTGTAACCCGCATCGAGCACCTTTAGCTCATCCAGCGATTGGTCGCGCACTTGCCCACGACCGTCGGTCGTCCGCTCGAGCGTCGAATCGTGGATAACAACGATCTCACCCTCGGCCGATGTGTGGACGTCCAGCTCAAATGCCTCGGCGCCCATTTCTATGCCGGCATCGAAAGCGACCATCGTGTTCTCGGGGTGTGTCCCCCGCGCACCACGGTGCCCGAACTGGCGCGGCTTGGGTCCGTCGAAGAAAACCATCCGGGCAGTCTAGGATCGGTCTGCCACGCGCGCCAAGCGCGCAACGTGACGCAAATCAGCCACTCGTTCCGCACCATCCGGGAGGTCGCCCCCGAGATTCAAACGATCCAGCCAGATCGCCTTCCAGCCCGCATCCATGGCTGACTGGATGTCGTGGTCGATTCGATCGCCAACCATGATCGGTGGACGGTGATCGGCAAGCGAGCCAAGCGCGGTTCGCGCTGCATCGAACGCTGCCCGTTCCGGCTTCGCCGCCGGCAAGAGTCCCGATACAATCACTTGAGCGAAGAAACCGCCAAGCCCCAATTGTTCGAGCAGTGGCTCGAGTCGGCTGTCCCAATTCGACAAGATCGCCAACGGGAACCCGGCCCGTCGCAGGTCACGTAGTGCGGGCTTGACATCGGCCGGCACGCGCCAGGCGCGATCGGTCGCAAACCAATCGTAGGCGTGGTCGAAGAAGCGTTCGAAGTCGAATTCGACGGGCAACGGGCCGGCCGAGGCGATCGCCGCACCCGCTACGCGATGCCACCAATCGCGTTCCGACGTTGGAGCGTACGCGCCAAAGGCGAGCGGCGGCGCGGCACGAAACGCGGCACGAAACCCGGCCTCGATCGCGACCGGATCGAGCGAAGCGCCCTCGCGCAAAGCCAACTCAGCGTAAGCTTCACCAACGCTGTGTCGGAGCTCGACCAGCGTACCGGCGGCGTCCAAGACGACGACTTGCGTCCCGGTCGTCATACGTCCCTCCGCCGGGGGTTTAATGGGACTCATGTCCCAACCGAAAATAGGCCGAACACGAACCCATTGTGCACGGCACAGAGCGTGCTTAGATACGATCTAGCAATGTCCAGCGCCATTCTCATACCGATTGTCGGATTCGGCATCGTCGCCCTTTGGGTAGCGTGGCTCTTCAATACCCTGGTCGGGCTCAGGAACCGACTCTGGGGGGCGTGGGGAGATATCGACGCCCTTCTCAAGCGGCGAGCCGATCTCATTCCCGGAATTGTGGCGGCGGTCCGCGGCTACGCTACGCACGAGGAGCGCACGCTGGAGGGTGTGACGGCCGCGCGCACGACAGCGATGTTGACCGGTGGCGGGCCGGAAGGCACGGCTTCACGAGCCGCCGCAGAGAACACACTCACTCAACGTCTCCACCAACTGTTGGCGGTGGCCGAGGACTATCCCGACCTGAAGGCGAGCACGAATTTCCTTCAGCTACAAGAAGAGCTGACCCAGACCGAGAACGATATCGCCAACGGCCGGCGTTATTACAACGCTGTGGTGCGCGATTACAACACGCGGTGCGAGACGTTCCCGAACCTCCTGATCTCGAATCCACTCGGTTTTGCACTTGGTGAGTTCTTCGAGCTCACTGATTTGGCCGAGCGCGAAGCCCCAGACGTCGGAGCGGAGGAGCCGGCGTGAGAATTCGCCGTGCGACCGTCCTTGCGGTCGCATGGTTCGCCCTCGCATTGCCGATCCACGCACAAGACACGGGCTGGACGATCACCCGCTTTCATGCCGATTACACGGTGCTGCCCGATCGGTCGCTGGACGTCGTCGAGACGATCGCGGTCGACTTCAACGAGTTGAATCGACACGGCATCTACCGCGACATCCCGGTCAAGTACAAGCGCGTCGTTGGCCACCAGGGAGTTGTGCAGGCCGGGCGGGTAACCCTCGACCTCGACGTTCAGGAGGTCACTGACGGACGCGGAAACCGGCGGCAGTCAAAGGTCAGCCGCGAGGGCAACGACGTCCGGATTCGAATCGGCGATCCTGATCGCACCGTCTCCGGCCGGCAGACCTACGCTATCCACTATACGCTCGCCAGTGGGCTCGGTTTTTTCGATGAGCACGACGAGCTCTACTGGCAGGTGACCGGCACGCGTTGGCCGGTGGAGATCGAGCGCGCGTCGGCCACGGTGACGCTCCCTCAGGCCGCAGCGCGGACGTTCGCCGATCGTGGAGGGTGGTCAGCCTACTGCTACGCCGGGTGGGCCAAGAGCACGAGCGATGCGCGGTGCAGCGCCGAGTACCTAGACGACGGTCAGTACCGGTACTCCTCGCAAGCTCTTGACGCGGGCGAGGGGTTGACCCTTGTAGCGGCGTTTCCCAAGGGCGTTATCGCCCCGCCGACCAGCGCCGAGCGTACAGCTTCCTGGCTCGTCCGATGGGGCCCGGGGCTTCTGCCGCTCCTCGCTCTCGCCTTCATGTCTCAACTGTGGCAGCGCCGAGGCCGTGAACCTGATGCGGGCAGTGTGGTTCCCATCTGGCAGCCGCCGGATGGGGTTCGACCCGGCCCGGCCGGAACGCTGGTCGATCAGCGCGCGGATATGGATGACGTCGTCGCCACTGTGCTCGATCTCGCGGTACGAGGGTTCTTGCAGATCCGTGAAGTTCCACCCGATGGCATTCTGGGGCAGGTTGACGCCAACTCCTTTGCAGGTCGAGCGCTGAGGACGTTGGGGCTATCAAAGAACGACTGGCAGCTAACCCAGACCCGCGCCGACATCGACGAGCTCAAGCCGTTCGAGAAGCGGGTACTTCGGGGGATCTTCGAGGGTGAGGTCACGCGTCGGATGTCGGACCTCCACAACGATTTCTACACTCGCCTGCCAGAGATCCACGAGTCACTGTATGCCGATCTCGTTCGACAACGGCTGTTTCCAACCAGCCCGCACCGCACCCGAGTCAAGTACCTCTGGATTGGTGGCGCGGTCATGGCCGCTGGCGCGGCAATCGGGGCCGTGTTTAGCCATATCATCTTGCTTATCGGCGTAGTGTTGTCCGGGCTGGTGGTGTTGTTGTTCTCGTTTTTGATGCCGGCGATGACGCCCAAAGGCGCGCAGGTGAGACGCCAACTCAAGGGGCTCGAGGAATACATACGCCGGGCCGAAAAAGCCGAGCTGGAGTTCCGACAGGCGCCCGAGAAGACCCCCGAGTTGTTCGAGACGCTGCTCCCGTATGCCGTGGCTCTCGACGTGAGCGATATCTGGGTCAAGCAGTTCGAGGGCGTCCTCAAAGCCGCGCCGGCGTGGTACGGAAGCAATCTGTCAAGCTGGAATTCGAGCGCGTTTGGATCACAGATGGCAGGGTTTCAGAGCGCCGCGACGCGGACTCTGGGCTCCGCACCCGGATCGAGCTCCGGGAGCGGCGGTGGCGGTTCAGTCGGCGGCGGTGGTGGTGGCGGCGGTGGTGGGAGCTGGTAGCCGACTAACCGCCCCACAGGCGTCCGGGATCTCTTCGGGATTGATCAAGCACGGCTGACACAACTCCAGCACCACCGCGGTCGTCGGCTGTATTCGCGGATCTACGAGCCCGCTAGTGCCGCACAGGAATGGTGCAAACGGGGAGAGCGTGATCTCTTCCAGCCTCAACGTTCCCACCTGATCTCGAACAACTACCATGCCAACGGCAGTACGCTCGCCAGCCAGCAGCACGACGGTCCCCACGGGGGTCTCGCCAATGAACGGCGACGCCAACACGAAGAATACCCGAAGCCGCCCGTCGACCTTAAAGGGCCCGAGATCGCGAGCCAGTGAGAGCTGTACCGTGACCGCGGTAGAGGCGGCACCACCCGTCGCAGGTCCGGCGGGCTCATCATCGCCACACGCGGTCGTAATCGCGATCGCGAAGGCCAGCCAACCCGGCCACGCTAGGCACGCAGCGCGACTCATGACCCTCCAACGTCGAACAAACCCGGTTGCGTAGGTCGCTCCGCGGCTACGTCAGCCAGCGCGGCGGGATATGTGGTGAGCAAGGGTTCGGGCACCGACACCCGTTCGCCGGTCGTCCACGCCTTCAGCTGCAACGCGTTGACGACGCCCTGACCTTGATAATGGTTGTTGGTGATCGCAATCACCGTCTCGACGGTCGAGTCGTTTGTCGCTCCCTGTATCCGCTCGACCCACGGCGCGAGCTCGTCCCTCTCATACAGATAGTCATATCGCTCGCTCGACGGTCGTCCTTCCGCGAACCAAGCGTCGAAGTTTCGTCCGTGGAGGCGAGCGTACGAAACCGGTCCGGTGCGCCGATCAACCGCTTCCAGCGAACCGGCATGAAGCGGCTGGTCAATCATCGCCAAACCGACCCTGTGCTCGCGCAGCCACTCGAGCGTATCCCTATCGTCCCACGATTCGTGCCGAACTTCAAGTACCAACGGGTAGTCGCCAAACGTGGTGACGACGTTCTGGAGCCACTGACGCTCTGGCGGCCGGTTTCGAAATGACCATGGGAACTGCACGAGCACGGCGAGCAGACGGTCCTCTGCCGCCAGCACGTCGATTCCTTTGCGGTAGTCAGTGACATCGCTTTGGGCGGGCGGTGCGTCGCGTTGGTGGGTGAACCGTCGCCACAACTTGGCAGTGAACCGGAATCGTGGATGGTCTCTCAGTCGCTCGACCCAAGCCCGGGTCCACGCCTTGGGTGGTGGACGATAGAAAGACGTGTTGATCTCGATCACGTTGAAATACTGAGCGAGATACTCGAGGGGATCGAAGTCGCGCCCGGTACCACTCGGGTAGACGACTCCTTTCCAATCCGGGTACGACCACCCCGCGGGGCCGATGTACACCTTGGAGTCGGGGGTCGGCTCACTCACCGACACCGTCCCTTCTACCCGTTCTCTAGTCATCGAGCCGATTCGGATCCTGGAGCGGCAGCGTGGAGCCGCTGCGAACCGCCTCAAACCCATAACGCTCTCGCAATCGATCAAGTGGCGCCATCAAACGATCCCACGCGAGGGCCCGGGACGAAGCAAACAGCTCGAGTTGTGGAGCCTCTACGATCAGGTTCGAAAGACCTACGCCCAGCAGCCGGACCCTCGGTCGAGATCCGCACGCCGCGCGGAACAGTTCTCGCACCGTCGTTGCGACCGTTCGATCGCTATCGGTCGGCGATGACATTGTTGTGCTGCGCACGACGGTCGTGAAATCGTGGTAACGGAGCTTCAACGTCACGGTCCGAGCGGTCAACCGCTGTGTCCGCAAATCGTGACATGCCCGCTCGCTGAGGTAGAAGAGCATCGCCTCGCAGAACTCGAGATCGGTGGTGTCGGTGTCGAACGTGCACTCGCGACTCACCGACTTGGGGTGTTCGCGGGCTGCTACCGTCCCCCCGTCGTCGCCAGTGGCACTGGCGAGAAACGACGGTCCCCGCTCGCCCAGGATGCCGGCCAGGATGTCTTGGTCAAGCCGCGCCAAGTCGCCCACCGTCTTTAGGTTGTACTTGGCCAATCGCTGGCGCGTGGCGGGGCCGACGCCGGGCAAACGGCGTAACGGCAGCGGAGCCAGGAACACGGCCTCGCGTCCCGGCAGCACTTCGAGGAATCCTTCCGGCTTGGCTAAGTCGGAGGCGATCTTGGCGATCGTCTTGGTGGTGCCAAGTCCCATCGAAACCGGCAGCCGTGTGTTCTCGACAATCGCCGACCGTATCCGCTCAGCTGTTCGAGCCGGTGGTCCGTGGAGGCGCTCGGTGCCGGTGAGGTCGAGGTAGGCCTCATCGATCGATACCGGCTCAACAGCCGGCGTAAACTGGGCGAACACTCGCCTCACTGCGCGCGCCGCGCGCGCGTACAAGTCGCGATGACCGGACACGTACACGCCGTGGGGACAGCGGTGGTACGCTTCGCCGATCGGCATCGCGGAGTGGATCCCAAACGCCCGCGCTTCGTACGACGCAGCAGCAACAACACCGCGTCCGCGGCCTCCTCGTGGGTTAGCACCGACGACCACGGGCTTGCCGACCAGCGACGGGTCGCGCAACCGTTCGACGGCTACATAGAAGGCATCGAGATCGACGTGGAGTATCGATCGCGGATCGGGCACGATCATATGACTCTACCCGAACAAAAACCGAACGTCAACGCCCCACTGCCACCGGTTTCGCGAACAGGTATCATCGACCGATGAGACGCGTGATCCACGTCGCCTGCGACGACCTGTTCTTCCGCGCCAAGATCGAGGCTACTGCGCAAGCAGCCGACATCGAAGTGGCGTTTGTCAACGATATCAACGGATTGACAGGCGACGGATTATTGCTGTTCGACCTCAACCATCGTTCGATCGATCCGATCGATGCGATCGGCCAACTCAAGTCCGGCTCGAACGCAATGACTGTGGTGGCGTTCGGCTCACATACGGACCGGGAAGGTCTCAAGGGCGCTCGCGCCGCCGGTGCGGACCAGGTCTTGGCCAGGTCGACCTTTGTCGAGCGGTTACCGGATCTGTTGCGAGGGTAGAGCTAAGGACCGTGGCCGGTCACGTCGAGCGTTACGGCCAAACCCAGCACCGCACTCTTCCCCGCGGTCGCCCCCGCACCGGACACTTCCGCTAACTGATCGTGGTAACGCCGGGCGAGATCGAGGTTGGCTTGTGCCACGCCGCGGTCGGCTCCTTGCCGACGCTGATCGGAGCTCTCGAGGGCACGGTATGCGCGCGTCAGGGCAAAGCCTACCCACACGTACTCACTGACCGGCATCTCATGCTGATCGAGCGCCTCGGCGATTGCGGTCCTGGCGTGTGTCAACCCGCGTACGCCAGCGAACACATCGCCAACCCCGGCGTCGCCGCCACGATTGGTGATCTCGCGACCGCGCTCTTCCAATTCGTCCCACTCGGGCTCGATCCGTTGCCAGGCCAGATCGGTAACGGCGAAGAACCGCTCCGCACGCGCGGGGTTAACGATCCCGTCGGCAGGGGGCGAAAAGGAGTGTTCGGCCTCGAGTCGGTCGATCACCGCGCCGATCTTCGCTTGATCCTCGATTCCGCCGGTCAATTCCTCAGCTTTGCGGCGCAGGAACATGCCGCCGGCGATGCTGGCGATGACGATCCCCACTACGACCACAACCGCCAGCACGCCGCACCCAATTGCGACCTTGACGCCTGTCGACATCCCCTTCTTCGCCGGTGCCGCCGACGGCAGATCCTCAGGTGACGGTGAACTTGGAGACGGTATCTCGGTCATAGGGTACCCGTGTTGAAAAAGAGAGCTCTGCTATTTCAGGAAGTGCGGTATTGATAATGCAAGCTGGGGCGAATGGCGAGCTGGAAAATTGTCGAGCGCTAGACCCCGGCGGTTCTCGATGGACGACCGATGAACCGGTTCACGGCATCCAGCACGGCCCGCACCGCAGCTTCGTGTGGATCGTCTCCGATCAGGGCGGTGCCCATCATCCTCTCTTGCTGCAGCTCGTGCCGACCTTCCACCAACACCACCATCACGTCGCGCTGGAAAACATTTAACAGCTCGAGCCCGGCGACGTAGAACGCCATCTCCTTTTCCGCCAAGTAGTCGAGTGCCTCGATAACGGCTCGCGCGGAGGAGTACAAGCGCGCTTTGGGTGTGTCGGTGTCCCGGTGAGTGCCTTCGAAGATCACGTCGCCGAGCTTCAACTCGACATGTGCGGTGCACTTGAGTGGCTCGTCTTGGGTGACCGTCAGGCGCTGAAAAACGAGCCGCGGCATAGCGCCCTTCGGCGCCTCCGCGTCAGCGGGTTCGACCTCGCCCTGGGCGAGTGGTGCACCTTCTTTGAGGACAGCGATCGACACAATCCGGTGGTCGATCGTGAGCTCGAACGCCGTCTTGAGAAGCGTTTCGATGTTGCGAACGATTTGCTTGGGAGGCAGCGCTCCATCGCTAAGGACGTGGATCTCCGACAACCCACTCCCGTCGCCGTTCATGCGCACCCTGGCGCGAACGACCCCGGTTAGGGTTTGGAGCAACTGATCGACTCGTACAGCGTCTAATTCCGGCATCCGCTCACCTTCGGCGGCCTGAGAATACTAATTATAAAGACGGGGCGACCTGGGGGCAAGATTCTCGGGCACTGGGCCTTGCTGAAATGGAGTCCAAAAGCGACCTTTAGTGGTCATCGACTTGCCGATATCTCTGATAACTATCCATGATCGAAAGGAAGGTTCGCTCAGTGACATACGTCATCACCGAGCCTTGCATAGGACTCAAAGACGCGAGTTGTGTCGAAGTGTGTCCGGTGGATTGCATCTACGAAGGCGAAGACATGTACTACATCCATCCAGATGAATGCATCGAGTGCGCCGCCTGTGAACCGGAGTGTCCGGTCGAGGCGATCTTCGCTTTGGAGGACGTCCCGCCGGAGATGACGAAATTCGTCGCAGTTAACGCCGAATTCTTCAATCAGTAGTGCGATGAGTACACACTCGACGTCTCCCGCTCTTCGCGTCCCGGCCTGGATTCAAGCACGGCCAACACAGCGGATGCTGGGCATCACCGCGTTTGCGTTGCTCACCGCTGTCGGCGCCCTGATCCGGATCCCGTTGCCTTTCACGCCGGTCCCAATCACGCTGCAAACGTTGTTCGTGCTGCTGGCCGGTGTTTACCTCGGCGGCCGCGACGGCGCGCTGAGCCAGTTCGCCTACCTTGGTTTCGGGGCGATCGGCCTGCCGCTCTTCGCCGGGGGTGGAGGGTTGCTCGGTGCGACCGGTGGGTTCCTGCTGTCGTTTCCGATCGCAGCGTGGCTGGTAGGCTCGTTGCTGCGACCAGGCGACACCGCGTGGCGCGCGATTCCGATACTGATCGCCGCCAACGTTGTGATCTTTGGTCTTGGCGCTTCGTGGCTGGCGCGCATGCTCGACGTGAGCGCCGGGCAAGCACTGTCGCTCGCCGTAGTGCCGTTCCTGCCAGGCGCCGTCATCAAGCTCGGGGTAGTAACCGGGCTCGTCGCCCGCCCACCGTTCTCCCGCTAGCGATGGACCGGGGTCTAGTTCCCTTCTCGCTCTAGCTGTCCGGTTAGGTTCTCCGGCGACAGGATCTCGATTAGTTGCTCCTCGCTCAAGCCGCTTCGTTCCCGCGCGACTTCCATAATCGTGCGACTCGTGGCCAGCGCCTCCTTCACAATCTCGGCCGCTTTGGAATAGCCGAGAACCGGGTTCAGCGCGGTTGCGAGCGAAGGGCTCTTGTGGGCGAACGACTCCGCTCGTTCACGGTGGGCGACGATGCCCTCGACGCAACCGGTACGAAACACGGGTAGGAAGTTCTTCAGGATCTCCATCGAGAACAGCAGCTCCCAAATCATGATTGGCATCATGACGTTGAGCTCCAGCTGGCCTGCCTGGGCGCCCAGCGCGACGGTGGTGTCGGCACCAATTACGTGGAACGCGATTTGGTTGAGGCATTCCGGCATGACCGGATTGACTTTCCCCGGCATGATCGATGAGCCAGGCTGCCTGGCAGGCAGCGAGATCTCGGCCAGCCCGGTCAGCGGGCCCGAGTCCAGGAGTCGCAAGTCATTGGCGATCCGCGTTAGCTCGAGTGCCAAGTTGCGCACGCTGCCTGACACGGCAGCGATCGCCTGCCGGCTCTGAATCTGCTCCCGCGGGTCGGCTGCTTTGATGAGTTGGAACCCAGTGAGCTCCGACATGTGACGGACGATCTTCGGTCGATACCCCGGCGGTAGGTTTATCCCAGTTCCAGCCGCGTTGCCGCCGATCGGAAGCTCGCTCAACTCCTCGACGGCGACGTCGATTAGCTCGGTACTCCGGTCGATCGCCGCGCCCCAAGCGTCGAACTCTTGTCCCAGCGTTACCGGTACCGCATCCTGAAGGTGTGTGCGGCCCGATTTGACGATATCGGAAAACTCGTCGCCCTTGGCATGAAAAGCGGTCGCGAGATCAACCAGGACGGGTTTCAGATCACGCCACTGGAGCATCGCCGCCAAGTGCATCGCGGTCGGGAACGTATCGTTCGTTGACTGCGACATGTTGACGTGATCGTTGGGATGCAGACGCGAGTAGTCACCGCGCTCGGCATTGAGGATCTCGAGCGCCCGGTTGGCCAATACCTCGTTGACGTTCATGTGGAATGAAACACCTGCTCCAGCCTGGAACACATCGACAACGAACTGATCACGCAGCTCACCGGCCAGCACGTCGTCGGCTGCTTGTACGATCGCTTCGGCACGCTCCTCGTCGAGCACGCCGATCTCGCGGTGCGTGAGCGCAGCCGCCTTCTTTATGTAGGCGAATGCGGAAATCAGATGCGGGTGCTCGCGGAGCCCGCTGACGGGGAAGTTCTCTGTAGCCCGCAACGTCTGTATGCCATAGTAGGCGTCACCTGGAACTTCACGCGTGCCGAGACTGTCTTTCTCACTGCGCGTTTGCATTGAACTGCCTCGTTGAGCGTTCATGTTCGCGTTGCGGGTTGAGGAAAGATACAACCTTGTGCGCTTGACGTCGTACTCGTCATATTGCGAACTGACATGAGCGAGCCCCTTTCACCAGAACAGATAAGAGCGCTGATCCGGTTGCTCGACGACGATGATACGAACGTCACGGATCACGTGCAGACTGCGCTCCGAACCGCTGGGTCGGCCGCCACGCCGTACCTCGAGACCGCCTCATGGTCCCACCCCGAGCGAACGATTCGCACGGCATCGCAGGATCTGCTCGACAGGATCCGCAGCGACGAGGTCGAGCACCAGTGGGTGACCCTGCAAACCGCCCCTGATGGCAAAGCGCTCGAAGAGGGCGCCTTTCTGCTGGAGCGCTTGATCCATCCCGATCGCATCGCCGAACAGCAACGCGCGCGAGCCGAACTCGAGCTGCTCTCGGCTGGCGCTCGCGAGGCGGTTTCTCCCAGGGCCGAGATCGCCGTTCGCGCCGATGAGCTGCGTCGCTACATCCACGAGACGTCGCGCTTTCGTGGCAATACCGAGAACTACTACGACGCCGAGAACTCCTTCCTGTCGCAGGTGCTCTCCCGGCGCACCGGGATCCCGATCACGCTGGCGCTGGTCTACTTGTCACTGGCGCAACGGATCGGGCTTCCGCTGGTGGGAGTCAGCATGCCGATGCATTTCCTGGTTGGATACAAGAACGGCACGGCCTACCGGTATCTAGACCCGTTCTTCGGTGGCCGCGAAGTCAGTCGTGGGGAGTGCATGGTGCTGCTCGAACGAGCTGGGTTTGACCCGGTTGATGAGTATCTCAAACCGGCACCGGTTGTAGCGACGCTGGAACGGATGGCAAAGAACCTGATCGTCATCTACCAGCACACCGCGCACGAGCGAGAGCTTCAGCTGGCTCGCCGGTTCGTGACGCTCTTGACCGGTGAGACTGGGTCGTGACGCTCGGCCCGCACTCTGCTAGGTGACACGATGCGTCCGGCACTGCTTATTGTCGCGGTAGGAATCGGCGCGGCCTGTGCCGTGGCCCGACAGCCGAGCCGAGAGCTCGCGAGCGAGCTCGTCGACGTCGGGGCGGAGCACCCCGACATTCGCCTCGATATTCGATACGCGCGTCCGGAAAATTTTCTCGGACGAGCGGTATACACAACGCCACGATGCTACCTCGTGACCGATGCCGCTGAGCGACTCGCAGCAGCGGAGACGGCGCTTCGCGCCGAAGACCTTCGGCTGATCGTCTGGGACTGCTACCGCCCGCTGTCGGTCCAGTACGCGATGTGGGAGATCCTACCGGATCCGACCTACGTCGCCGACCCCGCTCAAGGATCTCGTCACAATCGAGGCGCGGCCGTAGACGTGGGCGTCGTCGGACTCGAAGGCGAACCGGTGCCTCTTCCAACCGATCATGACGATTTCACTCCGGCCGCTCACCGCGACGCGCAGGACTTGCCGGCAGC
The DNA here is from genome assembly GCA_039588915.1 of Gemmatimonadota bacterium. Taxonomy (GTDB): domain Bacteria; phylum Gemmatimonadota; class Gemmatimonadetes; order JACCXV01; family JAHWKZ01; genus CAMYLR01. The sequence goes on from JBDGYV010000007.1 coordinate 43,607, forward strand.
AGCAATCGCCAACCGTGAGCGGCTCGAGCGCGCCATGGTGGCTGCTGGTTGGATCCCGCTGGCCAGCGAGTGGTGGCACTTCGACGCCCCGGATTGGGAACGGTACCCGCTGCGAGACGATCCGCTCTAGCGCGTTATGGGGACCCGGGCTCTGATCAACGCGACCGCCGCATCCAGGTTGTCAACCCAGGTGATGTGCTCGGTCCCACCGTCTAGATAGGGTCCCGCCGCGATCGCCTCGACGATCGGCCGCCAAGGATCTTCCCAGACCACCAGCGGGCGGGGTTCGACGAGCCCCTTTCGCAGATGCTCCCACGCCAGCGACAACTCAGCCAGCGTACCGTTCCCACCCGGGAGCACAACATAGGCGGCTGCTCGTCGGATCAAATGTCCCAATCGCTCGGTCAAGATCCCGGCTTCGATGACTTCATCGAGATGGGGATTGGGTCCAGCGCGCCCAAACTCGGCGCACGTCACACCAACCGTTGGACCACCACTCGACCGCGCCCCGGCGGCCGATGCGCTCATCGTCCCACCGTAACCGCCGTTGATTACGCCGTACCCGGCGTGGCCGAGTGCGGCGCCAAGCGTGCGTGCGCGCTCCACGTCCTCTGGCCGATCGGCACCGCTGCCGAATACGGCCACCAAAGGTGATGACATGTAAGGGAAAGTAGCTGCGCGACTAGTGGATGAAGTAGAGCAGTTGTTGGCCAGCGATCTCCGCCACCCGCCGCTCCAAGTAACCGAAGCCGCGGCGCTCCGCTTCGATCTCGCTGGTTAGCATCCCGAGGACAACCGTCCGCAGCTGTTCCCGTGCCTCTCGCTGGACCTCCAGTCGCTTTCGCGCAGCATCAGACGGCACGCCGGCGCCGGCGACCATCCCCGACGGTAGCGATTGCCGGAACGTATCCACCGCGTCACCATGGCGCGCGGCTTGATACGCGACCAGCAGCTCCTCGATGTCGTCCAGATACGATTCCAGCCGGGCGTCATTGGCGAGCTCGGTCTGAAGTTCGGCCAACAACTCGGCGCGGTCGGCAGTCGTCGTGACCCGATCGGGCCCACCGCCGGCTCGCATCGCCAGAGCACCGAGAGCGAATCCGAGCACCAGCACGGCCGCCAGACCAAATGCCCTCTGGCTCCACTGCTGCCACCGGGTTGGCTCGACGCCGGCGTGCAACCACCGCTCCAGTTCGTCCTCGAACCCGTCCCAAACATTCCCCGGCGGAAGCGGATCTGGAATCAACCGACTGGTCTGGATCAGCTCGCGCACCGCGCGCCTCTCGGCCTGACATTGGGCGCAGCCCGTGAGGTGATCGGCGAGCGCTGGGGTCAGCGACTCCGGTCCGGCGCTTGCCGCCCGCTCCCACAACGCCTCGCGAACCGTATTACAGTGCAGAGGACTCATCTTCGTCGCTCTCTATCTCCATGCCATGTTGTCCAAGAATCTGTCGCAGGCGACGAATGGCGTGATAACCGTTCGCCTTGACGGTGCCCTCGGCGCACCCGAGCGCCGCGGCGGTTTCCTTCACTGATAGTTCCTCTCGGTATCGGAGCACGAACGTGGCGCGCTGCATCTGTGGCAGCTGTTCGATCGCATCGAGGATCCGTTGGCCGGCCTCACTCATCGTAGCCCGATCGAGAGGAGAGGCTCCCTCGCTCGGCGCATCTGGGTACTGCATTTCCTCGAGCGGCGAAACAACATCGTAACGACGTTGCTGGCGCTTCTTCCACCCCAGCGATTCGTTGACTGCGATCCGGTACAGCCATGACCAAAACGGCGCCCTCGGCTCCCAACGATCGATGTTCTGGTACACCTTGACGAACACCTGCTGCAGGACGTCCCGCGCGTCTTCGTAGTTTCCGACGAAGCGATACGTCACCCGCAACAGATCTTGTCGGTAGAACCGGACCACCTCGTTGAAAGCCGTCCGGTCTCCCGCTTGTGCCCGGCTCAGTATGTCCGGTGCGATGTCCGCCAAGAGCTCCCCCTTATGTCACGTCCTAATGGCTCAAATGAGGCCCCGCTGGGCAGGGTTTAATACGTCGGCGTGGCCGGCGGCGGGGTCGCGCTGTTCCTCCATGGCCGCCCCGAACGCCGCCCCGAGCCCATCCTCCCCCTTCCGGGTCACCAGAACGACCACCCTATCTTTGGGATTCCACCGGGTGGCGCCATGGCAAATGTACGAGCGATCACCACGCAAGGTCAGGACCGGCAATACACCCTCCGGCAGATCGAGCTCGCCGAGTAGCCCGTCGGGCGGCGACTCGCCGAGCGACAGGACGACTTGGCGGACCGCATCTCGATCGAGGTACCGGTTCCAATCTTCGACTTCCAGCGGCCGGCCAAAAGCCAACTCGGCGCCGGCGTCCTCGACCAATTTCTCGCCGACACCCTTTTCAGAATCGATGAGAACCGGAAACACCGCGGGAACGTGATACTCGTCGAGCGCGACCCGCCCCACGAGGAAGTTGACCGCTTGGTTAGCGGTCACGGCGACAAGCGCCGTAGCGCTTTCCATCTGCGCTTCTTCCTGCACCTGTCGATCGAGAACATTGCCGACCCTCGCGACCAGTCCCTCGGCCCGAGCACGGCGCACGTTTCTGGGATTCGTATCGACCAACAATGAGTCCCACCCGTGATCGCGCAACAACGCCCCGACCTTGCGACCAAGCGAGTTGGCCCCCACAACGATCGCGTAGCGACCGGCCTCCGCGTTGACCCCGAGCGCCCGCGCCACCGCTCCGGCGGTCAATCCCTGAACGACGACGGTGATCGCGATCGTCAGGAACACAAGGGCCAACAGGCGTTCACCACTGAGCGCCGTCAACCCCGCCTCGACGAGCTCCGGCGATCCCGTCTCCATGCGCAAAGCGATAAACGACGCGATCGAGATCGCCACCACGCCACGGGGTGAGATCCACATGAGGAACAACCGCTCACGCCAAGGGATGTTGCGACGCCAGGTGCAGACCAACACCGAGGCCGTGCGAACGACGAGCATGAGCACCACGACGGTCCACACGCCGGACCAACCGACCGCCGCCAGCGTCGCCAGTGGCAAGTGGGCCGACAACATGATGAACAGCATCGAGATGAACAGAACGCTGAGCTCACCCTTGAAGCGGCGGAGCTGGTTCTCTCGCGGAATCGATTCTCGGCGGACCGCCATCCCGGCGATCACCACTGCCGCCAGCCCCGACTCGCTGGCCAGCGCCTCGGCGAGAGCGAACAGCACCAACACCCAAGCCAGAACGACGAGGTTCTTGAGCTCGTCGGCGAACACACCTTTGAGCCGGAGTACGCGCCCCAGCGACCACCCGCCGGCCAACCCGATGATCAGACCGATCAAGAGCCGCGACGCAAACTCGGTAAGCCCCAGCCACACCGACGTCTCCGCCGAGAGAACGATGTCGAGCACCACCACGGTGAGGATCGCCCCCACCGGATCGATCAGAATCCCCTCGCCCCGGAGAATCGTGTCGATTCGCCGAGTGACCCGGACACGGTCGAGCAGCGGGGTAATCACCGTCGGCCCGGTCACGCTGACGATGGCCCCGAACAGAAAGGCCAATGGCCAGGCGAAGCCTGCCAGATAGTGGGCGGCAGCAGCCGCACCGACGACGGTGATGCCGGCGCCAATGGTCACCAGGTTGCGGATCGTGCCCCCGACCGCAGCCAGATCGAGCAGCCTCAGCTCGAGCCCGCCCTCGAACAGAATCAGCGCTACGGCAACGGTGACGATCGCTTGAAGGCCGATTCCGAAGGCGTCGGGCTCGATCCATCCCAGACCGTCCGGCCCCACCAGCACACCGAACGCGAGCAAGAACACGATGCTCGGGAGTCGGGCCCGCCCGGCGACCACTTGCGCCAAAATCCCGACCCCGATGGCGACCGCAACCATGCGGACGAGAATCGGAGCGCTTTCGTGCATGTTGAGCGGGAAGCTAAGGGTGGCGAGTTAGCCGACGCTAGCGCGTCTCCGTGCGCTCGGCGCGCCCCTCCTCACGACGTTCTCGTAGTAGTCGCACCACCGAGTGAGCGGGCACTGATCGCAGAGCGGACGTTGAGCCTTGCACGTTTGTCGGCCGTGGAGAATCAGACGATAGTGCGTGGACGACCAAGCGCTCTGCGGAAGAACATCCATGAGCTCCGCCTCGACATCGGCCGGTGTATTCCCGTGCGCCAAACCCAAACGGCGCGAAACGCGAAAAACGTGCGTGTCGACGGCGATCGTATCGGCACCAAACGCGTTAGCGAGCACGACGTTGGCTGTCTTGCGACCGACTCCCGGCAGGCGCATGAGCTCGCTCCTCGTCCTCGGCACGTGACCATCGAACTCCTCGACCAGGATGCGACTGGCGGCCAGCAGGTTGCGTGCCTTGCTCCGGAACAGACCACAGGTTTTTATGTAGCGTTCGAGCGTCCGCTGATCGAGATCCAGGAACGACCCTACGTCGGGATAGTCGCGAAACAGAGCCGGTGTAACGGCGTTGACGCGAACGTCAGTGCACTGTGCGGAAAGTACGGTCGCTACGAGCAGCTGAAATGACGAGCGATAGTGAAGCGCGGTCGTGACGTCGGAGTGACTGGCCTCGAGCCGGCGCAGTATCGCTCTCACCGTGCTGTGATGTTTACGGACCGGCGCGGGCGCCGCGCGCGTCACTTGGGAGAGCCTATCGCCGTTGACCGCCTCGCTGAGCGTCTTCTCGCTCGGATCGATCGCGCACGTTCGTGGTGTCCGGTTCGATCGGTTCGTCGGATCGGAGCCCAAATGGGTCGAGGTCTTGCAGGCTATCGGCGAAAGTCACCGTCGGGTCGCCAAGCTCGACGACCAGTCCGGCATCAGCGAACAGCGAGTCACCCGAGAACACCAGACCGATGTTCCGGTCGACGTGGAACTCCCGGCTGGTGACCTCTTTGTGCCCCTGCTCGTCGAGGACGGTGAACGCATACTCGAAGCCATGGTAGAGGTACAGGATCTTGACCTCAGCGGGTCGGAGTCTACCGGTAAATGTCGTCGCCGCGCCGAGATGTTGATCGGCTGTCGGTTCTATCGCTAGCGTTTGATAGTGTTTGCTGTCGTTTCTAACTTCGACGACCCTCAGATGGTATGGACTGCGCATTGTCGAGATGGGCCCACTACACGCGAGCGTGACCATCACGAGGGCGAACCCCAGCCATCTGGCATGTTTCGTTCCGCCCCCTTGACGATCGGCAATCAACGTTCTAAGTTAATAGGCTGTCGAACGTTACCACCGTCTGACCCGCAACAAGGTGCCGGGAGAACGCTCTGCATGGCAGAAATCCAAGTCCGCGAGGGTGAATCGCTCGAAAGCGCGCTAAAGCGGTTTCGTCGAGAGGTGAAGAAGTCGAACATCTTCTCCGAACTCAAGCGGAAGAGACACTACGAGAAGCCAAGCGAACGCCGGCAGCGAAAGCTACGGAGCCGAAACCGGCGCAACTGATCAATATGGCTACGAAACAGTTTAAGGTCAACGACAAGGTAGTGCACCCGCAGTACGGCGGGGGGTACGTATCAGGCATCCGGACGATTACCGTCGGTGACGAGGAGCTCGAGTGCCTCGAGATCAACTGCGTCTCGAAGGATCGGAAGATCTTCGTGCCCCGCAACAGCGTCGAGCTGTCGGCGATACGGCCACCGCTCAGCCAACGTCGATTCACCGAGCTCAGAAAGACCCTCACCGGCAAGCCCGAGGAGCTGAGCCGCAACTTCAACCGGCGCATGAAGCAGGTGAAGACCAAGCTGGAATCGGGCGATCCGATGGAGGTCGGCGAGGTGCTTCGGGATCTGTACCCAAAGTGGGCCGAAAACTCCCTCTCTAGCTCCGATCAGCGGATCTTCGAGAAGTGCCGGGACCTGTTGGTGAGCGAGATGGCGCTCATCAAGGACTACAGCTACGAAAAAGCCACCGATTACTTCGACAAGACGATGGCTAACGGTCGGTCGAAGGCGGAGGCAAAGAAGCCCACCAAGAAGCGCTCAAAGAAAGCGAAGAGCTCCGCCTCCTAGATCCACTCCGGGTTTCGAGCATCGGACTCCTTGCTGCGGGTCAGCGACTCGACCTTGCTGCCGTCCGCACCCATGACCCACAGATTGTATCGCCCATGTGGTCGGCGGGAGACGAACACGATCCTGTCACCCCCCGGACCAAAGGCAGGGGCTGAATCCTCGACCTCGTTGTCGGTCAGTCGGGTCACCTGCTTGGTCGACACATCCACCAGCGCGATCTCCGCCGCCTTCGCTTCGCCACGCTTGAAGACGATCTGGTTCCCGTCCGGGCTCCAGTTGGGTTCGCTCTGAGGACCGGTTTCGGTCGAGATCAGCGGCTGTGTGGTTCCGGTCCCAACATCGACTAGGAAGATCCGAGTCACACCATCTCGCAGACCCACCACCGCAAGTGATCTCCCATCCGGCGACCACCGCGGTTGACGCCAGGGCCCACCGTTTTCCAACACGGTCCTAGGCTGGGAGCCATCGACAGAAGCGATCTCGATGCTGGACTGGCCGCCCTGCGTCCGCGTGTAAGCGAGCTCTGTTTCGTCCGGGCTCACCGACGGGTCGCTGAACTCCTCGCCCATCGCCGAGAGCACGACCCCCTCGCCGCTGCCGTCCAAACCGACCGACCAGATCTGTCTGGAGCCCGCGACCTCGCGGGTGTAGAAGACCTTTCTGAGGCCAGCCGAGAACTCGGGGTAGCCGTCAGATCCATCCTCGCCGGTGAGCCGCAGCTCGTTCCCCGATCGTGCGACCAGAAAGTAGATATCCTTGCTACTACCCAGCGAGTCATCGGTCGCCTTCGAGTAGATGACGCGCACCGAAGATGGCAGATAGCCGGGCGGCTTGGCGAAACAACCGTAGCCGACGATCGCGAGCACCGGCAACGCAGCACACAATCCGAACGATCTCCTCACTGGCTCCTCCTCATACGCGGGGTAGGGTCAGGCCGCGCTGTGCCTGGTACTTGCCTTCACGATCGGCATAGGACGTCTCACAGGGGTCGCTGGACTCGAAGAACAACACCTGCGCAATCCCCTCGTGGGCGTAGATCTTGGCCGGCAGGGGGGTCGTGTTCGAGATCTCCAGCGTCACATGTCCTTCCCATTCGGGCTCAAAAGGCGTCACGTTCACGATGATGCCACAGCGCGCGTAGGTCGACTTCCCTACACAAACTGTCAAAACGTTCCGAGGGATGCGGAAGTACTCGATCGATCTGGCCAATGCGAATGAATTGGGCGGAACCACACACGTGGTACCGGTCCAATCGACAAAGGAGCGGGGGTCGAAATCCTTCGGGTCGACCGTCACCCCGTAGACGTCGGTGAAGATCTTGAACTCGTCGGACACCCGCAGATCGTAGCCGTAGGACGATAGACCGTAGGAGATCACGCCTTCCTTGACCTGGGTCTCCTGGAACGGCTCGATCATCCCATGCTCTCGGACCATGCGCGCGATCCAGTGGTCGGGCCGAATGCTCAAAGCGCCTCGTTCATGCTACCACTACGGTACCCCTGGAGATCGCACGACACCCAGACGTAGCCCAGGCGCTTGAGCGCGGGCACGATCACGTCGACCGCCTCGAGCAGTCGATGACGGTCGCCGGGCGGGACCTCGATACGGGCCACGTCGCCGTGATGACGGACCCGGACGATGTGGAAACCGGCCTCGCGAAGCACCCGCTCGGCGCGCCCAACGCGCTCGAGCTCGGGCACGGTGATCGCTTGTCCGTACGGGAAGCGTGACGCCAGGCACGCGTTGGCCGGCTTGTCGGCGGTCGGCAACCCGAGCTGCCGCGACAGCGCGCGGATATCATGCTTGGTGAAGCCGGACTCCTTGAGCGGGCTCACAATCCCGCGCTCGTCTAGCGCCTTGAGCCCGGGTCGGTAGTCGAGCGCATCGTCGGCATGCGAACCGTCGATGACGGTCTCGTATCCATGCTCCGCGGCCAGCCGCTGGAGATCGCCGTACAGATCCGCCTTGCAGTAGTAACAACGCTCGGGCGGGTTCTGGACAAACCCCTCGGCCTCGAGCTCGGTCGACTGGAGCCGCACGTGGCTGGCGCCGAGGCCGGCCGCCAACCGGGTAGCCTCGTCCACTTCTTCAGGATCGTAAGTCGCGCTGGCCGCGGTCACCGCCAGCACGCGATCGGGGCCGAGAACGTCGATCGCCTTCTTCAAGAGCAAGGTCGAATCGGCGCCACCGGAATAGCCGATGACGACCGATCCACAGTCGGCGAGCACGGCCTCGAGCTGACGTTCCTTGTCGGACAAACGGTCGCAGCCGATGAGGGTCGGAGCAGGGCGGGTCATGCGAGGCCCGAAGCTAAGCCGACGGCCCACCGGGTGCATGCCGATCGAGAACCCGGAACTGAATCGCCTCGGCGACGTGCGCCGGCTCGATTGTATCGGCCCCGCCCAGGTCGGCGATCGTGCGCGCCACTCTCAGAATCCGTACGTGTCCACGTGCCGACAGTCCAAGCCGGTCGTAGGCCGCTTCGAGCAATCGCTCTCCCTCACGGTCGAGCTCACACCAACGCGTCGTTTGACGTCCGTCGATTCGGGCGTTCAGCCGCCCCGGTCCCATACGGTCGGCTTGCCTGCGGCGGGCAGCAGTCACCCGGACTCGAACGGCGGTTGCCGACTCGCCCGGGACTTCCCCGACAAGGTCTCCAAACGCGACCGGACGGACGCGGACGTGGAGGTCGATCCGGTCGAGCAGCGGACCCGACAGTCGAGCTCGATACCGCTGACGGGCGGCCGGTAGACAGCTGCACGGCTTGAGCGCTTCACCCCAAAGCCCGCAAGGGCATGGGTTCATCGCACCCAAGAACATGAAGCGGGCCGGAAAGCGGTGGCGACGATGAGCGACGCGTCCGATAACGATCTCGCCTTCCTCCAGCGGTTGTCGCAACCCCTCGAGCGCATCACGTCGATACTCCGGAAACTCGTCCAGAAAAAGCACCCCGCGATGAGCCAAGCTGACTTCCCCAGGCCGTGGTGGCCGCCCGCCGCCAAGCAAAGCGGCCGCCGAGATCGTGTGATGCGGGGCTCGAAACGGCGGCACGTGAATGAGTGGTCGCTCCGGTGATAAACGACCCCAGGCGGAATGGATAGCGGTCACCTCGAGCGCCTCACCCGATCCTAGCGGCGGGAGTATCGAAGGGAAGCGACGCGCTAAGAAAGTCTTGCCGACCCCGGGCGGTCCGATGAGCAACGTGTTGTGTCCACCGGCGGCGGCGATCTCGAGGGCGCGGCGGGCCACCTCTTGACCCCTGACGTCCGACCAGCCTGAACCACGTTCGACCCGCGCGGGCAGGCGCGCCGGTACCGCGACCGGTCGGATCGGGTTCACACCCGAAAGGTGATCGACCGCAGCCGTCAAGGCCGGCACCGGCAACACCATCAACCCTTCGACGAGTGCAGCCTCAGCGGCATTCTCCGGCGCGACCAGAACTTCGCGCGCTCCCATCGCCTTGAGCGCCGCGGCGATCGCCAGAACGCCCCGCACCGGCTGGACCCGCCCATCTAGGCTAAGCTCGCCGAGCGCCGCCATCGGGGGATGATCGGCCGGTGTTGCGATGGTGCGGGAAGCCTTGAGGATCGCGAGCGCGATCGGCAGATCGAAGCCAGTCCCGCTCTTGGGTTCATCGGCCGGGGCCAGATTGACGGTGATTCGACGCAGCGGAGCCTCGAACCCGCTGTTCGAGAGTGCCGCCATGACGCGTTCCTTGCTCTCGCGGACCGCGCCGTCGGGGAGGCCGACCAGGTGAAAGGCCGGGAGACCGCGCG
>JBDGYV010000008.1:0-49153 GCA_039588915.1 Gemmatimonadota bacterium
AGGCCCTCCCAACGTCGGAAGGGCCATTCGCACACAGCTGGAGCGGGAAACGGGACTCGAACCCGCGACTTCAACCTTGGCAAGGTTGCGCTCTACCAGCTGAGCTATTCCCGCGCAATAACGAGCGATAGAACTCGTTCGTTGAGTGATAAAACTTAGATCTGGGCGACGAGAAGTGTCAAGCAGCACGTACCCAAAACGGCGCGTTGAAGCTTTGTTCTCAGACCCTTGGCTGCGATCGATCATAGTCACTAGTAGGACTTTGACGCTGGCAAGCGTCATGTGGGTCGGCGGAGTCCAGTCGGGGAGCGGTCAGTCGCTGGTTTATGATCCCGATCGGGGTGAGTCGTTCCGCTATCGGACGACGAACACGCTCGCCGTGTCACAGCAGATTCTTCAACGTGAAGCCCATTATAGAGTGAGCTCGGATGGCGTCGTTCGGCTGACGTTGATGGACCCGGGCGCACGCATGCTGTGGCGGCTCGGGTTTGAGACCCTCGACCTGAACATCCAGGGGCCGCTTCCAACCCCGCGTCGGGAGGCGCTCCGCGGAACCGTGATCACGCTGTCAACGACGCCGAGCGGCGTTGTTCTCGACGCCAGGGCCAGTGGTGTCGTACCCCCTGGCATCGGCGTTCGGTACCTGGAACGTTCGGCGCAGGCGTTCTTCCCGCAGCTTCCTGAAGATGGGGCTACCGCTGGCGTGAGCTGGAGCGACACGCTGACCGTGACCGAGGTTCTCAAGGGTGTCACGACCGAGATCGAGACGATTCTGACGTACGCGATCGCCGACACCAGCGCCCTGGCCGGTCGACCCGTGATCCCGATCGATTATAGTGGAGAGATCACAGTTCGAGGCATGGGCACCATCAGTGGTTCAAGTGTCACCGTATCGGGTCGTGGCGAGATCACGGGAAACTACTTATTCGATCCGCAAGATCGGATGTTCAGCTTGCACGAGCGCAGGCAAGAACTGGAGTCGACCCTGAGCCTGACGGGCCCGAACAACGAGACCGTCGAGATTCCGAGCCGACAAGTGCTCGAAGCCCGTGCCGTGCGGCTGTTCTGATCGCACGCAGCCAGGTATACTGCTGCGCGCCTAACGGCAAAGCCAAATGAAAGACTACCTCGCAACCTCCCTGCGAAACCGGGTAACCGGTGCACTGAGCGATGACGACGTCGGTGAGTCGGTGGCTCTCTGCGGCTGGGTCCATCGCCGGCGTGACCACGGCGGGCTCGTCTTCTTCGATTTGAGAGACCGCTACGGCCTGGTCCAATGCGTAGCCTCGCCTGAACGGCTGCCGGCTGACGTGTTCGCGGCGGTCGAGAAGCTAAGGGCGGAAGACGTGGTCGCGGTCGAGGGGGCCGTCCTCGCTCGCCCCGAGGAGAGCGTCAACCCCGAGATGGCGACCGGGTCGATCGAGGTCGATGTCGCTGCCTGTCGGCTGCTCAACGAGTCGGCGACGCCACCGTTTCCGGTGGACGTAGAGAAGGAGGGCGGCGGCGAAGTAGCTGAAGAGGTACGGCTACGACACCGCTATCTCGAGCTGCGGAGGTTGGCCCCGACCAGGGCACTCGGGTTGCGCCACAAGATCACTATCGAGACCCGACGCTACTTGGACGGACTCGATTTTTGGGAGATCGAGACCCCGATGCTTACGCGTCGCACACCGGAGGGCGCTCGGGATTTCTTGGTTCCGTCGAGAGTTCACCCGGGTAAGTTCTACGCCCTGCCACAATCGCCGCAGCTGTACAAGCAGCTCCTCATGGTTGCTGGATACGATCGCTACTATCAGATCGCGCGGTGTTTCAGAGACGAGGATTTGCGCGCCGACCGACAACCCGAGTTTTCCCAAATCGATCTAGAAATGTCGTTTGTCACTGCTGAGGATGTGATCCAGGTCGTTACGGGGCTCTTTCGCCACCTGTTTCAATCATGCCTGGACCACGACTTAGGCGAGATTCCGACACTGACCTATGGCGAAGCGATGGCTCGCTTCGGGACCGATAAGCCCGACCTCAGGATCGCGCAGGAGCTGACCGACGTAACGGATGCGTTTGGTGACACGGGCTTTCGGGTGTTCGATGACGTCGTCAGTGTAGGCGGGCGATTGGTCGCGCTTCGAGTGCCGGCGGCCGGTGAAGAGAGCCGGGGTACGATCGATCGCTGGACCGAGGTCGCACGTGGGGCCGGCGCAAACGGTCTGGTGTGGGCTCGTCGTCACGCCGACGATTGGCGAACCGCGGTTGACAAGTTCGTCGACCGGACGCATTGGGACGCGGCCGGGGAGATCGCGAGCGTTGAACCCGGAGATCTGCTGCTCGTCGTGGCTGGTGAAGCGCGGGCGGCGCAAGCGGCACTCGGAGAGCTGCGACTTCATGTCGCTGCCGAGCGTGATTGGGTTGACGATCGAGCCGCGTGGCGACTCTTGTGGATCGTCGACTTTCCATTGTTCGAGCGGGGTGATGATGGAAAGATCGAGCCCAGCCATCACCCGTTCACCGCGCCGCGCGGTGGGCTGGCGACGTTGGACGCCGATGACCCGTTTACGATCGAGTCGGAGGCCTACGACTTGGTTCTCAACGGTTACGAGCTCGGTAGCGGATCGATTCGTATTCACCAGCGTGAGGTGCAGGAGCGCGCTTTTGAGATGTTGGGCATCGACCGAGCGGAAGCCCAGGAGAAGTTCGGCTTCCTGCTCGAGGGATTGGAGCACGGCGCGCCGCCGCACGGCGGAATCGCGCTCGGGCTCGACCGTATTGCGATGCTGTTTGCGGGCGCCGCGAGCCTGCGTGAGGTGATCGCATTCCCAAAGACCACGAGCGCCAGCGCATTGCTCGAGGGAGCGCCGTCGATCGCGGACGAGAGCGACCTCGCCGAGCTGCATATTCGCGTGGAAGAGTCCGAGACCCCGGGTTGACGGGACGCGAGCGCGCTGCCTAGATTATCTGTCTAGTTGTGGTTATTGAAGCCTCTTCCCGCAGCCAAGCTATCCGGCTGGACGGCGTCGATCAGTTGGCGCTCTTCGGAACACAAGACAAAAACCTTAAGCTGATCGAGAATCTCAGCGGAACGCGTATGGTCGTTCGCTCTGGCGAATTACGCGTCCGTGGTGGTGATCGCGCCGTGGGCCGTGCGACAGGGCTGATCGAACACTTGATCGAGTTGGTGCAAACGGGTGCCGGCTTCGACGTGGAGGACATCCGCCGTCTCTATGATGGATTGGAGGCTGGCGCGGTCGAGTTGCCGTCTTCTGCGGGTGCCGAGCGGGTGGCGATTCGCGGTACACAGAAGATCATTCGCCCCAAGACTGCAGGACAGGAATCGTACCTGGCGGCGATGGCCGAGAATGATATCGTGGTCTCGATCGGTCCGGCGGGCACCGGCAAGACCTACTTGGCCGTAGCGATGGCGATCGACGCGCTTCAACGGCGCGCGGTCCGCCGCATCATCCTCGCGAGGCCGGCCGTGGAGGCCGGTGAGACGCTCGGTTTTTTGCCAGGTGACCTGCAGGAGAAAGTCGATCCGTACCTCCGGCCGCTGTACGATGCGCTCGAAGACATGCTTCCGGGAGATCGGGTGCGTCGCCACATCGAGACGCGTGTAATCGAGATCGCACCGCTGGCTTACATGCGTGGCCGAACGTTGGCGGATGCGTTCGTGATCCTTGACGAGGCGCAGAACGCGACCACTCGTCAGATGAAGATGTTCTTGACGCGTCTGGGGCTCAACTCGAGGGCGGTTATCACCGGTGACAAAACACAGATCGATCTACCGCCGGCAGAGTTTTCGGGTTTACTTCAGATCGAACGCATTCTGACCGGAATCGACGGCATCGAGTTTGTCTATTTGACGGCACAAGATGTCGTCCGTCACGCGCTCGTCCAGAAGATCATCACGGCCTACGAGAAGTTGGTGCCAACCGACCCGGAGCGGGACAAGTGAGCGCTAGTCACTGGAGCCGCCTGGTTCACAGGCTGACCGTGCTTCGCGATGGATGGAAGTCGGGCCGTGATGCCGAGTCTCCGCGCGGGCTGACGTTCCGCTTGGGTCTTGTGATGGTCATCGCGCTGCTCACGCTGATCCTCTTTCCGCCAGAGGGCGGTTACGAGGTGCCCGCCGTTCGCGTGGGGGTGGTGGCTTCCGAGGATGTGTTGGCGCCGTTCGATTTTCCGGTTCTTCGAGATGAGAGCGAATTGGAGGAGCTGCAGGAACGGGCGGCGATCTCCGTCCCGCCAGTCTTCTCGCACGAGCCGGCGCTGGCGGACTCGGCTGTGGCCGAGCTCGACGCTTATCTGAGCCGATTCGAAGTTGATTCCCCGAGCGCAGCCGAGCTCGCACAACTCAACCGGGTCAATGGCCGAAGCGTAGGGCTGCGACCCACCGAGCAGAGAACGTTGACCGACCCCGGCGTCCGTGCTGAGATCCGCTCCTTAGCGCGTCAGGTGCTGCCAGCGGTTTACGTCGAACACCTCATGTTGCAAGCCGCCGATCTGGGTCGAATCCCGGGCACTCAGATCTCAGTATTGCGACCGGATGGAAGCGAGGGGGTGGTACCGCGATCTGAGATCCTCGGGTTGCGGCCTGGTGCCGAGATCCCAGCGCTGAGACGATTGTCACCGATTGAAGACCCAGCGGTCCAGCGGATCGCCGAGCAGTTGTTGCCGGCTGTTGTCCCCGCCAATCTCGAACCGCATCCGTCTCTGACCGTGCTGCGCCGGTCAGAAGCGCGACGAACGGTGAGCCCGGTGAAGAGCGAGGTGCTCGAAGGCGAGCTGGTCGTCGCCGAGCATACCCGCGTCAGCCCGGAGCAGGCCGAGAAGCTCCGCAGCCTGTCGGATGAGCTGAATCGTCGCCGCGGCGGGGTTACGGTGGACGACATCCGTGCGGCGCTCGGATCGTTGTTCATTGGGGTCGTGCTGCTGTTCTTGTTTGGCTTCTTTCTGTTCATGTACCGAGGCGATGTTTTTGGAGATTATCGTGCCGTCGGCGTCCTAACGATGATTTGGGCGCTGGTGGCCGGGTTGGCGGCCGTGTTCGATCGCGTTGAGGCGATCCCCGTGTACGCAGCTCCGATTGCGTTTGGTTCGGTGATGGTGGCGATCCTCTGGGACGCTCGGCTTAGCGTGGCGTTTACCCTATTCAGTGCCGTCTACCTGAGCGCGCAGGTGGAACCCGGTTTTCCGCTGTTGTGGACGGGGATCGTCTGCGGATTAGCAGGTGCGTGGAGCGTGCGCCGCATCCGCCGGAGGACACACTTCTACGAGACCCTGCTGTTCATTATCGTGGGGTACGCAATTGCGCTTGCAGCTCTGGGCCTGACCCAATTCTGGGGTTGGGGGGACTTCGGCGTGGCGCTGGGTTGGGGTGCGCTGAGTGCCGGCCTGGCGGTCTTCCTCGCGATGGGTCTATTGCCCTTTCTGGAGTGGGCTTCCGGTCGGACCACCGATCTCACGCTGCTCGAGCTCGCCGATCTCAACCGACCGCTGCTAAAGGAGCTGAATCTCCAGGCGCCGGGTTCGTACCATCATTCAATTATCGTCGGCAACCTCGCCGAGGCTGCGACCGAGGGTATTGGGGCCAACTCGCTCCTGACCCGTGTTGGTGCCTACTATCACGATATCGGAAAGGTGAAGCGACCCGAATACTTCGCCGAAAACCAACGCGGGGGAGTCAACCCTCATACCTCGCTGAGCCCCGAGGCAAGTGCTCGGATCGTGTCTCGCCACGTCCACGACGGCATAGAGATGGCGACGGCAGTGGGTCTTCCGGAAGACGTCATCGACTTCATTCGCGAACACCACGGCACGACTCGCCTGACGTATTTTTGGCACAAGGCGGAGCAGCAAGGTCGAGGTCATGACCGGATGGCGAACGATTTCGTGTACCCGGGACCACGACCACGATCGAAGGAGACCGCGGTTGTCATGCTCGCTGACTCCGTCGAAGCCGCCTGCCGGGTCGTGAGCGATCCATCCCCGGAGAGCTTCCGGAAAGCCGTTCGTCGCATCGTGGAGATGAAGTTGGAGGAGCACCAGCTCGACGAGGCTGACCTGACTTTTCGTGACCTAGCCATAGTGCAGGAGAAGTTTGTCTCTGTATTGGGCGGGATTCACCACCACCGGATCGATTACCCGACGGTGTCACTGCACGCCCCCGAGGCCCGAGATGAGCCTTCGGATCCACTTTCATCCACTGGTCGAACCCCCGTCTGAGCTCGATTCCTTTCCCGTCCAGACGCTAGCCTTGCTATTGGCTGAGGGGGGATTGGAGGTCGGCACGGTGAACTGCATCCTCACCGATGACGAGGACCTAGCTCGATTGAACGAGCAGTTTCGTGCCAAGGGGGGCCCGACAGCCGTGCTCGCGTTTCCGTACGAACTCGAGCGATCCGGCGGGGTCATTGGTGACATTTACGTGTCGATTGATCGAGCACGTGAGCAGGCTACCCGACGTGCGGAGCCTCTTCAGCGCGAACTCTGCAGGTTGTTCGTTCACGGTGCCCTGCACCTGGCGGGTTACGATCATGAGACGGAGTCAACCGACCAGACCATGCGAGAGAAACAGGAACAGTGGGTTCAGTGCGCCGTCACCGAAGGGGGTTAGGCGCCTGATCGAGAGGCGATTCGGATGAACGAAATCGGACTCCTCGTAGCGGCTTTTCTTGGATTCGCCGGGATCAGCTTCTTTGCGCTTTGTGAGGGCTCGTTGTTCTCGCTCAAGCCGAATCAACTGACCGCTGAGATGACGAGTGTAGCAGAGCTCATCCGCAGTCCCGATCAGCTTCAACGTGGAACCTCATTTGGCCGGATTGTCTTTTTTGTATGGATGGCGGCCACGAGCTGGTTGACGGCAGACTTGCTGACGGGCGAGCGGTTTGGTGTTCTAGTCGGGCTTGGATCGGTGCTAGCTGTGGCATTGATCGCGCTGGTGTTTGCCGATCGGGTGGCGCGCGCAATCGGCGCCGAGCGACCCGAGGCGTGGGCACGAAGGACCGCTCCGGTATTGGTGGTGTGGACAAGAGCGGTCGAGCCAGCAATGGTGATTCTCGGACATCTGGACGACTTGTGGCGGCGGGCGGATTCGAGCGCCCCAGACGAAGACGCGTCGGACACTGACCAGGCCTCGCCAGACGCACCGTCGCTTTTCTCGTTTGGCGAGACAACCGTGCGCGAGGTCATGACGCCGCGCCCTGATGTGGTGGCTATAGAGGCGGGTTCCTCGTGGCGCGACGCGGTGGAGCTGGTCAAAAGCACAGGCCACTCGCGCATTCCGGTCCACCGGGGCGACTTGGATACGATGGTCGGGGTCTTGTACGCGAAGGAGCTGGTCGTGTTCGCCCACGGGTTGGCGAAGGCCCCCAACACGATCGAAGAGCTCTTGTGGGAGCCGACCTTCGTTCCCGAGGCGAAGAGAATCGATGATCTACTACGAGAGTTCCAACGCGACCGTATCCACATGGCGATCGTCGTCGACGAGTACGGTGGTATGGCGGGGGTCGTAACGCTCGAGGACATCATCGAAGAGTTGGTTGGGGAGATACGCGACGAGCACGATCGTGAGGAGCCCCGTGTCGAGCTGATCGCCGGCGGGCGGTATCGGCTGGACGGCGGTTTCGATCTCGACGACTTCAACGAGCTGACTGGTGCCGATCTACGGGCGGACGAAGTCGAAACGGTTGGTGGGCTGGTAGCGAGTGAGATGGGGAGGATCGCCCAAGGCGGGGAAGAGGTCCGCCTGGCTGATTGGCTTTTCCGGGTCGAGGCCGTCGATGGCAAGCGGATCACCAAGGTGATCGCTGAGCCGCTCGATGATGATGAATCGGCTGCCAAAGGTGACGCCGCTTGATCGCCCTGTTGGGCATTGCAGCGGCGGTTGCCACCGCCACCTTTTTTGCCGCCTCCGAGAGGATGTTGCTGTCGGCCGGCCGAGTGCGGCTACAGCGATGGGTCTTGGACACCGTCCGCGGATCGGGTTGGGCATCGGCCCGCTTTGGTGAATCGCCGGGCCATTTGTTGGGACCGATTCGCGCAGGACACGCAGTGGCGGTCGCAGCAGCCGCGGTTCTCATGGCCGCAACGATGCAGCGATTTGCGGGTGGATCGGCTTGGGTTGTGGCCATAGTCGTCACGCTCATTCTAGGGCCGCTCCTGTTCGGGGCCGAGGAGGTGGTGTCGGGCACGATCGTTGACGGTGGGCGTGATCGAACGTCAGCCTCGACAGTCCGAATCCTCAGCGCTGGAACCTGGATCTTCGGACCGATCAGTCGGTTTGCTGACCGAATCGCGTCTTTGATTTTCCAGTACGCCGGCGGAACGTCAGAGATGCAAGCCGCGCTGGATCAGCGCGGCCTTGAGTTGATGCTCGTTGAGGGTGAGCGCGAGGGGTTAGTGGAATCTGGTGAACGGGAGATCATCAGTGGTGTGTTCGAGTTTGGTCGCACGAGAGTCGAGGACATCATGACCCCGGTCAACCGGGTCGTTGATGCCGGGTGGGACGCGACGATCGGTGATATCACCGCGCTGGTTCGACGCACCGGTTTTTCCCGCATACCGATTCGAGGTCCTGACTCGGTATCGATTCTCGGCATGGTGCACGTGTTTGATCTGTTTGGTGGCGCTCCCGAGCAAAGACCAGCCGCGCGTCCTGTCGTTCACAGCAGTCCTGGTACCCGTTGTGACACGCTGCTGCTCGAGATGAAGCGTCGCCGTTGCCACCTCGCGGTCATTTCTGATGACGCGGAGGTCATTGGCATGGTCACCCTGGAGGACTTGGTCGAGGAATTGGTAGGCGATATTCGAGATGAGCACGATACCCAACCCGAGCCGAATCGTCGCGCGTTCGTCGTTGACGGCCAAGTACCGATCACGGAGATTAACAGTGCGCGCGGTGTCGACCTGCCGACGGATCGAGCCGAGACCGTGGCCGGATTTGTGATCGCTCGGCTCGGGCGGATCCCCAAAGTGGGCGACGTGATCGTCCATCGGGGATGGACGCTCGACGTACTTGATGCCACGCCACAACGTGTACGCAAGGTGCGGTTCCGGCGGCGCACACCTTTCCCAGCCGACTAAGCGGATTGGACGATGAAGGACCAGGCGGAGCACACCAGAGAGCTTGTTGCGCGGGTGCGCGAGGCGCTTGCGCAGGGCGTCGAAGACGGCGATCTGCAAGCCATGATTACCGAGCTCCACCCGGCCGACCTGGCGGAGATAATCGACGGGTTGGATGGGGACGAGCGGGTGTCGCTCTTCTTGCGCATCCCGACGTCGATGCGCGCGGAAACATTGACCGAGGTGGACGAGGAATCGTGGCCACAGCTTCTGGAAGCGGTTGGCGCTTCCGGCGTGAGCGCGTTGTTCGAGGAACTCGAGCGGGACGATGCAGCCGATATCCTGGCCGAGCTCCCGCCGAAGGACGCCGACCAAATCCTCGAGCGCATCGAGCCCGAGGAATCGCGCGAGATCGCCGCGCTTATGGAGTACGACGAGGAAACGGCCGGCGGTGTGATGACGACCGACCTCTGCAGCGTGCCAGCGCATTTCACCGCCGACGAGGCGATCGTCTCGGTCCGGCGACAGGGGCGCGAGATGCGCGACTTCTTCACCGTCTACGTGGTCGACCAACGAAGCAAATTGGTCGGTCGGCTAGCCTTGCAGGATTTGATCTTGGCCGACGGTGCCAATCCGGTCGAGACGATCATGGAGCCCGACGTCGTGCGCGTGCTACCGGTCGTCGACCAGGAAGAAGTGGCCCGATTGATTGCCAAGTACAACCTGGTCTCTATTCCGGTCGTGGACGAGTCCGATCGCCTACTCGGACGGATCACGGTGGACGACGTGATCGATATTATGGAGGCCGAGGTAACCGAGGACATCTTTCGCCTGTCTGGTGTCGCCGAGCAGGAGGAGTCGTACGCCACACCCATGGAGATCATACGGTCCAGAACTCCGTGGCTGCTGGTTACACTCTGTACGTCGGGTTTGGGCGCGTTGGTTGTCGCGCACTTCGAGAGCACCATTCAGCAGATGGCCTTCATCGTGGTTTTCATGCCGGTGGTGGCCGCCATGGCCGGCAACTCGGCAGTGCAGGCAACGGCGGTAGCGGTCAGGCGACTCGCGCTCGCAAGCCATACGGCGAGACCCTTGCGATCGATCTTGCGGGAACTGATCGCCGGGCTCGTGATCGGGTTTTTGATCGCTTTGATTATCGGTCTCGTAGCGGGTGTCTGGCGAAATGATGTCACGGTCGGGGTCGTCATCGGGGGATCGATGTGGGGCGCCATCTCGCTCGGCGTGCTGTGGGGAGCAGCGTTTCCGATCCTGCTCGACAAGCTTGGCCTGGATCCAGCCGTCTCGTCGTCGGTGTTTCTGTCCACCATGACCGATATAGTCTCGTTCCTGCTGATTCTGGGCTCGGCGTCGTTCTTCCTCACGCAACTGCTGTAGCCAACTGCTGATATGTCGCTCGTGCGCACCGAGGCCTTTGTGCTGAAGGCGATCCGGTTCGGTGACACGAGCGTGATCTACCGGCTGTTCACCCGCGAGCAAGGTGTGGTGCCGGTCATGGCGCGGGGCGTGCGACGACCAAAGAGCCGATTTGGCGGAGTCGTCGAACCGTTTCGCCGTCTTGAGGTCACGTACTACTCGCGGGACAACCGCGATATCCAAACGCTGTCGGGCGCCGAGTTGGTAACGACCTATCCAGCGATCACCGAGTCGTTAGAACGGATGGAAGCTGGCGGCCGATGGTTTCGGTTGCTGCGTGCCGTGTTGCCCGATCGCGCACCGGCGGTGACGATGTTTGATCTCGTTCCCGTGGCGTTGGAACGGTTGTGCCGCACGCCGGTCGCAAGGACGTCGCGGTGGGAGACCTTTCATCGAGCGGCGGCGGTCGCCCACTTGGGTGTCAGTCCAGAGCTAACGATGTGCGTGGCATGCGGCCGTCCCGTCGATGGCTCGGAGACACCATCGTTTTCGATCGTCGATGGTGGCGTCGTCTGTTCGCGATGCCGGCGTGAGCGTACAGGGTGTCGGTCACTGTCACCAGCAGAGTACGCGCTCCTGAACCTCTACCATCACCCGGACTACGAGCTTCTAGAGCAATTGGACGAGAACGCCAACGGCGACGCCAAGGTGCGCGAGCTGGTGCGCGAATTCGTTCGTTACCACGCTGACCTGAGGCCTGGAGCCGCGTGAGTTCCGCAGCCACCACCGAGCCCCACTCGGTGATTATCGGGACGGCCGGGCACATCGACCACGGCAAGACGGCGTTGGTCGAGGCGTTGACCGGTGTGGCTACCGATCGTTTACCGGAAGAGAAGCGGCGCGGGATCTCGATCGATCTGGGTTTCGCGCCGCTCGATCTCGGTGTAGACGCGCCAGCGGCCAGTTTCGTAGATGTGCCAGGCCACGAAGCGTTCATAAAGAACATGGTGGCCGGTGCGACCGGCATCAACGCTGCGCTGTTGGTCGTGGCTGCAGATGAAGGCGTCATGCCGCAAACCAGAGAGCATGTCGTGGTGCTGGAGGCGCTCGGGATCGAGCGCGCGGTGGTGGCGATCACGAAAGCGGATCTGGTTGATGTCGAGTGGTCCGAGTTTGTGGCCGAAACTACGGTCGAGATGTTTGCCGGTACCCGACTCGAGGGATCGGAGACGGTGATCGTCTCCGCACGCACTGGAGAAGGCATCGACCAGTTGCGTGCGGCATTGGCACGGGTAGCGATGGACGCTTCGAGCGTTCATACGGATAGACCCACCCGATTGCCCGTTGATCGGTCGTTTCCTGTCGTTGGGGTGGGAACCGTAGCGACCGGGACGCTCTGGGCCGGCACAATCGCCCGTGGCGCCACGCTGAGCGTGCTGCCGGATGGCGGCTTGGTTCGCGTCCGGTCGATCGAGGTGCACGGGTCGCCCGTTGAGCGTGCGCGCTCCGGTCAACGCACGGCGCTGGCGCTCACAGGAACCGGAGCACAGGCAGTTCGTCGCGGCATGGTACTCGTCGAGCCGGATGCGGGATGGCGTCCGATCCGTCGCACGGATGTACGACTCTGGCTGGTGGCGTCGGCGCCGCGTGCGATTGAGTCTGGTGATCGACTGCGGTTCCACCACGGGACAGCGGAAGTGATGGGTCGCGTGCGCTGGTACTCGGGTCGCGACGTCAAGCCGGGAGAAAAGGGATATGGGCGAGTCCGGTTCGAGAAGCCGATCGTGATCGCGTCCGGTGATCGTCTCGTCGTAAGAGCCTACAGCCCGGTCGTGTCGATCGGAGGGGCGGAGATCGTGTTGCGCGCCCCGCCTCGAGTGCGAGCTCGCGAGCGCGCCGAGCACGCCACGCGACTGGCTGAGATCGTTTGCGCGAAGCCACCTGAGCGCGTCGCGCGGATTCTGGAGACGGCCGGTGGGCGGGGGGTCATCGATACGAGTTTGGTGCTCGATACCGGGCTCGGTATAGACCAACTCCAGACGGCGTTGGCGGCCATCCCTGACAGCGTCGAACGTCACGGTGAGCGTTGGTTCGCTCGGAGTGCGGTTGACGCCGCGGCCGAGCAGTTGATCGAAGCCGTGGGTTCGTATCACCGACACCAACCCCTTCAGCCGGGGATCGGTCTGGAGGCGGCCCGACAGGCGGTTGATGGCGCCGATCCGGCGTTGGTCGAAGCGGTGATCGGTGCGCTCGTGGACGGTGGCCAACTCGAACGCCGAGGGACGGTGGTCGCGATTGCCGGCCATGCCGTCGAGCTGCAGGGAGAGGAAGAGCGACTGGTCGGCTCGATCCGAGACGTCTATCGAGAGGCGGGTCTCGAGGCCCCCGACACGATTCGGCTTGCGAAGCGGCTCGGTGTTGACGAGCAGCGGCTGAGGGAACTCCAGCATTACCTTGAGCGGCATGGCGAGCTCGTCAAGCTGGCCAGCGACTGGTACATCGATGTCTCGGCGCTCGAACGGGCGCGGGTCGCACTCGTTGAGCGGCTTCAGGCGGACGGCACGGTGGATACTGGAACCTGCAAGGCGATCTTGGGAGTCAGTCGGAAATTTTTGATCCCTGTGCTCGAGTATTTCGATCGGAGTGGCGTGACGCGACGCGACGGCAACAAACGAGTGCTGGCCAAGCCCGCAGCATGAGTCTGTCGGTCGCTCGGTGTGGCGTCCTGCTGGCGTTGGTAATCGCTGGTGCGTGCGCCAGCTCACCGGAACGCAGGGCGCCGGCAACCAGCGGCGACAAGAGTGACGACGCCGAGTTCGGCGCGGCTCGAGATGCGGCCCAGCGTGAGCGCGAGTTCGATACGCAGGCGGAGGCGATCGCGGCCGGTGTCTATGAGCCGTTCGTCCATCCCGACTCGGTGATCGGGGCGCCGGCACCGCCGGCGACAGCGGAGCTGACCACCCCGCGGGTGGCGGGCGACCCGAGCACCGAAGAGCTCATCGGAACCCTGGAGCCGCCACCGACGTATAATCCACCCGTTGAGAGCGGTCAGTGGACCCTTCAGATGGGGGCATTCAATAGCGAGACTGGAACCCTTGTACGGATTCGACAACTCGAGGAGGAGTTTCCCGAACTGGTGCGGTGGTTCGTCGACGGCGACGTGTACCGTGTCTACCTGGGGCGGTTCGTCGATCGCGCGACAGCCGAGCGCTGGCGGACTCACGTCGCCCAACGTGGGTACCCTGACGCCTGGATCACTCGCGCGCCATAGGCTGGCTATCCTGATCGGGTTGGCGGTCGTTCTGGCGATCGCCCTGCCAGGCTCGCTGACCGCACAGACCGGGGTCCGCGACGAGGAGTTCTACCTCGAGCAGAACTTCCCCAACCCGTTCACGCCCGGCGTCAGCCCGACGATCTTCACCTATCGATTGGACGCCGAGACGCACGCGCGACTCGTGATCTACAATCTCCTAGCTCAAGAGGTCGTGGTGCTCGTCGATCAGCGTCAAGGGCTCGGTCTCCACCGGGTGGCTTGGGATGGCAACAGCAATGACGGGGAACCGGTGCCGGCGGGCGTGTATTGGTACAAGCTCGAGGCCAACGGGAAGACGGCGCTAAAACGCCTCCGCGTCCGTCAGCCGGTAGAATCGAGGGGTGAAGCCGACCCGACAGCTGTCGGCTGAGCGCCGATCAAGGGACCTGATAGATCAGTCGGCCGCAGTTTTCGCACGTCGTCGGCGTGTCCCCGATCTCGGCCAGCTTGGCGGTGGGATAGCGAACGAAGCACCCGTAGCAGACCCCGTTGTGCACGGGCACGAGTGGCCGATCGTACTTAGTCGCGATCGTCTCGAACCGGCGCAACACCGCGGGGTCGATTTCCGCCTTTAAGTTTTCGATTTCGGCATCGATTGTGGTCGCGTCATCGGTCTCGAATCCAAGTGCCTCGTACGAGTTGTCACCGATATCGCGTTGAAGCTGCATTAGATCCTGTAACGCGATCAGCCGTTCGATGCTCGTTTCCAGGCTGACCCTCCTCTAAACCTCGGCGTCTTCCAGAACGGCCAGGAACTCATCCGTCGAGCTGATCTCATTGAGTTGCGCGATGTTCTGCTCGTTCTTGCAGAACTGGGCGATCTTCCCGAGTACCGGGAGGTACTGGTTGGAGATCTCGACTGGCGGCGCGACAATGAGAAACAAGTGGTTGACGGGCAGGTCGTCGATCGCATTGAAATCGAGGCCGGCTGGCTTGCGACCGTAAGCAACTCGGAGGCGGTTGACGACGAGTGAGCGACAATGGGGAATGGCGACATGTTTCCCTATCCCGGTCGAACCAAGGTTCTCGCGCTTCTTGAGCAGCTTGACGAGCAACTGTTGGGCGTCCTGATCAAGGCCAAACAACTCGACCATCTCTTCCAGGACAGCTTTTTTGGTGGTGGCAGCGAGGTCGAGGTTGACCTCGGTGTCGTTGAAGAACTCGAACAACTTCATGACCAGGCGTTTCTCCAAGTCGTAGCCGCACAGGGGTGATGCCGCAAGTTAGAAATCACGTCGCAACCTGACAATAAACCGGGGGTCGCTATTCGGCAGATCCAGGTCGGTGACCCGCTGGGCGACGAAAAAGCCTAAGTACGAGAACAAGTTGATGCCAGAGACCCCGATGCCGACATCCGCGTGCCAGTTCTCGTAATCGCCGACCGCGCCCGCATCGGCGAACCCGACCAGGTGCCATGATAGGAATATGAGCGCAATGCGGCGATTGACAGGCAGGGGAAACCGAACCTCGGTGGACGCCTGGAGCCCTTCTGTGCCGACAAAGGCGGCAGTCGGAAAACCGCGCAGCGATCCCGGACCCCCGAGGCGCACCAGCCGCTGGGGTGGGACGCCGCGGTCGGTGAGCGCGCCCAGCCACAGCACCCGCCAGTCCCACCACGTGTCGCGCCCAAATCGGGTGTAGCGTCTGACATCGACCGCGCCGCGCACGAAGTCGATGTCGCCTCCAATGAATCCGCCGCCTCGCTCCCACTCACTACCCACGAACCAGCCCGGCGCCGGGAGCAGCGGGCTTTGTACATCTCGCCCGTCAAACCGAAATGACAGCGTCAGGCTGTGAAGCTTGCCATCCGCAACGCGCGGGTTAGCGCGGAAATCATCGTCATCGAAGAGCGCGAACGGAGAGCGATTCCTCTCGCTGTGCTGCGAAGCATTGAGGAACGTCGCGCGCCCCCCATACCGGCCGCTGGGGGTCTCGGCGTCGACCGAGACCGTGTACCCCTTTTCTCGCCACCAATCGAGCAGATCGTTCCCGGCAAAGAACGTGTCCAGATCGTTCTCACGCTTGGGCACCCGCCAATCGTCGAATGTCGCCTGGCGCTGAAAGTGCTCGTAACGAACGACGACCGCGCCGGGAACGGGCAATCGCTGCTCGGCCACACCATTCCAGTACGTTCGCTGATGGGTTGTCGCGATCCCGATTCTGCCGCCAAGGTTGGGGGTGGTCTGCGGATCGGTCGCTTCGAGTGTGAGCCCCCACGCCGGCACGAGGCCGGACACTCGGTTGTAGCGCAGAATCGAAAAGCCGTACAGACCGTCGAGCGAAGGCAGCCAGCGGGGTGGGTGGTCGGCGGTCTCGATCTCGGCCAAGATCGGCAGGTTCGGCCGAGGGGGCGGCGCGACGTCGGCCGGGATCGAGTCGGTCGGTACCGGCTCAGCGGGTCGATGCTCTTGGCCTAGCGCGGTCGCGGGGATCACCCAAGCCGCCACGAGCCACGCAGCCACGTTGACGCGGTTCAACGTCATCGCTGAGACCGGATGATCACCAGGTAGGCGCGACCCAATCGAAAAGGCGTGGGGTGGCACGGCCTTCGATCGCCAGCGCGCCGGCGAACCCCGCCCCGACGTTGAGGTCGACCAGCGACCAACGGGTCGTCTCGTTGGGGCGACCGGGAACCGACAGGATCGAGATCGATCGATCTGGCTGCGACACGACCGAGAAACGAGAAAGCGCCGCCGGTAAGCCCGCCGCGAGCTCGTGATCGCTGGCCTTGAGGTACGCTTCCTTCCGTGTCCAGCACGCGAAAAAGGCGGCCGGCCGAACCGCACTCGGGACCTCTCTCAGCGCTGCGACTTCGCGGTTTGCAAAGAACCGCTCGGCGATGCGCTCGTAAGGGAAACCGCGCCTCAACTGCTCGATATCGACCCCCACCGAGCGCCCACGTGCCACCGCGACCAGAGCCACGTGACCCGAGTGCGCGAGATTGAAGTCGATCGAGTCGTCTTCGCGAGAGTGGAGAAATGGGCGACCGGACGGGTGCAGACCCAATCGCACCGTGGCTGGTGACTGGCCGACATAGCCGGCGAGGATCGCACGCAGCGCAGCCCGCGCGGAGACGAAGCGGTGTCGACGATCCGACACTCGGTAACGGGCTGCACGCCGGCGCTCGTCGACCGACAGCACGTCGTAGGCCCGTGCCAACGACGACGGTGACAGATCGAGCTCGATCCGCCACACGTGAACTTCGTCGTCGACGAGACTGAGTTGTCGTGGTGGTGGATCCCAGGCCAGCGCGAGGCTCCGGCGCTTCGGTGGTACGTGATGACAGCGGACGATAGACTTGAACCTAATGATGCAAGACTCGTTGCGCACGATACTTCGAGCGGTTCGGGACGGTCATCTGGCGGTCGAAGACGCGCACCGGGAGCTACAGGCCGTTTCGCCGCTCGAGACGCTTCCGTTCGCCACCATCGATCATCACCGAGCATCCCGGACCGGGTTTCCGGAGGTGATCTTCTGCGCCGGCAAGACCGCAGCCCAGGCCGGCGCCATCGCGGCACGGATCTGGGATCGATCGGGACATTTGTTGGCGACGCGAGCCGACGACGAGCATGCCGCGGCGATCCGAGCTGCAGTCCCTGGCGCGCGCCACAACCCGCTGGCACGCACCGTCAGCGCGGGAGCACCGCCACCGGCATCGGGTCGCCCGGTGGTGGTAATGACTGCGGGAACCAGCGATCTCCCGGTGGCGGAGGAGGCGATCGAGACCGTGCGCCTGCACGGTGAACCGGTCGTGCGGGTGGCTGACGTCGGTGTAGCCGGCATCCACCGCACGCTGGCCCACCGCGAAACGGTGGCGGAAGCGGGTGTGGTGGTGGTCGTGGCCGGCATGGAGGGCGCACTGCCGTCGGTCATCGGCGGTCTGACTCCCGCCCCGGTCATCGCCGTGCCCACCAGCATCGGTTATGGCGCCTCGTTCGGTGGGCTGACCGCGCTGTTGGCGATGTTGAGCAGCTGCGCTCCGGGGATTACGGTCGTCAACATCGACAATGGTTTTGGCGCCGGAGTAGCGGCCGCCCGCATCAACGCTTTGCGCCGATCCGGGGTCGACTCGGGCTCCGGCAGCGACTCGATAGCCGGTGAGGAGAACGCCTGTGCCTGAGCAAGTGTACCCGATATCGAACGAGGATGATGCTGGCCACAAAGCCAAGCAAGTCCTGGTCGAGCTGGCGCTGCTCCTGCCGCACTTTGTTCTGTTGCTCAAACGATTGTTGACCGACCCTCGGGTTCCCAAACGAAGCAAGCTCATCTTGGGGGGTACCGTCTTGTATTTGGTTTCGCCGATCGATGTGATCCCCGATTTCGTGCCCGGGCTGGGTCAACTCGATGACATCGTGGTGGCGCTCCTGGCGCTGCACAGTCTCCTCAATCGCGTCGATGAGGACGTCGTGATGGAGCACTGGGACGGTCGCCGTGACGTGATTCTGGCGATCAAGCAGGGCGTCGGGGCTGCCGCCAGCCTGCTCCCCGGCGATTGGGAATCGAAGGTCTGATCGGGGTATTCGATCGTTGCTGATCAAGGCAGTTAGCGATAAATTTAAAAATTGACCGGAGGCGTCTCGTGATTCATAGCATGACTGGGTTCGGGCGCGGCGAGGCGCAGGTGGATGGTTACCAGTTTCTCGCCGAGATAAAGTCCGTCAATCACCGCTTTCTCAACACCAAGCTCCGACTTCCGCGGGAGTTCAGCCATCTCGAGAACACGCTGGTGGCGCAATGCGCCGAACGGTGTGAGCGGGGTCATCTATCGGCCAAGGTCGAGATCGAGCCGGTTGGCGGAGGCGGTTCGCAAGCGCCACGGGTGAACCAGCAACTGGTCGACCAGTTTCTCGAGATCGCCCGGGGCCTCGGGAGCCGGGTCCAAGGCGGGATCAGCATTCAGACGCTGTTGTCGTTGCCTGGGGTCGTAGAGTGGCATTCGGCAGGCGAGTTGCTCGACGACGCGGCGTTTTTGGACGGAGCTGGTCAGGCTCTGAGCGCAGCATTGGACGAGCTGGTGGCGAGCCGCAGCACGGAAGGAGAGGCGCTGGAGCGAGAGTTTCGGAGCCGCTTGGAGACGATCGAGCGGTGGCGCCAGGTGCTTCAGGAACGGGCACCGGAGCGCGAGCAACGCGAGCGGCATCGATTGCGCGACAAAGTGCAAGCTTTGGTACCCGAGCTGGCGGAGGAACTCGACCATCGAGTGACGCAGGAGATCGTCCTGATTGCGGATCGGCTCGATATCAGCGAGGAACTGATGCGCATGCGAACCCACATCGAGCAGTTTGGATTAGAGTTGGCAGCCGCCAACGGCGGAGCCGTCGGCCGCAAGCTCACATTCCTGATTCAGGAGATGAACCGCGAGGCGAATACCGTGGCCGCCAAAGCGAATGATGCCGAGATGCAGCAGGCGGCGATCGAGATCAAGTCCGAGATGGAAAAACTCCGCGAGCAAGCCGAGAACGTCGAGTGAGCGTGGAGGCCACGACGCGACCGTTTCTGATCATCTTGTCGGCGCCAAGTGGAGCTGGCAAAACCACCGTCGCGAACGAGATCTTGAAGCTGGACCCGAGGCTGCGATTCTCGGTCTCGCTGACGACCCGCCCCCGGCGTGAGGGCGAGGTAGGCGAGGGGGATTACCGTTTCGTTGATGTGACCGAGTTCGAGCGCGCCAGAGACGCGGACGAGTTGGCCGAGTGGGCGTTGGTGCATGGCCATCTCTATGGTACGCCCAGATCGGAGATCGCAGCTACGCTGGCGGACGGCTTTTATGTACTGCTCGACGTCGACGTGCAGGGTGGTGCGCAGCTCATGCGCGAGTACCCCGACGCAGTAACCGTGTTTTTGCTGCCGCCGTCGCATGCGACGCTGGAAGAGCGCCTTCAGGGTCGTGGCACGGAGTCGCCGGAGGCGATCCAGGCCCGGGTTGATGAGGCGCTAAACGAGATCGATTGCGTGGCTGATTATCGGTATGTGATAGTCAATCACGAGGTGAAGAGAACGGTTGAAGTGTTCGCTAGTATCATCCGCGCCGAGGAGCATCGACGCGCTCGGCGTGATAGCCTTCAAGAATGGATCGATAGCCGCTTTCCCGATCGAGGACGAGTGGAAGCGATCTGCGGATCAGGAGGGAATTGATGCAGGTTTATACAGCAGGTGAGATCGCCGCCGCGACCTCGGGCGAGAACAAGTACGAATCGATCATGGTCGCTGCCGCCTATGCGCGCAAGCTCAACGAGCTGCCCAAGGAAGGTGGTAAGGAGTGGAAGAGCAAATACACGACGCGCGCTCTAGAAGACCTCGTCTCAGGCGAGATCGACTACGCGGTCGTAGATAAGAGGGCGCCGTAGTCGAGCCTCGACCATTCGCTGGCCGGGTTATCACTCTCGGGGTGACGTCCGGCATCGCCTGTTATAAGGCGGTCGACCTCATGCGCGATCTGCAGCGCGCGGGCGCTCGGGTTCGTGTCGTCGAGAGTGCTTCAGCGGCCGAGCTCGTACGACCTGCGCTGTTCGAGGCATTGAGCGGCGAGGATGTCGGAACCTCGCTGTGGGAAGGATGGTCCCACGACGAGGAGGGCGCCTACTCTCAGTTTCCGCACCTCGACTTCGCCCGCGGCATCGATGCGCTGGTTGTGGCCCCGGCTACCGCTAGCCTGCTCGGCAAGGCCGCGGCGGGGATCGGCGACGACTTGTTGACGACGACGCTGCTGGCGGTCAATCCGCGAAAGACCCCGGTGGTGCTAGTACCGACCATGAACGCGACGATGTACGCTCACCCGGCGGTGGTTGCCAACCGCGCGGTGTTGCGCGAACGCGGGTATTGGATCGTCACCCCGGACGAGGGGCCGTTAGCGTGTGGTGAGGAGGGGATCGGCCGGTGGCCGGGCAACCGATCGATCGTGGCGGCGCTCGATCGGGTCGTCAACGGCACTACACGGTTGGAAGGCCATCGCGTCGTTGTGACTGCCGGCCGCACCGAGGAGGACGTTGACCCGGCGCGAACGTTGACCAATCGCGCCAGCGGACGGATGGGTTTCGCGCTCGCCAGAGCGGCGTGGCTCCAGGGAGCCGACGTCACGCTGATTCACGGGCCGACCGAGGTGTTACCACCGCCTTTCGTTCGGACAGTCGCGGTGCGAACGGTCGCCGAGATGAGCGAAGCGGTCCGCGCAGTGCTGCCCGGCGCGGCACAGCTTTGGATGGCGGCGGCGGTGAACGACTGGTCGCCTGAGAAAGCAGAGCACAAGCTCAAGAAGGACGAGTGGGACGGCGTGTTACAGCTGGCCCGCACCGAGGATATCTTGGCGCGCGCTGCCGCCGATCGCGATCCGACAACGGTGCTGGTCGGTTTTGCGGTCGAGACCGATGATATACTCGAGCGCGCGCGGTCGAAACTCGAATCGAAGGGTTGCGACTACGTCGTCGTGAATAACCCACTCGAAGAAGGTGCCGGATTCGGTCACACCACGAACCGGGTGGCGTTGTTGGGTCGCGACGGAGCGATCACCGATTTCGAGTTGATGTCGAAACGCGAGCTTGCCGAGCGGCTCGTCAACCACGTTCTCGATCAACAGAGTGCATTGACAACGGCCGAGAGGTGAGCGCCCGACGTGCGAGTGGCGAGGGGGTCGCTCGGTTGGCGAGAGCCCGGGCTCTCGGCGAACGTTTCTTGTATCGGACAGACGAAGTGGCCGAAGAGACGGTAAGCTCAACCAGCGCCGCCCCGGACGAGACCGGTTTTGACGCCGCCGGATGGGATACGCTGCGACAGGAAGTGCTCGACTGCACTAAGTGCGAGCTCCACAAGAGCCGGACCCAAGGCGTCTTTGGTAGCGGAACACCGGACACCGGTTTTATGATCGTCGGCGAAGCGCCGGGCTACTACGAGGATCAGCAAGGTGAGGCGTTCGTCGGGAAGGCCGGCCAGCTATTGACGAAGATCCTGGCGGCGATCGGCTTCGGGCGTGACGAAGTGTTTATCACCAATATCTTGAAGAGCCGGCCGCCAAAAAACGCCGATCCGACCCCGAATCAGATCGCGGCTTGTGAGCCGTACCTCGAGCGGCAGATCGAGATCATCGATCCGGCTGTGATCCTGGCGCTCGGTCGTCACGCCGCGCGCACGCTGCTGAGCATCGACGGCTCGATGGCCTCGCTCCGCGGGCGCGTGTTCGAGTATAGGGGCGTGCCGTTGGTGGCGACGTATCATCCGGCGGCGCTGCTCCGAAACCCAAATCTCAAGCGCCCGACGTGGGAGGATGTTCAATTGGCTAGAAAGGTGTACGACGAGGAGCTGCAGAGGCGGGCTTCGCAATGACCGACGGCGTGGCCACGATCCCCTCCGCGATCATGACTCCGACCGGGGTCGAACGTGTTCCACCACACAGCGACGAAGCCGAGATCTCAGTTCTCGGCGGGATGTTGCTCGAGGAGACTGCTGCCGATCGAGCGATGGAGATTCTCGACCGGGAGGACTTCTACCATCCCGCTCACCGGCGAATCTTTGCCGCCATCGGCGACCTCCGCGATCAGGGCCACGCGCCGGACGCGCTCGCGGTGCGTGAAGAGCTCAATCGGGTGGGGGCGCTCGAAGAGGTCGGCGGCGAGGAATACCTGGCGCGCATCGTCGAGATCGTGCCGACCGCCGCCAATATCGATTACCACGCACGGTTGGTGCTGGACTCCGCGGTCAAGCGGCGGCTGATTCTGGCGGGCACCGATATCGCCACCGAGGCGTATCGCTCTACTGACCGCTCCGACCAACTTCTGAATCGCGCGGAAGAGCGGATCTTCCGTCTGTCGGAGCACCGTTTCAAGAAGTCGTTTACCGCCATCGGCCAGCTCCTCCAGGGGGCGCTGATGCAACTCGAATCGCTGTCGTCGCAGAAGGAAGCGATCACCGGGGTGGCGACCGGCTTCCGGGATCTCGACGAGTTCACGGCCGGTTTGCAACTCAGCGATCTGATCATCGTGGCCGGCCGACCATCAATGGGAAAGACGAGCCTTGCGCTGAACATCGCCGCCCACGCGGCGATCGTGGAAGACCTTCCGGTCGCGGTCTTCAGCCTCGAGATGTCGATGGAGCAGCTCGTTCAGCGACTGATCAGCACCGAGGGGGGTGTGTCGCTCAAGACGTTGCGCACCGGTCAGGCCTCGAGCGAGCAGTGGAAGAACGTGGCTGACGCCTGCGAACGGTTGCGGCGCGCGGCGATCTATATCGATGACAGCGGCCTGCTGAATGTTCTCGAAATGCGGGCCAAGGCGAGACGCCTCAAACAGCAGCGCGACATCGGAATGGTGATCGTCGACTACCTCCAGCTCATGGAGAGCGGGACACGCGCCGAGAGTCGCCAGCAGGAGATCACCGAGATCAGCCGATCCCTCAAGGCGCTGTCCAAGGAGCTCAACATCCCGGTCGTCGCGTTGTCGCAGCTTTCGCGTGGGCCCGAGCACCGTGCGGACCAGCGACCGCGATTGGCGGATCTCAGGGAGAGCGGGTCGCTGGAGCAGGATGCCGACGTGGTGATCTTCCTCTACCGCGACGAGTACTACCATCCCGACACCGAGAAGCAGGGAATCGCGGAAGTGATTGTGGGCAAAAACCGCAACGGGCCCACAGGGTCGGTTGAGCTCGTGTTCTTGAGCGAGTACATGCGGTTCGAGACCCTCGACCCCTTCCACTCCACCCCTTGACGGCGGCGCGCACCCGGACACGGTTCACCTGTACAGCTTGTGGCGCAACGGCTCCTCGATGGGGTGGGCGTTGCACCGCGTGCGAGGCTTGGAACACGCTCGTCGAAGAGGTCGTCGAGCGCGGCGAAGCCACCGTTAGCGCCGTGCCCGACGTGCAGTCTTTGGCTGACGTTGCGGCGACCGACTTGGCGCGTCGATCCAGCGGACTTGGCGAGCTCGACCGGTTGTTGGGTGGCGGCGTCGTTCCCGGGTCGATCGCGCTCGTGGCCGGCGAGCCAGGCGTCGGGAAATCGACGCTGCTCCTACAGGTGGCCGGCCAGATGGCCGCCGACGGTCAGCGGGTGCTCTACCTCGCAGGGGAGGAGTCGCCGGCTCAGATCCGGCTCCGCGCCGAGCGGCTGGGTGTACCCACATCGAATGTCTTGATAGCCGCGGGGACTGCCGTCGATGGGCTGCTTGCGGCGTGTCGGCAGGCGTCGCCCGAGATCATCGTCTGTGACTCGATCCAAACGGTTTACGATCCGGCTTTGTCGAGCGCTCCCGGGTCGGTGTCTCAAGTGCGCGCTGCCGCCGACGCTTTCCAGCGATACTGCAAGACTACCGGTACCAGCGCTTTTTTGGTCGGACACGTCACCAAGGAAGGCGGGATCGCGGGTCCCAAGACGCTGGAGCACGTCGTCGACGTGGTGCTTCAGTTCGAGGGCGACCACCACCACGAACTGCGGGTCTTGAGAGCGCTCAAGAACCGCTATGGGTCGACCCACGAGATCGCGGTCTTCACGATGCACGACGGTGGTCTCGAGGTGGTCGATAACCCATCGGCGATGTTCCTCGGCGCCGGACGCGACGCGGAGCCGGTGCCCGGTTCGGCACACGTGGCCAGCATGCAGGGGACACGGCCGCTGGTCATCGAGGTGCAGGCGTTGGTCGCCTCGAGTCCGTACTCGACGCCGCAGCGCGTGGCCGGCGGGTTCGACGCGCGTCGGTTGTCGCTGTTGCTAGCGGTCCTAGAGCGGAAAGCCGAGTTCGCGCTCGGCGCGAGTGATGTGTTTATAAACGTGGTCGGCGGGCTTACGCTCACCGAGCCGGCGGTCGACCTGGGTGTGGTTACAGCGTTGGCATCCAGCCGAGCGGATCGGCCGGTGCGCCAGGGAACGGTTGTCTTTGGAGAGGTCGGTTTGACCGGCGAGGTGCGGCCGGTGCGGTGGTCCGCGGCCCGTCTCAAGGAGGCTGCGCGGCTGGGCTTCGAGCGCGCCGTTCTGGCAACTCCCGATCGTGATCGGGCCCGAACCCCCACCGAGCGTGACGTGGGGATAGCCCTGGAAACCGCTGCCACAGTGCGCGAGGCGGTTGCGCTCGCGCTGTCAAAATGACGATGATTGTCTGTTGGATCGCATCGCCCATCATTCAATACATATGGCGATGCGGAATAGAACCGGAGGTATACCATGACCTACTTGCGACTCGTATTCGTCGCGCTGGTCCTGTTGACCGGTGCGGCAGCCCTCCTGGATCAGCCTAACGTCACGACGTACCTGGTGATCGCCAGTGGCGCGCTGATCCTGCTGATCACCGTTCTCTTGGAAGCCAGAATCCGACAAGGCGATGCGCGGCAAGTGTTGGCCGCTGGCATTGGACTCATTCTCGGAATCCTGCTCGCGTCGTCGATCCTGGCGGTCATTGGGCGATTGCCGATACCGGTCATCGCCGAGGTCAGGGGAACA
Source organism: Gemmatimonadota bacterium (assembly GCA_039588915.1). Taxonomy (GTDB): domain Bacteria; phylum Gemmatimonadota; class Gemmatimonadetes; order JACCXV01; family JAHWKZ01; genus CAMYLR01. Next base: position 25,158 of record JBDGYV010000008.1, read on the forward strand.
CAGGTAGCGGTGTTTGGCATAGTGCTGTTGATATTGGTGTGCGCCTATCTCGGAGCGGTCACCGGGCGTGCGGTGGCGCTCGACCTGACGCTCTTCCGCCAACTCGATCCTGAAGCCGGCACACGGGCGCGGTATTTGGTCGGCGAGAAGTCGCTTATCGACGGGCGGATCGTGAAGCTGGCCGAGAGCCCGCTGTTGGCGGGTGAGATCGTGGTTCCTCGGTTCGTCGTCGATCAGCTGAACGAGATGGCCGCCAGCCACATCCCGATCGAGCGGTTCCGCGGTGAGCGTGGGCTGGACGGCTTGAAACGTCTGCAACAGAACCGCACCCGATCGGTGTTCATTCGCGAGCTCGATTTGTTACACGGCGAGATTGAGGGCGTGCTCGACTATGCGGTCCAACACGACGCCCGAGTGGTGACCCACAACGACGCGATGATCGAAGAGGCCAAGCGCCGAGGCATCCCGATCGTCAACCTGAACGATGTAGCGATGATGCTCGAGCCCGAGATTTTATCGGGCGACGAGCTCGTCATTCGCCTCGTCAAGCAGGGCAAGGAGAAGGAGCAGGCGGTTGGCTACCTCGACAACGGCAACATGGTGGTGGTCGAGGACTCGCGCGACGATATCGGTAAGACGCTGCGGGTCGCGGTGACCGGCATACATCAGACTCGGGCTGGCACGTTGATCTTCGCCAAGAAGCGCGGCGAGGGGGCCGACGTCGGACGTAGCACGGCGATAAGCGGGGCGGACATCCCCTGATCCGCGCCGCCGGCGTGATCGTGGCCGCCGGCAGCAGTCGGCGGATGGATGGTGAGGCCAAGCAGTTCCGGCTGCTGGACGGCCGGCCGACCGTTTGTTGGGCCGCGCGTGCGTTGCTCGGCGCGTTGGCGGGCCCGGTGGTGGTTGTTTTGCCCGCCGATCGGCTCGATCTGGGCGAGGCGCTGCTCGAAGGGCACCTGGGGGATGATGCGAGTCGGGTCCGGGTGACGGCCGGTGGCGCGCGGCGTCAGGATTCGGTGGCTGCCGGACTGGAGCTGATAGAGGGGGCTCGGACCGTGCTGGTCCACGACGCGGCTCGTCCGTTTGCCAGCCGCGGGCTCGTTGAGCGTGTCGGTCGCCGCGCCGCGCAGGGTCGTGCGGTCATTCCGGCACTTCCGATCCACGACACTCTCAAGGAGATCGACGGCGAGAAAATCACCGTCACACGCGATCGGAAGCGGTTCGTGCTCGCCCAAACGCCACAGGGATTTCCAACCCAGGTCCTCGAGGAGGCGCATGCCAAATCGGATGGGGCTGAGGCGACCGACGACGCTCGGCTGTGCGAATCGCTCGGCGTGCCCGTCTTCTGGATCGAGGGAGAACCGCTCAACCGCAAGCTTACCGCTACCGCTGATTGGGAGTGGGCCGAAGAGATGATCGATCGGGGACACGTCCGTTGGCTCTAGTCCGCAACGGGATCGGGTTCGACGTACATCGCTTGGTCGAGGGTCGGCTATTGGTGTTGGGTGGCGTCACGATCGAACACCCGCGCGGGCTGGCCGGTCACTCCGACGCCGACGCGTTGCTCCACGCCATCATCGATGGGCTCCTCGGTGCGGCCGCGCTGGGCGACATCGGCCAACTCTTTCCGCCGGACGATCCGCAGTACGAGGATGCCGACAGCATCGAGCTCCTGCAGGTGGTCAGGGATCGGGTCGGTGCGGCCGGATACCAGATCGTCAACATCGATGCGACGGTGATCGCCGAGGCGCCGCATATGCAACCGCACGTCGCGACGATGCGGGACAAGATCGCCGCGGCGCTCGAGATCGATCGTGATCGGGTGAGCGTCAAGGCGACGACCTTCGAAGGGCTGGGCGTGCTGGGTAGCGAGGAGGGCATCGCAGCCTTGGCGGTGGCCACCCTCGAGTCGGTCTGAGTGGTCGACCATCTCGCGTGCACGCGCTGTGACCAAACGGTTTCGGCCGATGAGCTGAGAAACACGTGCGATTGCGGCGGTCCGCTGATGGCGCGGTACGATCTGGCTGCGATTGCCGCGCGGGTGACGCATCCCGGCGCCGGTCTCGAGCGCGCCGATGTGTGGCGTTACCGCGAACTCATGCCGATCGAAGCGGACGAAACGCCACTCACACTGGGCGAGGGGTGGACGCCGCTCGTTCCCTCGCAACGGATCGGGCCCGCGCTCGGCCTCGAACGGCTCTACTTCAAAGACGAAGGGCTGAACCCCACCGGCACGTTCAAGGCCCGTGGCATGGCGGTCGCGGTGCATCGCGCGCGAGCGCTGGGCGCGCGTGGCGTGATTCTCCCGAGCGCCGGCAACGCCGGTAGCGCCGCTGCGGCCTATTGCGCCGCTGCCGGTCTCACCTGCACCGTGGCGATGCCCGAGTCGACACCACAGCCGATCATCGACGAGTGTCGCGCGTTTGGCGCGGATCTCCAGCTTGTCGCTGGGTCGATCGCCGATGCGGGTCAATGGGTCCGCCAGCGGATCGCCGAAGACGGATCGTTCGACCTCTCGACGTTGCGCGAGCCCTACCGAATCGAGGGCAAGAAGACGATGGGGTACGAGCTGGCCGAAGCCTTCGGTTGGCGATTGCCCAACGCGATCCTCTACCCGACCGGCGGCGGCACTGGCTTGATCGCCATGTGGAAGGCGTTTGACGAGCTCGAGACGCTGGGTTGGATCGGTCCCGAGCGACCGCGAATGATCGCCGTCCAAGCGACCGGGTGCGCGCCGATCGTGACCGCGTTTCGGGCCGGTGCGGACACCGCTCCGCCGGCAACCGACCCGGAGACGGTGGCCAGCGGCCTCCGGGTCCCGTCCGCGTTGGGTGACTTCCTGATCCTGGCTGCGCTCCGATCCTCGGGTGGCACGGCGGTCGCCGTAACGGATCCTGAGCTGCTCGACGGTGCCCACCGACTGGCGAGCCTGGAGGGGATTTCGGCCGGGCCGGAAGCCGGCGCCACGGTCGCCGCACTGCTAGAGCTTCTGGAGACCGGTGCCATCGAGCGTCACGAACGAGTGGTGTGTTTTGTCACCGGACACGGCCTCAAGTATCCCGCCGTCATGAGTGCGGCGTGATGGCGATCGGCGGGGCTACACTTGGTTCCATGCGGGTCGGTTATCTCGATATGTTCTCGGGTGTCAGCGGCGACATGTTGCTCGGAGCGTGTCTCGACGCGGGCGTGGAGTTAGAGCAACTCCAGGCGGCGCTCGAACCACTGGCGCTGGACGGGGTCACGCTCAGGACCGAAACCGTGTCACGCCATGGTATCACCGCCACTCTCTGCCACGTCGAGGTCCCGGACTCGGCGTTGCGCCGCTCGTTGACCGAGATCATCGAGCGGATCGAAAGTGCCAACCTGAGTGCTACGGTGACCGATGTGGCACGGCAAGTTTTTGAGCGGCTCGGCCACGCCGAGGCCAAAGTCCACGGCACCACGATAGACGAGGTTCACTTCCACGAGGTCGGCGCACTGGACGCGATCGTCGACATCGTCGGCAGCGTGTGGTGTCTCGAGAGTCTCGGCGTCGGGGCGCTGCACGCTTCACCGTTCACGTTGGGTTCGGGCTGGGTCGAGACCAGTCACGGTCGGCTACCGGTTCCGCCACCTGCGGTCATGGAGCTGGTCCAGGGCTGGCAGATTCGAGACTCGGCGGTTCCGGTCGAGCTCACCACTCCGACTGGCGCGGCGTTGGTGACGACACTAGCGCGTGTCCAGGGGTTGCCACTTGACTTCGTGCCCGATCACGTGGGCTACGGCGCCGGAACTCGTGAGCTGGAGGAACAACCAAACCTGTTACGACTGGTCGTCGGCGACTGCCGCGAGCCAGCTCAGCAGCTGGCCGTCGTCGAGTCCGACCTCGATGATCTTGAGCCGCGGCTGTTCGGACCGTTGGCGGACCGATTGTACGCGGCCGGTGCGGTCGAGGTGCACTGGGTGCCGGTGCAGATGAAGAAGCAGCGGCCGGGTGTCACGGTACGGCTGCTGGCGCCGCATGAGGCGATCGACGCGACGACCGAAGTGCTGTTTAACGAGACCACGACGCTTGGCGTTCGATATTGGAGCGTCGCCCGCTACACGCTGGCCCGCGAATCGATCGAGGTCGACACGTCGTTCGGGCCGGTCGCGGTCAAGCGCGTGCGGCGGCGCGACGGCCGGGTCGAGCTGCGGCCCGAGTTCGATGCTTGCCGGGCGATCGCGGAAGCCCGCGGGGTTTCCGTCCGGGACGTGGTCGCGGCGCTGACGGCTGAGTTGGCGCGGCTGGAACCCGATCCCGATCTGGAGGTATAATCTTGCGCTGCCTGATTTTCTTCTATGGAGGACATCGATGAAACGGATCCTGCTCGCCGGCGCGCTGGTGCTCTTGAGCGCTGAGCTTGGCTACGGTCAAACGTGTCAAGCCTACATCAACGGGTCGAAGGCCCGAATCTCGAAGAACAAATGGGCCGACGCGCGTCAGGTGCTGGCCGAGAACCTCGACGGGTGCACCGACAACTCCGAGTACCAGTACTTGTACGCGATAGCGCTGGCTCGCGTGTCGCCAGACTCGAGCTACAAGGCGCTCGGCCTGTTGGCGATCGCGGATAGCCTGAACGGCAATCCCGGCGTAGGCGATGAGCTGCAAGACGACATCGATCAAGCCAAGATGGCGTTGTGGGGGCCGATGGTGAACGAAGGCGTGCGATTGTTGGCGGCCGGCGACGTCGAAGCTGCCGAGAGCACGCTCAGGACTGCCGTCGAGGTAAACCCGACGGGGAAGGAAGGCCATCTGGGTATGGGCGCGGTCCACCAAACGAAGAAGGAGTACGATCTGGCGATCGAGAGCTTCAAGCGATCGCTCGAATTAGACCCAGCCTATAAAGGGGCGCTCTTGAGGCTCGGCCAGACGTATCAGCTAAAGGCCGAGGAAGCAGCCGCCGCGGGGAACATCAATCAGGCTGAACGAGTCGCGGGCGAAGCCGCAACCGTGTATGAGAACTATTTGGTCGATAACCCCGGCGAAATCGAGGTCGAGATCCAGCTCGCCGGGCTGCACGCGACGCTCGGCAACATGGAGAAGGCAGAGCCGATCATTCGCAAGATCATGGACTCCGAGAGCGCCAACGCCGATGTCTTGACCGACTTCGGGTTCCGGTTGGCCAACGCGCAACAGTTGGAGCTGGCCGACGAAGTGCTGACGCGGGCGGTCGATATGAGCAATTCGCAGAACACCGAGCCACTGTCGTATCTGGCATTTGTGCGTATCCAGAGCGGCGACTTGGAGGGCGCCAAAACGGTTCTCGCCAGGCAAATCGAGCTCGAGCCCGATAACCCCGAGGCGTGGGAGTATATGGGGTACGTCAAGCGTGATTTGGGTGACGCGGACGGTGCCATGGAGGCGTTTGGCTACGCTGAGGCGATCCCGCTCAAGCTCGAAGCGTTGCGTCTGAGTCAGAAAAGTGACGAGACGTGGGGTGTCCAGGCAACGTTCTCGAATCGAACCGAGGAGCCGGTTCAAGATCTGACGGTCAAGTTCATGCTAATCTCGCCTGATGGCGACGTGCTGGAGGCCAAGGAGATGTCGGTGGCGGGGGAGCCGCTGCCCGCCGGAGAGGCCGAGAACGTGACGGTCCAGTTCTCGACACCGGCCGAGAACCCACGCGTTCGGTACGACATCATGTAGCTGAGGTTCAGGCAGGGAAAAAGGAACGGGTGACGGCTCGATTGTGCTGTCGCCCGTTTTTTTAATATCTTGCGCTTGTACGCCGCGAGCGGGCGTAATTCAGTGGTAGAATGTCAGCTTCCCAAGCTGGACGTCGCCGGTTCGAATCCGGTCGCCCGCTCCAAAAACCCGATGAGTTTGCCGAGGGTAGGGCCGAGATGAAGCTCGCCTGGCTGGCGGTGCCAGTTCTCGCCGTTCTTCTTTTCATCCTGGCGACATCGTCAGATTCCGAACGACAGCCTGTAAAAGATCCGGTCGTTCTCGTTGTTCTCGATGGAGCGAGCGAGACGGTATTTCGGTCGATGCTCGAGTCCGGTGAGCTCCCATATCTAAGACGGCTACTGGCGCCCGATTCAAACGGTGTCAAGCACGGCGTGTACACCGCGGGAACGTCGGTTTGGCCGAGTACGACCGGTCCAGCCTACGCGCCGTTCCTGATGGGGCTTTTCCCGGCTAAGTCGCACCTCTCCGGGATTCGTCAGTATCTGCGGAGCGAGAAATCGTTTCGGGCCTACATAGGCCGGCACACGAAAGAGATCAGTGAGGATCTGACCACGGAGTTTCCGATGATATTTGAGGTCCTCGGACGCGAAGAGACGTTCAACCAAGCAGGATTCGTGACGCGGCGAGGATGGCGTGACAACGGAGCCGTCATCCACCCGCTTCACGAGAACTACTTCAGTTTGCCGGGCGCAATCGGCATGTACGGTCTTGGGCGCGTGGCCGATAACGATCTTCAGAACCTGCTCTCGTTCTTGAACTACTTGAGCCCCGACTTCAGCATCAAGCGGTTCAATGACATTGCCGAGTTTGAAGGCGATCTCTTCCCATGGGATGGTTGGGGCCGGCGGCGATTGCTAATAGAGGAGTTCTTCAGCCTGGCAAGTCTCGAACGAGTGGTTCGCGAGAGGCGATGGTCGGCACGGAAGCTGGGCCACACGCCGAAGTTCTCGATGATTTCACTTCGACTGCCCGACGACACCTCGCACCACTACGGCGTCGGGGATGAGTATACTTTGGCGCTACGCCAAGCGGACGAGATCATGGGCGCAATCGGCTATGTGTTTCGGCAGCGCGGTAAGCTCGATGATCTTACGATCATCGTGACTGCCGATCACGGCACGAGCACAGTGGGCGACGCACCGGATGCACACTTCAACGTTATCCGGCGTCTTTCGCAGGACACCGGTATCCCGATTCACGATTCCTACTTGAACATGATGGGAGGGTCGGGGCGCGAGATGGATCGTTGGCGAGAGGGTTCCCATCGCGAGTGGGCAGGGATAGGGGCCGTCTCGGGGAATGGCAACGTGCAACTGTATTTCCGCCAGCCTGGCGCGCCGCTCGAAGATTGGACGGCGCGGCCGTCATACGAGGAGCTTCGCGCATACCAGGCGAAAGAGGTGGAGCGTAGCAACCGCGAGCCGGTCGATCTCGTTCAAGCGCTCTTGATGTATCCTCAGGTCTCACACGTTTATGCATCGGATCGGAACCAACTTCAGTACCACATCGTTTCCCGTTCGGGTGCGGCGGTGATCCGCGCTCGCCGTGACGATGGTAGAGAGCCGGAATACTCGTACGCCGTCGAGTTTGGCGTGGATCCGCTCGCCTATGCATCGTTCGAGGGTACTCGGGCGATGGTGGGCGAAGAACTCTTCTACGGTGGTGACGCTTGGGCCGCGGCAACGCGCGCATCGGAGTTCCCGGATGGGATTGTCCAGGTCGTACAGCTTTTGGACGGACCAAATTCAGGCGACATCATCGTTGATGCAGCGCCAGGATATGAGCCGTGGGACCAGATGCAAGAGGGGCTTCACGGTGCGCTCCGACGGGAGCACATCGTTGTGCCGCTCTTAATCCATGGCCCCAAGCTCGACGTCGCAAAAGCCGAGCGGCTGTTCGAGAAAGGTCGGATGCCGCGCACCGTCGACATCTATCCAACGATCCTCGGGCTGTTCGGCATGGAACCACCCCAGCGGATCGCGTGGGAGGTGCCGCGATTCGGTGGAATCTTGGGATTCGATCACGGTGACGCCGAGGTGCGGACCGATATCGACGGGCAACTCCTCGACATTTGGCGCTAGGGTAGATGCCGGGATGCTCAAGCACATCCGCCGCCACCCTGGGTTGGAGATCCCTCTGATGTCGATGCCACGTACCAGGGGCTTCCTCCTTGTTCTGTGCTCGGTCACACCCGTTCTGACCGGGTGCCAATCATCCGATTCCTATAGCGACGCGGAGGCCTCGTTTGTGGGGCGCCAGACGTGTGTTGGCTGCCACGCGGCCCAGGACTCCCTGTGGCGTGGTTCGCACCACGATCTGGCGATGGAAGTCGCGGATTCGACGACCGTGCTGGGCGACTTCGACGACGCGTCTTTCACTAACTACGGCATAACGTCGACGTTCACCAGCCGCGACGGAAAGTACTTCGTCCGCACGGACGGACTCGATGGCGAGCTTCGCGAACATGAAGTCGCGTATACGTTTGGGGTTGACCCCCTACAGCAGTACTTGATCGAGTTTCCCGACGGGAGATACCAGGCTCTGAGCATCGCTTGGGACGCGCGACCGGAGGGGGAAGGGGGCCAACGCTGGTACCACATCTACCCCGACGAAGAGATCGATCACGAGGACGAGCTCCACTGGACCGGTCCCAACCAGAACTGGAACTACATGTGTGCCGAGTGCCACTCGACCGATCTGCGCAAAAACTACGATGCGGAGAATGATCGGTACGACACGACGTGGGCCGAGATTGACGTGGCGTGCGAGTCTTGCCACGGCCCGGGATCGCGCCACGTAGCGTGGGCGGAGTCGGGTAACGACGAAGGTGACACCGGTCTCGTGATCGAATTCCACGATCGTCGCGGGGTCGAGTGGATTCCCAACGCGACCACCGGGATCACGAGTCGCGTCCCCATCCCGACCGAGCGAACCGAGACTGATGCCTGTGCTCGATGTCACAGTCGGCGGGCGGTGATCCGCGATGAGTACGAATACGGTCAGCCGCTCATGGAGACCCATCTCCCGGTCGTGCTTGAGGAGGGACTCTATTACGACGATGGTCAGATTCTAGACGAGGTCTACGTGTACGGGTCGTTTCTTCAGAGCACAATGTACGGCGCGGGTGTGACCTGTAGCGACTGTCACGAGCCGCACTCGCTAGCGTTGCGGGCGCCCGGCAATCAGCTCTGTGCTATGTGCCACGTTCCGACAAAGTTCGACACGCCCGATCACCATTTTCACCCGATCGAGTCGAGTGGCGCGTCGTGTGTCGAGTGTCATATGCCGAGCCAGAACTACATGGTGGTTGATCCGCGGCGGGATCACAGCATGCGGGTGCCGCGACCGGATCTTACGCTAACGCTCGGTGCACCGAACGCCTGCACGGCGTGCCACACCGATCAAGACGCCACGTGGGCAGTACAAGCGGTGGAGGATTGGTACGGTCCACACTCGACCACACCGCACTACGGAGAAGTATTTCGGGCGGCGCGTGCGGGTCGGCCTGAAGCGGGACCCGCGCTGGTGCAAATCGCCGACGACGACCGGGCGACCAACATAATACGCGCTACTGCGCTCTCGTTGATGCGGCCGTACGCCGGTCCAGGTGCCGCCCCGACGATTCAACGCGGCCTGGGTGATGGCGATCCGATGATCCGCGCAGCCGCCGTCTCGGCGCTCGAGCTGGTCGGTCCTGATGTGCGGCTCGACATGGGACATTTGGCGCTTAGGGATCCGGTTCTTGGTGTTCGTGTCATTGCCGCTCGCGTTCTGTCGTCTGTTCCCAAGGATCTCTTCTCGCCGGAGCAGCGTGAAGCGTTCGAAAAGGCCAAGGCCGATTACATAGCGGCCCAGCTCGTCAACGGCGAGCGACCCGAGTCGCATCTGAACATCGGCCTGTTCTTCGCGTTTACGGAGGAGTTTGAGCGTGCGGAAGCGTCGTTGCGGACGTCGCTCGCGATCAACCCCGGTTTCGTGCCCGCCTACGTCAACTTGGCCGATCTCTATCGCTTGCAGGGACGTGAGGACGACGCCGAGGCGTTGCTTCGTCAGGGACTCACGATGTCACCTGATAACGCTGAACTTCATCACTCCCTAGGGCTCGTGTTGGTGCGGCAAGACCAACAACAAGAGGCGGTCGATGAGCTCGAGCGAGCCGTCGAGCTGAGGCCCGATCAGGCGCGCTACGCGTATGTTTTGGCCGTCGCCTTGCACTCCGCTGGCGATACTGGCCGAGCGTTGGTGACGCTGGAGGCTGCGGGTCGATTGCATCCGACCGATCCCGACGTGCTGGCTGGTCTAGCGACGCTTCACCGCGAGGCCGGATCGCGGGCAAAGGCGATACGATATGCCGAGGAGTTGGTGGCGCTGCGGCCTGGGGATCCGAACGCGCGAGTGCTGCTCGAAGAGATACGCGGCACCGCCGACGATAATTGACGCCCATAAGGAGGATTGTTCGATGAGAGTAGGCGTCTGGCGCTTGACACTCCGCCCCTACCGCCTCTAAACTCCTGCCTTCAAGCTCGATCTGAGCTTGACCTTCCTATCTGTTGTGATTAAAGGCGGTTAGCCGGGCTCCTCGGAGGCTGTTTCGATGGAACAACGACGCCCAACGATGATCATCGCGTGGGCCCTTTTGCTGGCCTTTTTCGTGTGGTCGGTGCGGCCCGTGCTGTCACCGATCGTCCTGTTCTTGGTGCTCGTCTACCTGCTGACGCCGCTGTTCGGTACCGAGGCGTACCGCCGGCTGGTCATCGCCTTCGGTACGCTGACGCTGTTGTGGCTGGTTCACGTCGCCGGCGCGTTCCTGGCGCCGTTCGCGCTCGGGTTGATTCTGGCCTACGTGGCGGATCCGCTCGTCGACCGGTTGGAGCGACAGGGGATCAGTCGCACGTGGGGGGCGGTAGCGGTGGTGGGTTTGGCGGGCCTGCTCGTCGTGCTCTCGCTGGTGCTCGTCATTCCGATGGTGTTCGAACAGGGGCGCCAGTTCCTGGAGGACCTGCCGGAGATGCTGGCCGGCCTGCAGCGGTGGTATGAAGCGCAGGTCCAGGCGTTCGCGGACAGTCCGCTGCCGCTCATCCGCGACATCCAGTTCGAACGCGCTTTAGAGATCGAGAGCCAGGACGTGATGGCTTTCCTCAGCGAGCAGATCCGTTCGCTCCAACCTTCGTGGGGTGCGGCGATCGGTCTTGGTCGTGGTGTTCAGACGGCGTTCACGATCTTGGGCTACGCCGTACTGACGCCAGTATTGACTTTCTACCTGCTGCGTGACTTCCATAGCATCGAGCGATCGGTAGGGCGGTTGGTACCGCGAGATCACCGTGTGCGGACGCTTTCGTTTCTCGAAACCTACGACACGTTGCTGGGTGAGTACCTGCGTGGCCAATTGCTGGTCGCGCTGTTTGTCGGTTTGGCGACCGGCATCGGGTTCTGGATCGTCGGTTTCCCGAACGCGGTGTTGCTGGGTGTCATCGCCGGTGTGTTCAACATCGTGCCGTACCTGGGGCTGGTGGTGAGCTTGATCCCGGCGCTCTTTATCGCCCTGGTGACGGTACCGATCTGGATCTCGCTCCTGAAGGTGGCCGGGGTATTCCTGGTGGTTCAGGCATTTGACGGTTACTTCCTGTCGCCCAAGATCGTCGGCGACCGGGTCGGTTTGCACCCCGTATGGGTGATGTTGGCGATCGTCGGGTTCGGTTCGTTCTTCGGTCTGATCGGGCTCTTGCTGGCGATTCCGCTGGCGGTACTGATCAAGCTGCTGATCGAGAACACTTTCTCCGCCTACCAGAAGTCGGTCTACTACCGACAAGCCGACTCGGTCCATGACGAGGACGCGGCATGAGTTTGCCGGTGGTCGCCATCGTCGGCCGCCCGAACGTCGGCAAGTCCACGCTCTTCAATCGGTTCCTCGGCGGGACCACGGCGATCGTCGACGATCAGCCCGGAGTGACGCGGGATCGTCACACGGCGACCGCCGAGTGGAACGGTCGCACGTTTACGCTGATCGACACCGGTGGTCTCGTTCCCGAGAGCCAGGAAGGGATGGAGCGAGAGGTCAACGCTCAGATTCAAGCCGCCATCGACGAGGCCGACGTGTGTTTGCTCGTCGTCGACGCACAGGCCGGCATCACGGCCACCGATCGGGACGCGGCGATAATGCTGCGCGAAAGCGGACGGCCGGCGATCCTGGCCGCCAACAAGATCGACCGCACGCGTCAGCGTGAGCTGGTGTACGAGTTCTTCGAGCTCGGCCTGGGTGAGCCCCGCTCGGTCTCGGCGCTGGCGGGGACCGGTTCGGGTGACTTGCTGGATGCGGTTGTTGATGCGTTGCCGCCAAAGTCTGGCGAAGAGCGGTTAGATCCCGATGAAGTCGCGATCGCCGTTTTGGGAAAACCAAACGTCGGCAAGTCATCGTTTCTCAATCGACTACTCGGTGAAGAACGGTTCATCGTCTCGCCGGAAGCGGGCACCACGCGTGACGCCATCGACACGACGATGAAGTATGACGGACGGCGGATCCGGTTGGTCGACACCGCCGGGATTCGGCGCCACTCGGCGATGAGGGTGGGCGTCGAGTACTACACGTATCTCCGCGCCGTGCGGAGCTTGAACCGGGTTGAGGTGGCGATCGTTATGCTCGACGCCACCGATTCGTTGTCGCGGCAGGACATGCGCATTCTGAACCTGGTCGAGGAGCGACGCCGGGGGATCGTGGTGTGCGTCAACAAGTGGGACCTGGTCGAGAAGGACGACCGCACCGCCGTTGGTTACGAAACGGCGTTTTGTGAACAGGCACCGCGGTTGGCGTACGCGCCGATCGTCACGTTGAGCGCGCTGACCGGGCAACGGGTCCGGCGGACGCTCGACGAGGCGATCCGCGTGGCCGACGAGTGGCACAAGAAGATCCCCACGCCGGACCTCAATCGCGTGCTTCATGCCGCCACGACGAGGGTTCACCCGCCCCAGTCCAAAGGCCGACGCCGGGGTCGGGTAGTGCGGATCCTGTACGGCCACCAGGTCGAGACGGGCCCGCCGCTGATCCTGTTCTACTCGAACGACCCGGCGGCGATTCCGGAACACTATCGGCGGTACATCGAACACCAGTTACGCGACGCGTTTGGTTTCGTCGGTGTTCCGCTCAAGATCTTCTTTCGGCAGGCGACCTCACGAGCCCGAGCCAAGGTCGGTGCCACCCCCAAAGAGGACGCACAGTGAGCGCGGTCGGGGGGATCGTGTTGGCGTACTTGGCGGGGTCGTTCCCGACCGCGTTTTTAGCGGGCAGGGTGCGGGGGGTCGATCTATCGAAGGTCGGCAGTGGCAACTACGGCGCAACCAATGTCTATCGCAATCTCGGCAAATGGCCGGCGCTGGTCGTGCTGGTGGTCGACGTCGCCAAGGGGTTCTTGCCGGTTTGGTTTCTGCCGCGCTGGTTTGCCGGTGGAATCGAGCCCGGCACCTACGCGGTGGTTTTGGGCGTCGCGGCGGTGCTGGGGCACGTATACTCGATCTTTCTGGCGTTCAAAGGCGGCAAGGGGATCGGCACCGCGGCGGGTGTGTTCTTGGCGCTGGCTCCGTTGGCTACCGGGTTGGCCGCAGTGGTTTGGTTTGCGGTCGTCGGGTGGCGCCGAATCGTGTCGTTGGCGTCGTTGTGTGCCGCTCTGGTGCTGTTGATCGCCGTGTGGGTGTTGCACGCCGGGGGCTTGCCAGGGAGCTGGCCGCTGGTGGCACTGACCACGTTCCTGACGGTGTTTGTCTTCTGGACCCATCGCGAGAACATCGGACGTCTGAAGCGCGGCGAAGAGAAGCAGATTCGGCCGAGCGGTCCAACCGGAGCGGGGGCGACGTGAGCGATCGTCGCGTCATCGCGGTGGTGGGCGCCGGCTCGTGGGGAACGGCGCTGGCCGATCTTTTGGCGCGGAATGGCCACACCGTTCGGCTGTGGGGGCGCGACCCGAGCTTGGTAGCCGCGATCCGAGACACCGGACGCAACCCGCGGTACCTGTCGGAACACGAGTTGAGCCCCGACGTTGAGCCAACGGACGACTTAGAGCAATCGGTCAGCGGCGCCGGGATGATCGTGTCAGCCACGCCGAGCCACGCCGTTCGCGAGGTCATGACGAAAGCCGCGCCTCACATCGCCGACCACGCGATCATCGTCTCGACCTCCAAGGGGATCGAGAACGAGACGCTCAAACGGATGACCGAGGTGTTGGCCGAGGTTCTGGGGTCCGGTCGTGCCGCCCGGGTGTCGGTGTTGTCGGGTCCGTCGTTCGCCGAGGAGGTGTCTCGCGGCTACCCGACGGCGGTGACGCTCGCAGCCGAAGATCCGGTGGTGGCGGAGAGCGCGTGTGAAGCGTTTGCCGGTTCCCGATTTCGAGTCTACACGTCAAGCGACGTGGTCGGAGTCGAGCTGGGTGCGGCGGTCAAGAACATCGTCGCGATCGCGACCGGGATCGCGGACGGTCTCGAGTACGGCCACAACGCTCGCGCGGCGCTCATTACACGCGGGCTGGCCGAGATCTCGCGGCTCGGCATGGCGTTGGGTGGCGAGCGACTGACGTTCATGGGGCTGGCCGGTCTCGGCGACCTGGTGCTGACTTGCACCGGCGAGTTGTCCCGCAATCGGACCGTTGGCGTGCGGCTCGGTCGCGGCGAGACGCTGGACGCGATCCTGGCCGACATACGGATGGTAGCCGAGGGGGTACGCACGACCCGGTCGGTGCACGACCTGGCGCTTCGCGCCGAGGTCCAGATGCCGATCGCGCATCATGTTTACGAAATGTTGTACGAAGCCAAGAGCCCACGGATTGTGTTAGAGGAGCTCATGGCGAGGGAACTAAAGCCCGAGTTCGAGCGGAGGTAAGCGATGGCGTTGAACCCGATTGCGAAGAAGGAGTACTACTCCATCGGGGAGGTGTGCGAGATCACCGATCTAAAGCCGCACGTCCTGCGGTACTGGGAAACCCAGTTCAAAGGGCTGGCGCCGGTGAAGAACCGGGCCGGCAATCGCGCCTACCGCAAGCGCGAGATCGAGATGGTGCAGCTCGTCAAGGAATTGCTCTATGAGCAGAAGTACACCATCGAGGGTGCGCGGCAGCGGTTGGCGGAGATGCGTAAGGGCAGCGGCCAGCTGTCGGTTGAACTCGATGAGGCGCGGGTCAAGGACACGTTCGAGACGCTGGCCCGCGATCTGGGGAAGTTGATCGAGTACGTCGATGCGTTTCATCGCGGCGACGTCGAGCCCGGCGAGGGCGACGCCGACTAAAGGAGGGGCACCTTGAATCGAGAAGCGACATCGGTAAGCGAGCGACAGGAAGCGGGCCCGTCCGGCGGACTGAAGTTCCCAGGCAATCTGGCAGCCGACATCGAGGGCCGGTTGGCGGTCTCCGATTCGGGCAATCACCGTGTGGTGTTCGGTCATATCGTAGGGAACTCGTTCGAGGTCCGAAAGGTGATCGGCGGCACCGAGGCCGGGTTCGCCGATGGCTCGATCGACGAAGCGGCGTTCAACGAACCGCAGGGATTGACGCTCTCGGGTGACATGTTGATCGTGGCCGATCGCGGGAATCACGCCGTGCGGATGGTCGATCTCGCTTCAGATGAGGTCGCGACGATGGCCGGGACCGGAGAGTTGGCCGATCACGCGATTGTAGCCGGCAACGCGCTTGAGAGTGCGCTGCGCTCCCCGTGGGATGTGTTGATGTGGAACTATGACTTGTTTATCGCCATGGTCGGCGCGCATCAGATCTGGCGGCTCGATCTCAAGTCGGGGCAGCTCGCGCCCCACGCCGGCTCGGCGGCCGAGCACATCACCGACGGGTCGCCTGAGACGGCCGCCCTAGCGCAGCCGATGGCCTTGGCGACCGATGGCGAGCAGTTGTTCTTTGCTGATGCCGAGTCGTCCGGCGTGCGCGCGGTCGGGTTCGAGCCCGGGTCGGAGGTCACGACGCTGGTCGGAACGGGCTCGTTCGCCGGGCTCGCTTGGGCACAAGGCGTCCACCAGTTGTGGATCGCCGACACGTACAACCACAAGCTCAAGACTCTGGAGCCCGCAAGCCGGGCGGTTGAGGCGGTGGAGCCGTTCGAGGCCCAGCTCGACGAGCCGATGGGCTTGGCTTCGGCCGGTCACATGGTGTACGTCGCGGATACCAACCACCACCGGATCTTACGCGTCGACCAGATCGACAAGCGGGTGATCGAGTTGGAGTTGGAAGGATTGGGGCGACTGAAGTAAACTTCACGGCTTCTGTAACTTCGAAGGAGGAACTTATGGCGCTACGAATCAACGACACCGCCCCGGACTTCGCGGCGGATACGACCGAGGGGACGATCAACTTCCACCAGTGGATTGGCGATGGTTGGGCGATTCTTTTCTCACATCCCAAGGACTTCACGCCGGTCTGCACCACCGAGCTCGGGGCCGTTGCAGGCCTGAAGAGCGAGTTCGATCGGCGCAACTGCAAGATCATTGGCATCAGCGTCGATGGCGTCAGCGACCACGAGGCTTGGTCGAAGGACATCGAGGCTTCGCAGGGACACGCGGTCAACTACCCGCTGATTGGCGACCCCGAACTCAACGTGGTCAAGGCGTACGACATGTTGCCGGCCGACGCCGGTGATACGTCCAAAGGACGGACACCGATGGATAACGCTACGGCGCGTTCGGTCTTCGTAATCGGGCCCGACAAGAAGATCAAGGCGACCCTTACCTACCCGATGAGCACTGGTCGCAACTTCGCGGAGATCCTGAGGCTGGTGGATTCGTGCCAGCTCACCGCGGAAAAACAGCTCGCGACTCCGGCGAACTGGGAGATGGGCGGCGACGTCATCATCGCACCGGCCGTCTCGGACGAAGAAGCCAAGAAGCGTTTCCCGGACGGGTGGGAACAGCCATTGCCCTACATTCGGGTGGTCAAGCAGCCTAGTTAGATCGGACAGTCTGAGCGCGTGCGAGCTTACTCCGCTGGAGGGGTAGGCTCGCCGCTTTCGGTGCGGATCACGATGTCGCGCCGCGGGAACGGGATCTCGATCCCACGCTCATCGAACGCTCGCTTGACTTGATCGCCGATCGCGTCGCCGATCACGCGCCTGTCGCGGGCCTCCCGAATCCACACCCTAAGCTCCAAATCGACCGTTGAATCGCCGAACCCGCGAGTGATGACAACCGGTTCAGGGGTCGCCTTTACGCCGTCGGTCGCCCTGGCGGCCTCGAGGATCACCGCCTTGGCCTTCTCCGCGTCGGCATCGTAGGCGATTCCGAACGGAATCCGAAGTCGAATGTGTCGTCCCGACGCGGTGTAGTTGATGATGTCGCGACGCATGATCTCGTTGTTTGGCACCACGATGATCAAGTTGTCGGGGTTTCTGATCTTGGTCGCCCGGAGCCCGATCTCGATCACGTCGCCCCAGGAACCGGTCTCGGTCGGAGCGTTCCACAGCTCGATCCGGTCGCCGACCTGAAACGGGCGATCGATGATCAAGAGCAGCCCCGCGATCAGGTTGGAAAGGGTGTCCTTGGCGGCCAGCGACACACCGAGGCCCATCACGCCGGCGCCGGCCAGGATGGGCGTGATGTTGATGCCGAGAAACGTCAGCGCGATCAGGATGCCCAGGCCGACCACGAGCCCCCGCACGATCCGATTGAGCAGCGGCAGCGCGGTGTCGTCGAGGCGGCTCTCGGTTTTTGGCGCCACCTTCTCTTCGATGACCCGCAGCGCGCTCGATACGAACGCGCTGATCGGGAGCGATAGCGCCACGATCCAGACCGCGCCGATCGTGCGCGACATGTGACCCAGCTCCCAGATCTGTGCCAACCTCCACGCGCCCCAGAAGACGATCGATATCAGGACGACCCGGCGGATGAGCTGGACCACGAGGTCGTCGAGGTCGGTCTTTGTGCGGGACGTCAGGCGGTGCTCGATCCGCTTGAGGATCCATCTCGCGGCGAGCCAGACGACGAGTACGAGGAGGAGCTGACCGGCCGACAGGACGAGTCGCGGGCCGGCGAACGCCCACGCCGAGTCGAGCCATGCCTGAAAGTCGAACTGCCCGAGGTCGAATCCTGTGAACTCCATCGCGGAGGGACGATAACAGCCGGCGTCGCGGCTTCACAACCACGACCTCTGCGGTCGACCGGTCGCCGGACGGACGATAGCTTGGCGCCTTCTCCAGCGTTCGACCGGGACGAGAAGAGATGACACACCCAAGCCAACCCATGAAACAACTGCGCAGTGCGATGAAGGTCGCCCTCGCGATTGCGATCCTTCACGCCGCGAATGACGCCTACGCGGCATTTATCCACCCGTTCCTGCCGCGTCTCATGACGAAGCTCGACATGTCGATCGCCGCAGCGGCCGGAGCGACGATGACGCTCTCGATCGCTGCATCGTTGGCGCAACCACTGCTGGGTCACGCCGCCGATCGACGCGGCCGGCGACTCATGATCGTCCTGGGTCCCGTCGTGAGCGGGATCTTTCTGTCGATGATCGGTTGGGCGCCGACGTTCGGCGTGCTGCTATTGCTACTCGCGGCCGGTGGGCTCGGCAGTGCGGCGTTTCACCCCCCGGCCGTCGCCGTCGCGGCGCACGTCACCGGTGGGCGGGGAAGCGGGATGCGGCACGCTGTCTTCTCGTCGGGTGGCTCGGCCGGCTACGCCGCCGGTCCGCTGATCGCCGTCTGGATCGTGGCGTGGCTCGGCTTCCGAGGGTTGTGGGTGGCGGTCATCCCGGTCGTGATCCTGGCAATCGTGCTGTACCCAGTACTTCCGGCGGGAGTGACGCTCGCCCCCGTTGGTCCATCGCTGACTGTCGGCAGGCTAGCTCGGTCATTGCGCGGCCCGCTCGGGCTTCTGTTCGGCGTCAGCGCGATCGCCGCGTTTTTCCAACGCGTGTTCCTGACGATGGCGCCGATCGTCAACGCCGACGCGGGGCTCTCGGAGATGTCCGGCGCTTATGCGCTGTCGTTGTATTTGGCGGCACAGGCCGTCGGTGCGCTGACCGGTGGGTACTTGACCGATCGCATCGATCGCCGCTGGCTGCTGATGGCGCTCACGCTGGCCGCGTTGCCGACGCATTTCTTCGCGTTCTGGTTTCCGGCGGGCAGCCTCGCAGCCTTGGTCTCGATGGTGCTTGCGGGCTTCGTCAACATGTCGGTCCTGCCGCCGATCGTCGTTATGGCTCAGGAGATTCGGCCGGACCGCGCCGCGCTCTACTCCGGCATCGTGATGGGCTTGGCTTGGGCCGCCGGATCCGTTGGCGTCCTGGCCGCCGGCGTCCTTGGCGACGCGATCGGCGCCCGTGAATCAGCGCTCGCCGTCACGCCGATCATGTTGATCGCGACTTTCCTGGCGCTGCACCCGGCGCTAAAGCGCCACGGGCGTCCGATTGAGGTTGTGTCTCAGGTGGGGTGACGTAAGTTGCTGTATAGGAGGATTCGAGAGATGAGAAACAAGCTCCCCAGGGTTCTGTTGACGGCGTTCGTTTTGGTCACGATCGCGACTCCAGCGATGGGCCAAACCGCACCACTCGAGTATTACATCGACCTGCGAGACCACACTGAAGACCTGTTCCACGTGCGGCTGGCCGTGGAGAACCTCGGACCCGACAATGCGATCTACCAATTCGCGTCCACCGCGCCGGGAACGTACCAGGTGATGGATGTGGGCCGGTTCGTGCAATCGTTTCAAGCCTTCGACGGCGACGGCGAAAAGTTGGAAACGGAGCGAGTAGCCGTCAATCAATGGCGCATTGAGGAGCCCTCTCAAGTGCGTTCGATCGAGTATACGATCGCGGAGACGTGGGACACACCGGTCGAGGTGCACCCGATCTATCCCATGGCGGGAACCTCGATCGAGGCGAACCACGTGCTCTTCAACGCGCACGCAGTCGTCGGTTACCCTGTCGGGCTCCAGGATACGCCTCTCCACGTTCATCTCGAGTACCCCGACGGTTGGCAGGTCGGCACGGCGCTCGAACGAGCCGTTGACGACGGCTTCGCAGCAGACGACTACGACCATATGGTGGATTCGCCGATCCTGCTTGGCGAGTTGACTCTTGCCAGCACTGAGATCGGTGGTGCGGTGGTCGAGATCTATACGTACTCGAAGAGCGGCGGTGTCAGATCCGAGCAGCTACTCGAGTCGATGCGTGAGATGTTGCAATCAGCGGCCGAGTTTCTCGGTGAGTTGCCGGTCGACCGCTACGTCTTCCTCTACCATTTCGAGTGGGCCGGCGACATTTCCGGGGCATGGGAACATTCGTACAGCTCGGAGTACGTGTTGCCGGACATCACGTTCTCGGAGCGGGCCGGTGCGTTTATCACCGACATCGCGGCTCACGAGTTCCTGCACATCATCACGCCGCTCAACATTCACAGCGAGATCATCGAGAGCTTCAACTTCGAAGAGCCCGTTCCGTCGGCACACCTGTGGCTGTACGAAGGCGTCACCGAGTGGGGTGCCCATGCGATGCAACTGCGGTCGGGACTCACCAACCTCGAAGAGCACCTCGAGGTCATAGCGGGCAAGCTTCAGGCGGACCGGCAGTACCGGGCCGACTACAGCCTCGAACAGCTAGCTCTCACATCGTACAGCGACGAAGGCCAGAGCCAGTACGCGAATATCTACCAACGGGGTGCGCTGGTGGGAGAGCTTCTCGATATTCTCTTGCTCGATCTCTCGGATGGTGACAGCGGGTTGCGAGAGTTGCTTCAGAAGCTGATGCGTTATTATGGCAAGGGCAGGGCATTTCCCGATTGCGGCTTCTATGACGTTGTGGCCGCGATGACGTATCCCGAGCTGCAAGATTTCTTCGAGCGATACGTAAAGCATGCCGAGCCACTGCCGATTAGCGAATACTATGAAAAGCTGGGGATCGACGTGGTCACCGATGGTCAGGGGCAGCCGGTCGGGTTCGAGGTTCAAGCTGACGCCAACGAGCGTCAACTGATGCTTCGCCGGGCTTGGATGGGGGAGGAGTGAGCGAACCCTTAGTGCAGATCGCGGGTGTACCCGCGACCGAATGCAACGAGCCCAAGAAGGGGCTCCTCATCGCGCCGGAGTTTCCAGCCAGTTTCTGGAGCTATCGGCACATCATGTCGATGGTCGGTCGGAAGGCGGCGTTTCCGCCTCTCGGCCTGATCACCTTCGCGGCGATGATGCCCGACAACTGGTCGTTCGACTTGATCGATCTCAACGTCGAACGGGTCCTGGATGCGGATCTGCGCGCGAGGATGGACGCCGCCGATGCGGTCTTCACCAGTGCCATGTCGGTCCAGAAGCCGTCGCTCGTCAAGCTTATCAGCGGACCTGCGAAAGGGCTGGAGACGCCGTGGGTGATCGGCGGACCCTACCCGTCGAGCTATCGAGATCATCTCCTCGAACCCGGAACACCATCCGACGAGATTCTGCACCAGGGTCTCGACGTGCTGGTCTGGGGCGAGGGAGGTCAGTGGATCGAGGCGATCAACCGCATCCTCCACCACCCGGAGGGTCGCCGCCACTCGGACGGACCGCCTGTTTTGCTGATTCCGGAGGCGATCGCCAGCGAGCCTCCTGGCGCGCGCAAGATTCTGAATGACCGCACGATCTTCAAGGAGCTGGAGTACACACCGCCGCCGAGGTGGGACCTCCTCGACATCCACGACTATCGCGCGCTGATGATGCAGACCACCGTCGGGTGTCGTTTTCGGTGCGACTTCTGCGACATCATCCAGTTCAATGGGGGATTCACTCGACCCAAGACGCTCGAGTCGATCCGGGAGGAGATGGAGACCCTGTTTGAGCTCGGGTATCGGGGTGGGATCTTCACCGTTGACGACAACTTTGTCGGCAACCCCCAGGCGATCGAAGTGATTCTACGCGAGATGATCGAGTTCCAGCGCGAGCACGACTACCCGTTCTCGTTCTACACCCAGGCGAGCCTCGATCTGGGAGCACCCAAGCTGGCGCACTTGCTGCCATTGATGCAGCAGGCCGGTTTTGGCGAGGTGTTCCTTGGTATAGAGAATCCCGATCCGGCCGCTCTCAAGGGGATGAACAAGCAGCAGAACGTCAAAGTCGACATCGCCAAAACCGTCGCCAAGATCCAGCGCGCCGGGATCGAGGTCATGGCCGGCTTCATCTTCGGTAGCGACGAGGACACCGTCGAAACGGGGCAGGCGATCGCGTCGTTCGCCAAGGACGCAGCCATTCCGACTGCCATGGCGGGAATGCTGACCCCGATCCCGCACACTCCGCTGGCGGAACGGCTCCGTAGCGAAGGGCGGTTGCGGGAGAACGAGTTTTCGGGCAACAACACCAGCGACGAAGTGCAATTTATCCCGATGAACATGACCCGGGAGGAGATGCAGACGGGGTATCATGCGATGCTGGAGACGCTTTTCAGTCCGGGTGAGATGTACCAGCGAGCGGCCCTGCTGCTGGACCGCATCAACCCGCACATTTTCCGCGGCGGGTTTTTGAGACGGTCGGACCTTAAGGCGGCGTTTCACTCGGTATGGCGCCAGGGCGTTGTCAACAAGCGGCGCAGTCGGTACTTCGGTTTGCTGTGGAAAGCCGTGCGACTTGATCTTGCCCGCTTCCGGGAGGCGGGACGGGCGGCGTCTGAGATGAACCGCCAGTTGCGTGCGCTCGCCGGCAGAGCGAGCGCGCCACTGACCGATGGCGACGTCGAGTCGATGACGGCGTTGATCGACCGTGCGCACGAAGCGGTCGTCCGGTCAGAGCCCAGCTGCAAGCTCGACGAGGTCAATGCGTGGGTAGTGCGGTTGAGGGAGCAGATCGGAGCGCGGTCGCCGACCGCTGACGACTTGCGGTCGCTTTATCGTTGGGGTCGCGAGTTCTCCATCCGCCGCCGCCGTGTCCATCGCTTCCCGGGTGCTTATCTCGTCAAGGCGTTCGAGCTGGCGATCAAAGGCCTGCACTACGAAATCGTCATGCAGCAGATCTCGCGAGGCCAGTCGCCGTCGCTTGACTCCGACGTGGCTGCTTGGGCGCACGAAGTGGCTGGCGTAGATTATTCAGCGTCGGGGCGTGGCGCAGTCCGGTAGCGCACCTGAATGGGGTTCAGGTGGTCGCAGGTTCAAATCCTGTCGCCCCGACCATCCAATCAATTACGGGTCATGGGTTTATAGCCGTGACCCGTTTTCGCATTCAGAGCAGAATCAGCGAATAGGGTCCAAATAGGGTCCAGTTCGCACGATTTCACGGTCGGCAGCGCTACGCGTTTTTTTCAGTACTCGACGATCTCGAACTTCGGGAATCGGACCTGCTCCTCTCTTGTCTTCGCTTTTCACGAAGCTTCCGTTTTTGCATCCTCCATTGCACCGGGCTGTCTCGACAGGTGTCGCACATGTTCAATTGGCCCTTCCGGGGGCGTCGGCGTGGGATGTATGCCTTGTGACACCCCGAGCAAGTAGCCCAACCGTCGATCTTGGCGACTGTCAAGGCCAGTTCTACACACAAGGCACCGTAAAGACCCAGGCCAGCCCAGCCCACCTGAATAGTGTCGGTTTCGATATTCCATCTGTAGGTGGGCCTGACCTGGCCACGAATCATCATTGTGTTAATGAGCGCTCCCAAAATGAGCTTCTGATCCTCGATGTCCCTACCATGGAAACGAGAGCCGTCATTCCATAGTGTCTCAAGGATCGACCAGTCTGCCCGCCGACCTTGTTGCCCAAGATGCAGGCTGGCGGAAATCGCCAGAGTAGCAGCGAAGATAGATGCGGTTTCTTTCCATGTTGTAGTGGGTTCGATGCAGATAGGTCTGCAGGTGAGTGGGTCTGGGTTGTGCGATGTGGGGAGGAGATGCGCACACAAGTCTAGCACCCCCCACTTCTTAGCGAATCTCAAGAAATCCCTAGGCTGAGTTGTTTCTGCCAAGCGACAGAACGAACTCAACATGCCGGGTGTCGCTTTAGCCTGGTCGCCATCCACGTAGCCATCAACCCGTAGGTAGCTCTCTGAAGGC
Organism: Gemmatimonadota bacterium; assembly: GCA_039588915.1. GTDB lineage: Bacteria > Gemmatimonadota > Gemmatimonadetes > JACCXV01 > JAHWKZ01 > CAMYLR01. Next base: position 48,840 of record JBDGYV010000008.1, read on the forward strand.
CACCGAATCGCTATTCGCGCGAGGTCCGCGTCCTCACTGGGGACATAGAGGCGGAAGTCCGGGGCCGGGCGACTTGATGATGGGTAGGGTCTCGCGCAGTCACCGCAGACGGGGTCGTTTGGTCGCTCAAGCGGATTGGCAAGTGCGATCAATTCGAGTCCGTTCGGTATCTGCCAGGTATCCCAGAGTGGATGTCGCTCGAGAAGCCGATCGAGGTGCAGCTCTTCGTGCGGGGTCTGACGGAGCAGTCCTGCGAGTCCGATGGAGGCGTCGATTCTCCTCCAATCGGTTGTTTCAGGGGTCATCTCGACTGT